>DASYJR010000185.1:0-9375 GCA_035996305.1 Amnibacterium sp. | reverse complement strand
GTACACGGTGAAGAAGACGCTGGCATGCTGCAGATCGCCCGTCATGCGGACGTCCGTGATCGTCACGAAGCCGAGGCGTGGGTCCCGCAGGCCCTTCTCGAGCCGCTTCGCGATGATCTGCTTGATGCTGTCGCCGAGCTTCGCAGCCCTGCCGTGGTCAGCCACTACCCCTCCTCCACTGCTCGCGGATCCGCAGTTCCGGCGCGACACGCCGTCCCGGGGTGCTCCCGGGACGGCGTGTCGGTCAAGAACCGCGGATCCACGAAGGAAATGCGGATCCGCGAATCAGACCCGGACCTTCTCCTTGGTCTCGGTCGTCTCGATCTCGTCACCGATCTGGATGTCGTTGAAGCGACCCAGCCCGATACCGCACTCGAAGTCCGTCCGGACCTCGGTGACGTCGTCCTTGAAGCGCCGCAGCGACTCGATCGCGAGGTTGTCCCCCACGACCACGCCGTTGCGGATGACGCGGGCACGCGCGTTGCGCGTGATCGTGCCGCTGCGGACGATGACACCCGCGATGTTGCCGACCTTCGACGAGCGGAAGATCTCGCGGATCTCGGCGAGGCCCGACTGGACCTCCTCGAACTCCGGCTTGAGCATCCCCTTCAGCGAGTTCTCCACGTCCTCGAGGGCCGCGTAGATCACGGAGTAGAACCGCACGTCGATGCCCTCGCGGGCCGCGCGCTCGCGGGCCTTCGGGTCGGGGCGCACGTTGAAGCCGATGATGATCGCGTTGTCGACCGTCGCCAGGTTCACGTCGGACTCGGTGACCGCACCGACGCCGCGGTGGATGATCCGCAGCTGGACGCTCTCGTCGACGTCGATCTTCAGCAGCGACTCCTCGAGCGCCTCGACGGCACCGGAGACGTCACCCTTGATGATCAGGTTCAGCGAGTCGACCTTGCCGGCCTCGATCTGGCCCATGAAGTCCTCGAGCGAGATGCGCTTGCGGGCCTTCGCCAGCTGGGCGTTGCGCTCCGCGGCCTCACGCTTCTCGGCGACCTGCCGGGCGGTGCGGTCCTCCTCGGTGACGAGGAAGGTGTCGCCCGCTCGCGGGACGGTCGAGAGGCCCTGCACCTGCACCGGACGGGACGGGCCCGCCTCGGCCAGGGCGACGCCGTTCTCGTCCGTCATCGCCCGGACGCGGCCGTAGGCCGTGCCCGCCACGATGGCGTCGCCGACGCGCAGGGTTCCGGCCTGGATGAGCACCGTCGCGACCGCACCGCGGCCCTTGTCGAGCCGTGCCTCGATCGCCACACCGCGCGCGTCCCGCTCCGGGTTCGCCCGCAGGTCGAGACCCGCGTCGGCGGTGAGCAGCACCGCGTCGAGCAGGTCGTCGATCCCGACGTTGTTCCGCGCCGAGACGTCGACGAACATCGTGTCGCCGCCGTACTCCTCCGCGACCAGACCGAACTCGGTGAGCTGCTGCCTGACCTTCGCCGGGTTCGCGCCCTCCTTGTCGATCTTGTTCACGGCCACGACGATCGGCACACCCGCCGCCTGCGCGTGGTTCAGCGCCTCCACGGTCTGCGGCATGACGCCGTCGTCCGCGGCGACCACCAGGATCGCGAGGTCGGTCACCTGCGCACCGCGGGCACGCATGGCGGTGAACGCCTCGTGGCCCGGGGTGTCGATGAAGGTGATCGCGCGCTCGTAGCCCTCGTGCTCCGTCCACACCTGGTAGGCACCGATGTGCTGGGTGATGCCCCCCGCCTCACCGGCGACGACGTTCGCGTTGCGGATGGAGTCGAGCAGCTTCGTCTTGCCGTGGTCGACGTGACCCATGACCGTGACGACCGGCGGGCGGATCTCGAGATCCTCCTCGTCCTCGTCGTACTCGAACTCGATGTCGAAGCCCTCGAGCAGCTCGCGGTCCTCGTCCTCGGGCGAGACCATCTCGATCCGGTAGCCGAGCTCCTCGCCCAGCACCTGGAAGGTGGCCTCGTCGAGCGACTCGGTCGCGGTCGCCATCTCACCGAGGTGGAACAGCACCGTGACGAGGTTGCCCGGGCTCGCGTCGATCTTGTCCGCGAAGTCCGTGATGGACGCGCCGCGGCGCAGACGGACGACCGTGCTGCCGTCGCCGCGCGGAACGCTGACGCCGCCGAGCGTCGGCGCCGTCCGCATCTCGAACTCGGCGCGCTTCGTCCGCTTCGACTTGCGCTGACGGGACTTGCCGCCGCCCTTGCCGAAGGCACCTGCGGTACCACCACCGGGACCGCGGCCACGGCCGCCACCACCCGGACGCGGACCGCTGAAGCCGCCCGCGGGGCGCTGGAAGCCGCCGCCGGCGGCACCGCCCGGACGCGCACCCGCACCGGCACCGCCGGGACGAGCGCCGGGTCCACCCGGACGCTGGCCGAAGCCGGTCGGACGCGGGGCACCCATGCCGGGCCCACCCGGACGCGGAGCGCCGGGACGCGGGGCACCGGGACGCGGAGCGCCCGGACGCGGGATGCCGTTCGTGCCGCCGCCACCGGGACGCATGCCCTGGTTCGAGGCGAACGGGTTGTTGCCGGGACGCGGCACGGGCGCACGGCCCATGCCCTGGCTCGACGCGAAGGGGTTGTTGCCGGGACGCGGGGCGCCGGGGCGCGGCTGCGGGCGCGGGATCGCGCTCGTGGGCGTCGGGGCGCTCGAACCGGCATCGGGGGCGGCCTGCGGCGCACGGGGCGCGTCGCCGCCCGGCTCGGGCCGGGTCTGCGCCGCGGGCCGCTCGGCCTCGGTCGCGGGCCGCTCGGCCTGGGTCGCGGGCTGCTGCTGCTCGGGCTGGGGGGTCGCCGGACGCGCCTGCGGGGCGGGCGTGCTCGGCCGGGCCTCGGGTGCCGCGGTCGGCTGCTGCGCCGGCGGCGCGGCGGGTGCCGGCTGCTGCGGGCGTGCCGGAGCGCGGCCCGGCGCCTGGGCGACCGGTCGAGGACCGGGCGCGGGCGTGGCCGAGGTCCCGCCCATGGGGATGCCGTCCGCGGCGAGCTTCGCCCTCAGCTTGCGGACGACGGGGGGCTCGACGCTCGACGACGGGCCTTTGACGAACTCGCCCATCTCCTTCAGCTTCGCGAGTGCGAGCTTCGTGTCGATGCCGAGATCGGATGCGATTTCGTGGACGCGTGGTTTCGCCACAGTTCTCCTGTCTGGACCTGCCAGACAGGCAGGCCGTTAATGCGGTGCGGAGCTCATCTCGAGTCGCTCATCGCTTGTCCATGTGCCTGTTCCACCTCAAGGGGGATGAGAGCCTGCGCACGGATCGTGCGGCAGGCGGAGAGGGCCGGGTCCGACCGGCCGCCGACGAGTCTACCGGTCGGGCGCGTGGATGCGAGCCCGACGGTGCTCGAGATGTGCAACGCCCTTCTGGCGGCGGGCATTCCGGGGTGCGCGCCGGACCACGACCTGCGCCGGCCGGAGGCATCCGTGCCGGGTGGAGGCCGGCACGGCGTGTCGGCCCACGCCCGGGCCGTCGACCTCCGCGCGGGACCGATCCGCGGCGTCAGGGCAGCTGGAGCAGCGGACCCGCGGAGCGGCAGGTCGCCGCGGCGATGATCATCGCGTTCTGCAGGGCGCCCTCCCAGAACAGGGCGTCGCCGCCGTCCTCGCGATCCGCGCGCAGGAGGGCGTCGGTGATCGCGGCCAGGGTGGCGTCGCCCGCGCCGATCGTGTCGACGATCGGCCCCGGCAGCTCGGCGACCGGCACGTCGAGCCGGCCCTCCGGGGTGAGCAGCGACGCGCCCCGACGGCCGGCGGTGGCCAGCACGAAGCGGGCGCCCTGGCGCTGCAGGCGACGGGCCGCCTCGTCGAGTTCGGTGCCGTAGAGCAGGGCGGCGTCCTCGTCGCCGATCTTCACGAGCCGCACCGCGGCCGCGACCCGGTCGAGGTTGCGGACGAAGGCCGGCAGGTCGGCGAGCAGGGCGGGGCGCGGGTTCGGATCCACGACGAGCCGGGCCGCCGGATCCCCCACCGCGTCGAGCAGGGCGTCGGTGAGATCGTCGTGGTCGAACGGGTAGCAGCTGACGACGACGAGCGGTGCGGCGTCCAGGACCTCGCCGGCCGCGCCGCCGAAGTCGATCGCCCGGTGCACCGCCGCGTCGTTGAAGAGGTAGCGGGCCTCCCCCTCCGTCGTCGTGGCGATCGCGCGGGCGGTGCCGCGCGGCGAGGGGGTCGCGACGAGGCGCACGCCGAAGTGCTCGAGGAACGCCTGCACGGTCGCGCCGTCCTCGTCGTCCGCCACCATCGCGACGAGCGTCGTCGGCACCCCGAGCCGGGTGAGGCCGACCGCGACGTTCAGCGCCGCGCCGCCCACCACGTCGCGGACGCCCGCCTCGTCGTGGATCTCGTCGATCAGCGCGTCGCCCACCACGACGACGTGTCCGCGACGGCGGGCCACTGCCCTACTCCCCGTCGAGGATGGAGTCGGGCTGGATGTCGATCTTCGCGCCCGTCAGCTTCGCTGCGAGGCGGGCGTTCTGGCCCTCCTTGCCGATCGCGAGCGACAGCTGGTAGTCCGGCACGAGCGCCCGCACCGCCTTCGTGCTCTTGTCGATCACGAACGCGGACGACACCCGTGCGGGCGAGAGCGCGTTGGCGACGAAGGTGGCGAGGTCGTCCGAGTGGTCGACGATGTCGATCTTCTCGCCGCCGAGCTCGGCCGAGACCGCCCGGACCCGCTGCCCCAGCTCACCGATCGCCGCGCCCTTCGCGTTCACCCCCGGCTGCGTCGCCTTCACGGCGACCTTCGACCGGTGGCCGGCCTCGCGCGCCAGCGCGGTGATCTCGACGAGCCCGGACGCGATCTCCGGCACCTCGAGCGCGAACAGCTTGCGCACGATCGACGGATGCGTGCGCGAGACGGTGATCGACGGACCCTTCGCGCCCCGGGAGACGCTCGTGACGTAGACGCGGATCCGCTCGCCGTGCGCGTAGGTCTCGCCCGGCACCTGCTCCTCAGGCGGCAGGATCGCCTCGACGCTGCCGAGGTCGACGTGCACCATCCTCGGGTTCGGGCCCTGCTGGATCACACCGGCGACGATGTCGCCCTCGCGACCCTTGAACTCGCCGAGGATCCGCTCGTCGCCGAGATCGCGCAGGCGCTGGTTGATGACCTGCTTCGCCGCGAAGGCGGCGATGCGGCCGAAGTCGTGCGGCTCGTCCTCGGACTCGCCGATCTGCTCGCCCTGCTCGTCGAGCTCGGGCACGAGCACCGTGACGCCGCCCGTCTTCCGGTCGATGTGCACGCGCGGTCGCGGCGTGCCCGGCGTCGGATGCTCGGGCTGGCCGGTGTGCTTGAGGTAGGCGGTGAGCACCGCGGCCTCGATGATGCGGAGGAGCTCGTCGAACGGGATCTCCCGTTCACGCTCCATCAGCCGAAGCACGGCGAGGTCGATCTCCATCGCCATCCCTCCACTGTCCACTTGGGTCCCGGCCGGAGCCGCCGCTCCACCGGGACCACTACGGTAGCAGCGCCGAGCAGGCGGGACGGAGGGCCTCCGATGGTGGGGACGGACGACGACGGGCGCACGGTGCAGCTGCGCCGCTACCGGATCGTGGGCGGCGAGCTGCCCGCGTTCCTCGACTGGTGGCGCGAGCAGATCGTGCCCGCGCGCACCGCGCACGGCTTCCGCGTGGAGTTCGCGTACGCGATCCCGGAGAACGACGAGTTCGTCTGGGCGGTCTCGGTCGAGGGCGATCGGGAGGCGTTCCGCGCCGTCGACGAGCGCTACGCGGCCTCGGAGGAGCGCCGGGCCGCGTTCGACGGCGTGCCGCAGCGGATCGACACCGCCACGATCACCATCGCCGAGCGGATCGCCTAGGGCTCGAGCAGCCCGGCGACCCGGTCCACGATCTGGTCGACCGGCACGTGCTCGGTCTCCCCGGAGGCGCGGTCGCGCAGCTCGACGACGCCGTCCGCGAGCCCACGGCCGACCACGACGATGCTCGGCACGCCGAGCAGCTCCGCGTCCGCGAACTTCACGCCCGGCGACACCCGCCGATCGTCGACGAGCACGTCGGCGCCGCGCAGCTCGAGCTCCCGCCCGATCCGCTCGGCCTCCTCGAACACGGCCTCGTCCTTGCCCGTCGCCACGACGTGCACGTCGAACGGCGCGATCGAGCGCGGCCAGACCAGGCCCTTCGCGTCGGAGTTCGCCTCCGCGACGAGGGCCAGATCACGCGTCACGCCGATGCCGTAGGAGCCCATCGTGACGGTGGCGAGCTTGCCGTTCGGGTCGAGCACCTTGAGCCCGAGCGCGTCCGCGTACTTGCGGCCGAGCGCGAAGACGTGGCCGATCTCGGTGCCGCGGGCGAGCTCGACGGGACCGGATCCGTCCGGGGCAGGATCCCCCGCGCGCACCTCGGCGACCTCGGCCGTGCCGTCGGGCGTGAAGTCGCGACCGGCGACCAGCGACAGGACGTGCCGCTCCGGCTCGTTCGCGCCGGTGACCCAGTCGGTGCCGTCCACGACCCGCGGGTCGACGAGGTAGCGGATCCGGCTCGGCGACGCCTCCCCGAGCACCGGGCCGGATGCCGACCAGGGGCCGATGTAGCCCTTGACGAGGGCCGGGTGCGCCGTGAAGTCCTCCTCGGTCGCGGCCTCGACCGCGGCGGGGAAGAACGTGGCCTCGGCGCGCTTCAGGTCCGCGTCGCGGTCGCCGGGGATGCCGACGACGACGATCTCGCGGCGTCCGTCGATGTGCATGAGCGCGAGGACGATGTTCTTCAGGGTGTCCGCGGCCGTCCAGGCCCGGCCGTCCGCACGCGGGTGCCGCTCGTTCACGAGCGCGACGAGGGTGGCGATGGTCGGGGTGTTCGGCGAGTCGAAGACGAGCGCGGCCGGCAGGGCGGACGCGTCCCTGGGCGAGGGGGCGAGGGTGCGGAAGGCCTCCACGTTCGCCGCGTACCCGTCCGGGGACCGCACGAAGGTGTCGTCGCCGATCGGCGTCGGGTGCAGGAACTCCTCGCTGCGCGAACCGCCCATCGCACCGGCGTGCGCGGACACGACGACGTAGTCGAGACCGAGCCGGCGGAACACGCGCTCGTAGGCGGCGCGCTGCAGCTCGTAGGAGGCGTCGAGGCCCTCGTCGTCGATGTCGAAGGAGTACGCGTCCTTCATCGTGAACTCGCGGCCGCGGAGGAGACCGGCGCGGGGCCGGGGCTCGTCGCGGTACTTGTCCTGGATCTGGTAGATCGTGAGCGGCAGGTCCTTGTAGGACGAGTACAGGTCCTTCACGAGCAGCGCGAACGCCTCCTCGTGCGTGGGCGCGAGCACGTAGTCGACGCCCTTGCGGTCCTGAAGCCGGAAGATGTCGTCGCCGTACTCGGCGTAGCGGCCGGTCAGCCGGTAGGCCTCCGCGGGCAGCAGGGCCGGGAAGTGCACCTCCTGCGCGCCGGCGGCCTCCATCTCCTCGCGGACGATCGCCTCGACCTTCGCCCTGACCTTCAGGCCGAGCGGCAGCCAGGCGAAGATCCCCGGCGCCTGGCGCCGGATGTACCCGGCGCGGACGAGCAGCCTGTGGCTCGCGAACTCGGCGTCGGCGGGATCCTCCCGGAGCGTGCGGAGGAACAACCGGCTCATTCGCGTGACCACGGCATCCGAACCTACCGGTGAACGAACGCGGACCCCGGGTCGAAGGATCGACGCGGGGTCCGTGGCCGGGTACGCCGTTCGGGCCACCTGGTGGGCGCAAGGCTATTCCCGCGCGCTGCACGGTCCAAGCAGGACGCCCCCTGATGGGACCCCCATTCCGGGTGTCGTCCGCCAGCGCACACTTGCCACTTTCTGCCCTCATTCCGGACGGGTGAGGTCAGAAAGTGGCAAGCGTGCGTTCAAAGGATCGGCGCTGGGGGCGCCTCAGGCGGTGAGCACCTGGGCGGTGCCGAGCGGGGCGTCGGGGCCCATCTCGTCCGCCAGCCGGTTCGCCTCCGCGATCAGCGTCTCGACGATCTCGGCCTCCGGCACCGTCTTGATGACCTTGCCCTTGACGAAGATCTGGCCCTTGCCGTTGCCGGACGCGACGCCGAGGTCGGCCTCGCGCGCCTCGCCCGGTCCGTTCACGACGCAGCCCATGACCGCCACGCGCAGGGGCACGCTCATGCCCTGCAGCCCCTCGGTGACGCTGTCGGCGAGCGAGTAGACGTCGACCTGCGCACGCCCGCACGACGGGCACGAGACGATCTCGAGCTTGCGCTCGCGGAGGTTCAACGACTGCAGGATCTGCAGGCCGACCTTCACCTCCTCGACGGGCGGGGCGGACAGCGAGACCCGGATCGTGTCGCCGATGCCCTCGCCGAGCAGGATGCCGAACGCGGTGGCGCTCTTGATGGTCCCCTGGAACGCCGGGCCCGCCTCCGTGACGCCGAGGTGGAGCGGCCAGTCGCCGCGCTCGGCGAGCATCCGGTAGGCCTTGACCATCACGATGGGGTCGTTGTGCTTGACCGAGATCTTGAAGTCGTGGAAGTCGTGCTCCTCGAACAGACTCGCCTCCCAGACGGCGCTCTCGACGAGCGCCTCCGGCGTGGCCTTGCCGTACTTCTCGAGCAGGCGCGGATCGAGGGAGCCGGCGTTCACGCCGATGCGGATCGAGACCCCGGCCGCCTTCGCCGCATCCGCGATCTGCTTCACCTGGTCGTCGAACTTGCGGATGTTGCCGGGGTTCACGCGCACCGCGGCGCAGCCCGCGTCGATCGCCGCGAACACGTAGTTCGGCTGGAAGTGGATGTCGGCGATGACCGGGATCTGGCTCTTCTTCGCGATGATCGGCAGCGCCTCCGCGTCGTCCCGCGAGGGGACGGCCACCCGCACGATGTCGCAGCCGGAGGCGGTCAGCTCCGCGATCTGCTGCAGCGTCGCGTTGATGTTCGGGGTCGGCGTGGTGGTCATCGACTGCACGCTGACGGGGGCGTCGCCGCCGACCAGCACCTTGCCGACGCGGATCTGCCTCGACTTGCGGCGCGGGGCGAGCACCTCGGGCACCTTCGGCATCCCCAGGTTCACAGCAGGCACGTCCGACCGTCCTTTCCTCGCCCTCGAGGGTACGTCGGTCTCGTGCACGCTCAGGTCCGGCTCAGGCGCCGAGGGCTCGGCGGGCGCGGTAGGCGGAGACGTTCGCACGGTTGCCGCAGTTGCCGACGTCGCAGAACCGCTTCGAGCGGTTGCGGGACAGGTCGACGAGCACGGCCGTGCAGTCGTCGGCGGCGCACTCCTTCAAGCGGCCGAGCTCGTCGGCCCGCACGAGGTCGGAGACGGCCATCGCGGTCTCCACGAGGATCCGCCGCTCGAAGGGCGCGTCGTTCGGCACCGCGTGCAGGTGCCAGTCGTAGCCGTCGTGCTTCACGAGGCGCGGCAGCGCCGCGGCGGCCTCGAGCACCCGGTTCACATGGGCTGCGGCC
>DASYJR010000184.1:0-9503 GCA_035996305.1 Amnibacterium sp. | reverse complement strand
TCACGGGTGATCTCCTCCTTGCCGAGCTTGGTGTCGCGGGCGTCGACCTCGTACTCCTCGATGTGGATCGAGGAGAGGACGTCGTCCTTCACCAGGTTCTGGCTGAGGATGATCGCGTCCTCGAAGTTGTGGCCCTCCCACGGCATGAACGCGACGAGGAGGTTCTTGCCGAGCGCGAGCTCGCCGTTCTCCGTCGCCGGGCCGTCCGCGAGCACCTGGCCGACCTCGACGCGCTGGCCGGCGTCGACGATCACCCGGTGGTTGTACGACGTGCCCTGGTTGGAGCGGTCGAACTTGCGGAGGTAGTAGGACTCGGTGCCGCCGTCGTCGAGCTGCACGGTGACGACGTCCGCCGACACCTCGCTGACGACACCCGCGTTGTTCACGGTGACCACGTCACCGGCGTCGATGGCCGCGTAGCCCTCCATGCCGGTGCCGACGACCGGGCTCTCGCTGCGGAGCAGCGGGACGGCCTGACGCTGCATGTTCGCACCCATCAGGGCGCGGTTCGCGTCGTCGTGCTCGAGGAACGGGATCAGCGACGTCGCGACCGACACCATCTGGCGCGGGCTGACGTCCATGTAGTCGACGCGGCCCTTGTCGACCAGCTCCACCTCGCCGCCCTTGGGGCGGACCAGCACCTGGTCCTCGGCGAAGGAGAAGTCGGGGTTCAGCGGGGCGTTCGCCTGCGCGACGAGGTACTCGTCCTCCTCGCTCGCGGTGAGGTAGTGGATGTCGTCGGTGACGACGGCGTTCTCCACGCGGCGGTACGGCGTCTCGATGAAGCCGAAGGAGTTGATCCGCGCGAACGACGCGAGCGAGCCGATGAGGCCGATGTTCGGGCCTTCCGGCGTCTCGATCGGGCACATGCGGCCGTAGTGGCTCGGGTGCACGTCGCGCACCTCGACGCCGGCACGCTCACGGGACAGACCACCGGGGCCCAGCGCCGAGAGGCGACGCTTGTGGGTCAGGCCCGCGAGCGGGTTGTTCTGGTCCATGAACTGCGACAGCTGGCTGGTGCCGAAGAACTCCTTGATCGCGGCCACGACGGGGCGCACGTTGATCAGGGTCTGCGGCGTGATCGCCTCGATGTCCTGCGTGGTCATCCGCTCGCGGACGACGCGCTCCATCCGCGACAGGCCCGTGCGGACCTGGTTCTGGATGAGCTCGCCCACGGCGCGGATGCGGCGGTTGCCGAAGTGGTCGATGTCGTCCACGTCGAGCCGCACGTCGACCGGCTGGCCGTCGCGCACCCCCTCGATCGCCCACGTGCGCTCGCCGACCTGCTTCACGCCGGGGGCGGCGGTGTCGTGGAGCGCGACGAGGTAGCGGATCGTCGCGATGATGTCGTCGACGGTGAGCACGCTGTCGGACAGCGGCGCGTCGATGCCGAGCTTGCGGTTGATCTTGTAGCGGCCGACCTTGGCGAGGTCGTAGCGCTTCGGGTTGAAGTAGAAGTTGTCGAGGAGCGCGCGAGCGGCCTCCGCGGCGACCTGCTCGCCCGGGCGCAGCTTGCGGTAGATGTCCTTGAGCGCCTCGTCCTTCGTGAGGATGTTGTCCTTCTCGAGTGTGAGCTCGATGGACGAGAAGCCCTTGAAGGACTCGAGGATCTCCTCGCTCGTCAGGCCGAGGGCCTTGAGGAACACGGTGACGGACTGCTTGCGCTTGCGGTCGATGCGCACGCCCACCTGGTCGCGCTTGTCGATCTCGAACTCGAGCCAGGCACCGCGGCTCGGGATGATGCGCGCCGAGTAGACGTCCTTGTCGGAGGTCTTCTCCTGCTGGCGCTCGAAGTACACGCCGGGCGAACGCACGAGCTGGCTGACGACCACGCGCTCGGTGCCGTTGATGATGAACGTGCCCTTGTCGGTCATGAGCGGGAAGTCGCCCATGAAGACCGTCTGGGTCTTGATCTCACCCGTGAGGTGGTTCATGAACTCGGCCTCGACGTACAGCGGCGCGGCGTAGGTCTTGCCGCGCTCCTTGCACTCCTCGAGCGAGTACTTCTTCTCCTCGAGGAACGGGTTCGTGAAGCTCAGCTGCATCGTCTCGCTGAGGTCCTCGATCGGGGAGATCTCCTCGAAGATCTCCTCGAGGCCGCTCTGGGCGGGCAGGTCGGTGCGGCCGGCGGCTTCCGCCTCGGCCACACGGGCCTTCCAGGCGTCGCTGCCCACGAGCCAGTCGAAGCTCTCCGTCTGGAGGGCCAGCAGGTCGGGGACCGTCAGCGTGTCGGTGATCTTGGCGAAGGAGAGGCGGGACGCCCCTCGGCCGGTGAGCGGAGTGGTGGCGTCAGGCGCAGAAACCAAGGAGATTGGACCTTTCGGTCAGGACCCAGCGCATCGCGCGGTCCTGATTCCTGTCGTGTCGGTTGAGGAAGCGGCGTGTCCGCGCACTCGAGACCACCCGGGCACCAGCCGGCCTCGAGGGGACGAGGGGCGGGCGCACGGGATCGCCGACCGCAATATGAGGGCGAGAAGTCGACTGGTGGCAGGGGCCGACCAGTGAGCGCAAGGGACAACTATAGGCATAAGAACGCGACGTGTCCAGCGCGGTGCTTGACCCGGTTCCCATACATGGGCTATAACCGCGCGGCGCGCGGTGCTCTTCCCGCTCCAGGACGGCGTTCCGAGCGGATGTCCTAGGGTCCAGCGGTGGCCACTTCGGACTCCGTGCTGCTCGACGGCGGGCTCGTCGCGACGATCGAGCGGGACCGCTGGCAGCCCGACCGCTACGAGCTGGTCGTCGGGGGCACGCCGCAGTCGAGCGTGAACCCGACCGATCCGACCGACCTCGCCTTCGAGTACATCGCGCGGATCGGCCACGTGATCGACTCCCTCGGGGAGCCGGGCTCCCCCGTCACGGCCGTGCACTTCGGCGCGGGCGCGCTCACCCTCCCCCGCTACATCGCCTGGACCCGGCCGGGCTCCCGCCAGCAGGTCGTGGAGCTCGAGCGGGCCCTCGTCGACCTGGTGCGCGAGCGGCTGCCGCTGCCGAAGCAGGCCTCCATCCGGGTCCGGTACGGCGACGCCCGCGAGGTGGCGGAGCGTCTGCCGGAGGGGCTCGTCGGCACCGCCGACCTCGTGGTCGTCGACGTGTTCGCGGGCGCGCGGATCCCGCCCCAGGTGACGAGCGTCGAGTTCTACCGGCTGGCCGCCCGTCTGCTGAACCCGGGCGGCGTGCTCGCAGTCAACGTGGCGGACGGGACGGGGCTGCCGTTCGCGCGGAGCCAGCTGGCCACCGTGCGGGCCGTCCTGCCGGCCGTCGCGGCGATCGCGGAGCCGCAGGTGCTGAAGGGGCGCCGGTTCGGCAACGTCGTGATCGTCGCCTCCGCCGAGCCGCGGCCCCTCGGCTGGCTGCCGCGCCTGCTCGCCGCCGGACCGCATCCGGCGCAGGCCGTCGACGGGGACGCCCTCGCCACCCTGATCGGCGGCACCCCCGTCGTCACGGACGCCACCGCGACCGGTTCGCCCGAACCCGACCGCGGACTCTTCCTGGAGCGCTGAGCCGCACGGGACCGTCGCCGGTCCGTCCTAGGGTTCCGCCCATGACGGATGCGGAGGAGGTCGCCCGGCTCGCCGCCGAGCTGTTCGCGACCCACCTCCCCGGGGCGGGCTGGCGCTTCGGCCTCGACAACGCGCGACGGCGGGCGGGCGCCTGCGACTACGCGCGCCGGCGCATCACGGTCTCGAGGCATCTCGTGGCGGGCAGCCCGCTCGAGGAGGTCCGCCAGGTGCTGCTGCACGAGATCGCGCATGCGCTCGCCGGGTCGGGCGCCGCGCACGGGCCCCGCTGGCAGGCGGTCGGGCGGCGGATCGGGTACACCGGCAGGCGGCTGCACCACAGGCCCATCGCCGAGGACCAGGCCCCCTGGGTGGGCAGCTGCCCGGCGGGGCACGAGCACTACCGGTTCCGGCGGCCCTCGGCGCCGCTGTCCTGCGGCGTCTGCACGCGGCGGTTCTCGTCGGCCGCGCTGATCACGTGGCGGCGGCGGGAGGTCGGGGCCGCTGCGTGAAGAGGGGCGATCGCGGGTCGTGGGGTCGGCACCGAACCTACGGGCGGGACGATTTCCTACGGCCGGGACGGTCCGGACACCTGCGCCCGTCGGCAACGGAGGATCTCGTCGCTCACGGAGGACTCGGCCGCCCTTCTGGTCCTCCGTCGACGACCGGATCCTCCGTCGACGACGGGTGCCGCCCACGCCCTGCCGAATGACGGCGATCCGGACGAATGACGGTGGGGGTCGCCCCGGATCGCCGTCGTTCCGTTACCGGGTAACGGCGAGCTGGATCCGCGTCAGTCGGTGACGCGGACCTCCTTCCAGAACGCGACGTAGTCGCTGAAGTCGGCGCCCACGCGGTCGAAGGCGGTCGGGTAGGGGTGGGGGTAGCTCCACGCGCGGTCCTGCAGCCGCTGCCCGTCGACGCTGATCGTGAAGTACTGGCACTCGCCCTTCCAGGGGCACGTGTACGGCGTCGGGCTCTTCTCGAGCAGCTCGCTCGTCACGCTCGACGGCGGGAAGTACCAGTTGCCCTCGATCGAGAGCAGCTCCTCCTTCGGCGCCTCGGCGATCACGGTGTTTCCCAGTACTGCCTTCATGCGAACCCTCTCCTCGGTGGGACCGTCGGCCCCGGGGAGGACAACGCGGCCGGCCCGCTCGTGTTCCCCCGGGAACGGTGTGAGTCCGGCGGGTGGTGGGCACGCCCGGCCGAGCCGTCGATACTGTCCCCTGTGCGGATGACCGTGATGCTGAAGGAACGGCTCGACACCCGGCCAGAGGCCGCCTGGCGTGCCCTCCGCTCCCCCACGGTGATGCGGGAGGTCGCCGGGCCCTGGCTGGGCTACGCCTCGCTCGAGGACGGCGGCTTCCCGTCGATCTGGGAGGCCGGCTCGCATCCGGTGCAGCTCCTCGCGGCCGGAGCCCTGTCCCTGGGGGTGCAGGAACTCGGCATCAGCCTCGACACCGACCGCCACCCCGGCGTACGGATCGTGCGCGACAGCGGTTCGGGCCTCACCGGTGCGCCGTCGGTGTTCCGCAGCTGGTACCACCGCATGGCGGTGTCGCCGCATCCCGACGACCCGTCGGCGACGCTCTACCGCGACCGGCTCGAGTTCGACGCCGGGCCGGCCACCCCGGCGATGTGGCCGGGCGTCTGGTCCCTCTGGCAGTGGCGCGGCCTGCGGCTGAAGCAGCTCGCCCCGTCGTTCGACGAGCTGCCGCCCGAGACCGCGGACGACGCCGCCTGACTCGTCAGCGGTGCAGCAGGGCGAGCACCGCCGTCGCGCCGTTCACGAGGATCGTGAGCACCGTCAGCCAGACGAGCCCCGCCTTGCGGGATCCGCGCACGAGCAGCAGCACGACCAGCACGACCTCGAGCGGCACGGCCAGGTAGAGCACCGGGATCGACGTCGAGACGAACCGCTGCACGGGCCCGAACGCGGCGACGAAGAGCAGCAGCCCCAGCACGAGCTCGAGCACGGCCAGCGCCACCCCGCCACCGGCCTTGCGGAAGCGGAACCCGGCGTCGACGACGGCGAGCACCGCGCCCGCCACGGCGAGCACCGGCACCCCCACCGGGAGCACGATCACGGGGGCGGCCTGGATCAGGGCTTGCGGAAGGGGCGGCACGGCCGCCGAACCTACCGATCAGGCGCGACGCCCCGCCCATGAACCGCCGAGGTCAGCCGAGCACGCCGACGGATGCGAGCGCGGCGCGCACGAGCGCGCCCCGCCCCCCTTCGGTCTCCCGCACGATCGAGTCGCTCGCCGCCTCCTCCGGGGTCATCCAGGTGAGCTCGAGCGCGTCCTGCCTCGGGTCGCAGGTGCCGGTGACCGGCACGACGTACGCCAGGGCGACCGCGTGCTGCCGGTCGTCGGTGTACTGCGTGATGCTCGGGGTCGGGAAGTACTCGGCCACCTGGAACGGCACGGAGCTCGCCGGCAGCTGCGGGAACGCCATCGGCCCGAGATCCTTCTCGAGGTGACGGAAGAGCGCGTCGCGCAGCGTCTCCCCGAACATGACGCGGCCCGACACGATGGTCCGGGTGATCGTGCCGCTCATGCCCACGCGGAGCAGGAGCCCGACCTCGGTGACCCGCCCCATCCCGTCGACGCGCACGGGAACGGCCTCGACGTACAGCAGCGGCAGGCGGCGCCGGATGAGCGCCAGCTCGTCGTCGCCGAGCCAGCCCGGATTCGGATCAGGGGTCCCCACGGTGCTCACGCCCCCTTTTTACCCGCCCGGGCGCGTCGCGGGGGAACGGGCGCCCCTTCACCGAGCACTGGCAGGATCGCGGGATGCGGATCGACGACGCCGCGGCGCACTCCTCCGGCCCTGCCGACGCCGACTCCCTGCTCCTGCTGCTGCACGGCCGGGGTGCCGACGAGCGAGACCTGCTGCCCCTGGCGGACGCGCTGCACCTGCCCGATCGGATCGTCGCGCTGCGGGGTCCGCTGCCCTGGCAGGGCGGCCGCGCCTGGGCGGAGCCGGCGGCGGACGTCGGCGGCGGGATCGGCCTCGACGAGGCCGCCGCCGCGGTGCTCGAGTGGCTGGACCGCGAGGCCGCGGCCGGCCGCGGCGCGAAACGGATCCGGCTGCTCGGCTTCTCGCAGGGCGGCGCGGTGGCCCTGCAGCTGCTGCGCACCGCACCTCGGCGGTTCGCAGCGGCCGTGGTGCTGTCGGGTTTCCTGCCCACGGTCGACGGACCGGCCGACGACGAACTGGCTCGCCTCCGGCCGCCGGTGCTGTGGGGCCGCGGCGCGATCGATCCGGTGATCCCCGCGTCCGCGATCGAGCGCACCCGCGGGTGGCTCGAGGGACACGCGACGGCCGACGAGCGCGTCTATCCGATGCTCGCCCACGGGGTCGCCGCAGCCGAGCTCGCCGACGTGGCCGCGTTCCTCGCGGCCTGAGCGCACCCGCCCGCTGCGCGGCGCTGTCGGCCCGGGGGTGCACAATCCCCTGACCATGCACGAGGTGCTCGACGCCTTCGGAGCCGCGACCCGCGAGTGGTTCGTCGGCGCGTTCCGCGCGCCCACCGACGCCCAGGTCGGCGCGTGGCGGGCCATCGCGAAGGGGCGGCACGCGCTCGTCGTCGCCCCGACCGGCTCCGGCAAGACGCTCGCCGCGTTCCTCTGGGCGATCGACCGGCTCGCCCATCGCGACCCGGACGAGACCACCGGCACCCGCGTCCTCTACATCTCGCCGCTGAAGGCGCTCGCCGTCGACGTGGAGCGCAACCTCCGCAGCCCGCTCGTCGGCGTCACGCAGACCGCGAAACGCCTCGGCACCGCTCCCCCGCCCATCCGCGTCGGAGTGCGGTCCGGCGACACCCCGCAGGCGGAGCGGCGGCAGCTGTCCGCGGATCCGCCCGAGATCCTCATCACGACGCCCGAGTCGCTGTTCCTGCTGCTCACCTCGCAGGCGCGGGAGACCCTGCGATCGGTGGACACCGTGATCATCGACGAGGTGCACGCCGTCGCCGCGACGAAGCGCGGCTCCCACCTCGCGCTCTCCCTCGAGCGGCTCGACGCGCTGCTCGAGACGCCGGCGCAACGCATCGGCCTGTCCGCCACGGTGAAGCCGGTGCAGGAGATCGCGCGGTTCCTCGGCGGCCGCGCACCCGTCACGGTCGTCGCGCCCGCGGCCCAGAAGACCTTCGACCTCTCGGTCGTGGTGCCGGTCGAGGACATGGCGGATCCGGACCTCGGCAGCGGCTGGCCCGCCGACGATGCGCCGGCCGGCCCGCGCGAGGGCTCGGCGGCCGGCGCGGTGTTCGACCCCGACGATCCCCTGCCGCCCCGCACCGGCTCGATCTGGCCGCACGTCGAGTCGGCCATCACCGACCTCGTGCTCGAGCACCGGTCGTCGATCGTGTTCGCCAACTCCCGGCGGCTCGCCGAGCGCCTCACGGCCCGCCTGAACGAGGAGTACGCCGAACGGCTCGAGCGCGCGGCCACCGACGAGACGGAGGTGGCCGAGGAGCTCGCGATGGTGGGCGCCCTGCCCGACCGAGGCACGCCCGCCGCCGTCGCGACGCCGGCGCAGAGCGGATCGACCCGCGGCGCGAGCCCCCTGCTCGCGCGGGCGCACCACGGCAGCGTGAGCAAGGAGCAGCGGGCCGACATCGAGGACGACCTGAAGTCGGGGCGCCTGCGCTGCGTCGTCGCGACCTCCAGCCTCGAACTCGGCATCGACATGGGCTCCGTCGACCTCGTCGTGCAGGTCGGCGCCCCACCGTCCGTGGCGAGCGGCCTGCAGCGCGTCGGGCGCGCCGGCCACCAGGTCGGCGAGATCAGCACGGGCGTCGTCTTCCCCACCCACCAGGCGGACCTCATCCACGCGGCCGTCGCCGCCGACCGCATGGTGCGGGGCGAGATCGAGTCGCTCCGCGTGCCGGCGAACCCGCTCGACGTCCTCGCCCAGCAGACGGTCGCCGCGGCCGCGGTCGACACGATCGACGTCGAGGCCTGGTTCGACCTCGTGCGGCGAAGCGCCCCGTTCGCGGGCCTCCCCCGCTCCGCGTACGAGGCGGTGCTCGACCTGCTCGCCGGCCGGTACCCGTCCGACGAGTTCGCCGAGCTGCGCCCCCGCCTCGTCTGGGACCGCGACGCGGGCACGATCACCGGCCGCCCCGGCGCCCAGCGGCTCGCCGTCACGTCCGGCGGCACCATCCCCGACCGCGGGCTCTTCGGCGTGTTCCTCGTGGGGGGCCAGGCCGGCGGCGCCCGCGTCGGCGAGCTCGACGAGGAGATGGTCTACGAGTCCCGCGTCGGCGACGTGTTCAGCCTCGGTGCGACCAGCTGGCGCATCCAGGAGATCACCCACGACCGCGTCAACGTGCTGCCCGCCTTCGGCGAGCCGGGACGCGTCCCGTTCTGGAAGGGCGACGGCCTCGGCCGTCCGGTCGAGCTCGGGCGGGCCGTGGGCGTCTTCCAGCGCACCCTTGCAACGGCCGGTCCCGCGGATGCGGCGGGGATCGCGGCGGGCATCGGGCTCGACGAGCGGGCCGTCCGCAACCTGCTGCGCTTCGTCGCGGATCAGGCCGAGGCCACCGGCAGCGTGCCGAGCGACCGCACCCTCGTGCTCGAGCGGTTCCGCGACGAGCTCGGCGACTGGCGCATCGTGCTCCATTCCCCGTACGGCATGCAGGTGCACGCCCCCTGGGCGCTCGCGATCGGCGCGAGGCTGGCCGAGCGCTACGGCGTCGAGGGCGGGGCGATGGCCGCCGACGACGGGATCGTGCTGCGCATCCCGGACACGGACGCGGAGCCGCCCGGCGCCGACCTCGTCGCGTTCGACCCCGACGAGCGCGAATCGATCGTGACCACCGAGGTGACCGGATCCGCGATCTTCGCCTCCCGGTTCCGTGAGTGCGCGGCGCGGGCGCTCCTGCTGCCGCGGTACAACCCGGCGAGGCGGTCGCCGCTCTGGCAGCAGCGGCAGCGGGCCGCGCAGCTGCTCGACGTGGCGAAGAAGTACCCGACCTTCCCGATCATCTTCGAG
>DASYJR010000183.1:0-7721 GCA_035996305.1 Amnibacterium sp. | reverse complement strand
CCTACGGCTCGAGCACCCGCTCGTCCGGCGTCGTCCGCATCCTCAAGGACCTCGACACCGAGCTCGAGGGCCGCCGCGTGCTGATCGTCGAGGACATCATCGACTCCGGGCTCACCCTGTCGTGGCTCGTCGCGAACCTCCGCTCGCGCGGGCCCGCCTCGGTCGAGGTCTGCGCGCTGCTGCGCAAGCCGGAGGCGCAGCGCATGGCGGTGGACGTGAAGTACTCGGGCTTCGACATCCCGAACGAATTCGTCGTCGGATACGGACTCGACTACGCGGAGCGCTACCGCAACCTGCGGGACGTCGCGGTGCTCGCGCCGCACGTCTACACCTGACGGCTGCGGCGCAGGGGGCCTGAGGACCCGCTTCCTAGCAGCGCGCCATGCGTCGGCCGTGAACCCGAATTGGGGCATCCCCTCAGAGCGAACAGGTGCTCTGCGGTGGAATGCGGGGCGTTACCCTATCCCCACTATGGACTTCAAGCGCATCTTCCGCGGTCCGCTCCTCTATATCGTGATCGCGGTCATCGTGGTGTGGGTCGGCTCGAGCCTGCTCACGGGATCCGGCTTCCGCCAGGTCACGACGGAGCAGGGCCTCAAGTACCTGAGCAGCGGCGCGGTCAGCTCCGCGAAGATCGTCGACACCGACCAGCGGGTCGACCTCACGCTCACCTCCGCGCAGCCCGACGTCGGCAACCAGGTGCAGTTCTACTACGTGGCCCCGCGCGGCACGGAGATCGTCAACGCCGTCAACGCCGCGTACAAGGCCGGCAAGCTCGCGAAGGGCTTCAACGACGAGGTCCCGCAGCCCAGCTGGCTGCTGTCGGTCGCGACGTTCCTCGTCCCGATCCTGCTGCTCGGTCTCTTCTTCTGGTTCATCATGTCGGGCATGCAGGGCGGCGGGAACCGCGTCATGCAGTTCGGCAAGTCGCGCGCGAAGCTCGTCTCGAAGGAGACCCCGAAGGTCACGTTCAACGACGTCGCCGGCGCGGACGAGGCCATCGAGGAGCTCGGCGAGATCAAGGACTTCCTGAAGGAGCCGGCGAAGTTCCAGGCCGTCGGCGCCCGGATCCCGAAGGGTGTGCTGCTGTACGGCCCTCCCGGTACCGGCAAGACGCTGCTCGCCCGCGCGGTCGCGGGTGAGGCGGGGGTGCCCTTCTACTCGATCTCCGGTTCGGACTTCGTCGAGATGTTCGTGGGTGTCGGCGCCAGCCGCGTCCGCGACCTCTTCGACCAGGCCAAGCAGAACGCGCCGGCCATCATCTTCGTCGACGAGATCGACGCGGTCGGCCGCCACCGCGGCGCGGGCCTCGGCGGTGGGCACGACGAGCGCGAGCAGACGCTGAACCAGCTGCTCGTCGAGATGGACGGCTTCGACGTGAAGACGAACGTCATCCTCATCGCGGCCACCAACCGGCCCGACATCCTCGACCCGGCGCTGCTGCGCCCCGGCCGCTTCGACCGGCAGATCGGCGTGGACGCGCCCGACCTGAACGGCCGCCGCCGCATCCTCGAGGTGCACGCGAAGGGCAAGCCGCTCGCCGCCGGGGTCGACCTCGAGGTGCTCGCGCGCAAGACCCCGGGCTTCACCGGTGCCGATCTCGCGAACGTGCTGAACGAGGCCGCCCTGCTCACCGCGCGCAGCAACGCGCAGCTCATCGACAACCGCGCCCTCGACGAGGCCGTGGACCGCGTGATCGCGGGCCCGCAGCGCCGCAGCCGGGTGATGAAGGACCAGGAGAAGCTGATCACGGCGTACCACGAGGGTGGACACGCGCTCGTGGCGGCGTCGCTGAACCACACCGACCCCGTCACGAAGGTCACGATCCTGCCGCGCGGCCGCGCCCTCGGCTACACGATGGTGCTGCCCCTCGAGGACAAGTACTCGATCACCCGCAACGAGCTGCTCGACCAGCTCGCCTACGCCATGGGCGGCCGGGTCTCCGAGGAGATCGTCTTCCACGACCCCACGTCCGGCGCCTCGAACGACATCGAGAAGGCCACGGAGACGGCCCGCCGCATGGTCACCGAGTTCGGCATGAGCGCGGCGATCGGCTCCGTGAAGCTCGGCGCGTCCTCCGGCGAGATGTTCCTCGGCCGCGACATGGGCCACGGCCGCGACTACTCGGACGAGCTCGCCCGCGAGGTCGACAAGGAGGTGCGCACGCTGATCGAGACCGCGCACGACGAGGCGTACCAGATGATCATCGCGAACCGCGCGGTGCTCGACCGGCTCGCCACCGCACTGCTGGAGAAGGAGACCCTCGACCAGCACGAGCTGGCCGAGATCTTCAAGGACCTCACCAAGCTGCCGCCGCGGCCGCAGTGGCTCTCGAGCGACAAGCGCCCGGTCTCCAACCTGCCCGCCGTAGCGATCCCGACCCCGAAGGCGCCGATCGACGCGGGCGCCGTGGACGGCGGTATCGACTCCGGCACCGGCGAGCCGAAGCGGAAGCGCGCCCCCCGCATCAAGCCGCGGCCGGCGACCGCTTGACCCACCGACGCGTGCGGCCGGTTCCGGCACCTTCCCGGGGTGCCGGAAGCGGCCGACGGTCGGCGGGACGAGGAGGATAGGGCTGTGCGACGCACGAGCATCCCGCTGATCCTCGCGCTGGTCCTGGCCGGCGCGGTCGTGGGCTGGCTCGGCCAGCTCGCCCTCACCGCGAGCAGTTCGCCGACCCTGACGCCGCCCGTCACGCTCGTCGTGGCCCTGTTCGGCATCGCCGCGATCGTGATCGCGCTGGGCTGGCCGATCCGGCAGATGCTGCGCGGCAAGCGCAGCCGGCCCGTCGACCCGTTCTTCGCGATGCGCGTGCTCGTGTTCGCGAAGGCCACGAGCCTCACTGGCGCCCTGCTCACCGGCGCCGCCGCAGGGCTGACCCTGTACGGCCTCACCCGGCTGCTCACACCGGTCCTCCCGGGGCTCTGGTACGACCTCCTCACCCTGGTCGGCGCGGGAGCGATGCTCGCCGCCGGCATGGTCGTCGAGACCTGGTGCCGCATCCCGCCCGAGGACCACGAGCCGGCGCCGAGCCACGCCGTGGAGCGCCGGTGACCCTCGTGCAGCGCCGCACGGGGCTCGACGCGGGCATCACGGGATGGCAGCGGGTCTCCGGCAGGCTCATCGCCGTCGAGATCGCGAGCGCACTCGGCGTCGCGCTCGTCGGCGCGGCGATCGGGACGGTACTGCTGCTCGCGAATCCGACCCTCGGCTGGCTCGTGATCGCCGTCGACGTGGTCGTGGCCGTGCTGCGCCTCGTGATCGCTCCGCGCCGGGTGCGGTCCATCGGTTACGTGCTCCGGGAGGACGACCTCGTGTTCCGCCGCGGGATCCTCCTCTCCCGGCTCGTCGCCGTGCCCTACGGGCGGATGCAGCTCGTCGACGTGAACCGCGGCCCCGTCGCCCGCCTGCTCGGGCTCGCCGAGCTGCGCCTCGTGACGGCGGCCGCCACCTCGAACATCACCATCCCGGGCCTCCCCGAACCGGTCGCCGCCGAGGTCCGCGATCTGCTGATCGACCGGGCCGAGGAACGGCGCGTGGGACTCTGAGCGAGGAATCGGCCGCCCCGGCCCGGGGCGGGCAGTATCTCGACGGCGCGTGGCACCACCTGCACCCGGCGACGCCGCTGCTGCGCGGCGGCATCGTCCTCGTCGCCGTGCTGGTGTGGATCGGCGGCAACTTCCGCGAGCGGCTCGTGGGCTGGATCTTCCGCCTGCCCGACGCCGGCGGCGATCCGATCGACGAGCTGCAGCGCCACGGACTGATCGGGACGGCGGCGATCATCGTGGCGGCGGTGCTCGTCGTCGGCGTCGGCCTGTTCTGGGTCTCGTGGCGCACGAGCGAGTTCCGCATCGCGCACGACGCGGTGACCGTGCGCCGGGGTGTCCTCCTCCGCACCACGAGAACCGCCAAGCTCGACCGCATCCAGGGCGTGACCATCTCGCGGCCGTTCTTCGCGCGGCTGCTCGGCGCCGCCCGCGTGGAGATGGACGTCGCGGGTCACGACGCGAACGTGCGGCTCGAGTACCTGTCGAACGGGGCGGCCGAGGAGCTGCGGCGGGACGTGCTGCGACTGGCCTCCGGGCGGCGTGTCGCGCCCGGCGCGCCCGCCGCGGCGGGACCCGCGCTCGTGACGATCACCCCCGGCCGGGCGGTCTCGTCGGTGCTGCTCAGCGAGACCACCGTGATCCTCGTGCTCGTCGCCGCCGTGGTGATCCCCGGCATGACCGCGCTCGGCGCCGGACCCGCCGCCGCGGTCTCGTTCGGCCCGATCCTCATCGCCGCGATCACGGTCGCCGGCAGGCGCATCGGCCAAAACCTGCGGTTCAGCGTGGTCGCGACGGATGACGGCGTGCGGATCGGCGCCGGCATCCTGAGCACGAGCAACGAGGCCGTGCCGCCGGGACGCATCCATGCCGTGCGGATCGAGCAGCCGCTGCTGTGGCGCCCCGCCGGCTGGTGGCGGGTCGCGGTCAACCGGGCCGGCCGCATCGGCGGCCGTCGCAACGCGGAGCTCGAGCGAGCGATCGCGCCGGTGGCGACGTACGCCGAGGTCCTCGCTCTGCTTCCCCACCTCGTCCCGGCCCTCCGCGAGGGCGGCGCGGTGCTGCAGGCGGGGATGGTGGGCACCGGTGAGCGCGAGGACTTCGTGCCCGCGCCCCGTCGCGCGCGGTGGCTGCGCCCTGTCGCCTGGCGGCGCACCGGCTTCCTCGTGACGCACGACGCCGTGCTGCTGCGCGGAGGGTTCCTGCGCCGGCACCTCACCATCGTTCCGATCGCCCGGATCCAGTCGGTGGCGCTGCACCAGGGGCCGGCCGAGCGGATCCTCGCGGTCGCCAGGATGGAGCCGCACGTCGTGTCGGGCGTCGTGCACCCGCGCCTCGGCCTCATCGACGTATCCGTCGCGGAACGGCTCTTCACCGATCTCGCCCGCCTCGGCACGGCCGCCCGATCGGCGGACGTGTCGCACCGCTGGGCGGCGAGCCCCGAGGAGGCGCCGGCGTGAGGGCCGCGGGACGTCTCGGCGTCGGGATCATCGGTGCAGGGCGGGTCGGACCCGTGCTGGGGGCCGCGCTCGCCGGCACCGGCCACGCGATCGTCGGCATCGCGACCGTGTCCGACGAGGGCCGGGAACGGGCCGGGGCCCTGCTGCCCGGCGCACCCGTGCTCGACGTGCGCACGGTCGTCGAGCGCAGCGAGCTCGTGCTGCTCGCCGTGCCCGAGGCGGAGCTCGGCGCCCTCACCGCAGGGCTGGCGGAGGTGGGTGCGTGGCTCCCCGGCCAGCTCGTCGTGCACACGGCGCCCGGCTCGGGTACGGCCGTGCTGGCACCCGCGGCTGCGGCCGGTGCCATCCCTCTCGCGATCAGCCCGGCGATGGCGTTCACGGGCACGAGCATCGACCTGGCCCGCCTGAGGTCCGCCTACTGCGCGGTCACCGGCCCGGGACCCGTGCTGCCGATCGGCCAGGCGCTCGCCGTCGAGATGGGCTGCGAGCCGGTCCTCGTCGCCGAGGGCGACCGGCTCGCGTGGGCCGCGGCGCTCGCGGCCGTCGTCGATCCGCTCGAGACCGTGGTGCGCTCGTCGGTCGCGCTGCTGCGCGAGATCGGGGTGGAGGACGCCGACCGCGTGCTCGGCCCGGTGGCCCGGTCCGCCCTCGAGCGGGCCCTGACCGCCGGGGCGTGGTCCCGCGCCGTGCCGCCGCTGGACCAGGAGCCCGGATGAGCCTCCCCACCGTCTCGTCGATCGCGGAGACCCGCGCCGCGGTCGCCGCGCTGCGTCGCGACGGCCGCTCGATCGCGCTCGTCCCCACGATGGGCGCGCTGCACGAGGGGCACCTCTCGCTCGTCGCCCGCGCCCGTGAGACCGCCGACGCCGTCGTCACCTCCGTCTTCGTGAACCCGCTCCAGTTCGGCCCCGCGGAGGACTTCGACCGGTACCCCCGCCCCTTCGACACCGACAGGGCGGCGCTCGAGTCCGCGGGCGTCGACCTGCTGTTCGCGCCGGCGGTCACGGACATGTATCCGGCGGGCGGCACGCAGATCACCGTCGCCGCCGGCCCCGTCGGCGACCTGCTCGAGGGCCGGGTGCGGCCGGGGCACTTCGACGGGATGCTCACCGTCGTGGCGAAGCTGCTGCACATCGTCGGTCCGGACGCGGTGCTGTTCGGTCAGAAGGACGCCCAGCAGGTGTTCCTCGTCCGCCGGATGGTGGCGGACCTGAACGAGCCGGTGCGCGTCGAGGTCGTGCCGACCGTGCGGGAGCCGGACGGCCTCGCCCGGTCGAGCCGCAACCGGTACCTGTCCGTGGACGAGCGTGCGCTCGCCCTCGCGCTGCCGGCGGCGCTCCGGGCGGCCACCACCGCGGCCGACCTCGGTCCGGCACCGATGCTCGCCGCCGCCCGCGCCGAGTTCGACGGCCGGGACGGGGTCGTCCCCGACTACCTCGTCGCGGTCGACCCGGCCACGTTCCAGCCCGTCGACGACCGGTATCGTGGCCCTGCCCTCGTGCTCGTCGCCGCGCGGGTGGGCGGCACGCGGTTGATCGACAACGCGCTCGTCGCCCTCCGCTGATCCCTCCCTTCGCGGCGACCGCCACCGTCCGCCGCACCACCGGGAGCCCCGTGACCGACGACAACGCCGAGTCGGACCGCATAGAGCAGCGCGAGGTGCGCCTCGCGAAGCGCAAGCGGCTGCTCGAGCAGGGCGGCGAGGCATATCCGGTCGCCGTGCCCGTCACCACGACGATCGCGACCCTGCGCGGGCGGTTCGCCGGCCTCGAATCCGACACCGCCACCGGCGAGCGAGCCGGTGTCGCCGGCCGCGTCGTGCACCTCCGCAACACCGGCAAGCTCTGCTTCGCGGCCCTCCAGGCGGGTGACGGCAGCCGCATCCAGGCGATGGTGAGCCTCGACGGCGTGGGGGAGGAGTCGCTCGCCGAGTTCAAGGCGCTCGTCGACCTGGGCGACCAGCTGTTCGTCGCGGGTGAGGTGATCACGTCCCGCCGCGGCGAGCTCTCCGTCCGGGCGGACGAATGGCGGATCGCGTCGAAGGCGCTCCTGCCCCTGCCCAACCTGCACTCGGAGCTGAGCGAGGAGACCCGCGTCCGCAGCCGCTACCTCGACCTGATCGCGCGGCCCGAGGCGCGGCGGATGGTGCACGCCCGCGCCGCCGCCGTCTCGTCGCTGCGGTCGACCTTCACGAAGCGCGGCTACATCGAGCTCGAGACGCCGATGCTGCAGACCCAGCAGGGCGGCGCGTCGGCCCGGCCGTTCCGCACCGTCTCGCACGCCTACGACACGGACCTCTATCTCCGGATCGCGCCCGAGCTGTTCCTGAAGCGCGCCGCAGTGGGCGGCCTCGAGCGCATCTACGAGATCAACCGCAACTTCCGCGACGAGAACCCCGACGCGACCCACTCGCCCGAATTCGCGATGCTCGAGGCGTACGAGGCGTTCTCCGACTACCGCGGCATGGCGGACCTGACCCAGGAGCTGGTGCAGCAGGCGGCGATCGCGGCCGGCGGCACCGCGGAGGTCACCTGGTTCGACGGCACGCGGTTCGACGTCGGCGGCACGTGGGACCGGATCAGCATGTACCCCTCCCTGAGCGCGGCCGCCGGGATCGAGATCACCCCCGAGACTCCGCTCGCCGAGCTGGTCGCGCTCACCGACCGGCTCGAGATCGAGGTGCCGCATCCCATCCGCGGCAAGTACGTCGAGGAGC
>DASYJR010000182.1:0-2284 GCA_035996305.1 Amnibacterium sp. | reverse complement strand
GTGCGCCTATCTGTTCGGCTGGGCGACCGCGCGCCGTGACGCCGCCATCCGCGGCGTCGTCGATCCGTCCCGGCACCGGTGGTGGATCGACGTCGAGACCGTGCGGGACTTCCGCGCCGACCCCCGGTTCAACGAGGCGATCATCGAGGGGATGGCGGCCTACTTCACCGCGCCCGCCGCCGACGGCGGCCTCGGCACCTCCGCGGGGCTCTACTCGAACCTGTACTACTGGCGCGCCATCGTCGGCGACCTGCGCCCCGGCAGCCCCCTCGACCGGCTCGACGAGTGGTACCCGATCGGGCCCGGCACCGCCGCCGACGCCGCCCGCGCCGGGCATGCTCTGGCGCCGTTCACACCGAACGGGCGCATCACGATCGTGCAGGCCGTCGCGGGCGGGGTCGACGTCGACGTGGCGGTGCGCTGAGGCGCGGTCCGTAGCCTGTGGGTCGTGCAGCTGCCGTCGACGTTCGACCTCTCGGGCCGTACGGCCCTCATCACCGGCGCCGGGAGCCCCACGGGCATCGGCTTCGCCTCCGCGCGGCTGCTCGGGCGGCTCGGCGCGGCCGTCGTGCTGACCTCGACCACCGGCCGGGTCCACGACCGCGTCGCGGAGCTGACCGGCGAGGGGATCACCGCCACCGGGATCGTCGCGCGCCTCGAGCACGAGGCCGGGGTCGACGGTCTCGTCGCCGCGCTCGGGACGGCCTCGCCGACGGTGCTCGTGAACGCGGCCGGCATGGTCGCGATCGGCGAACCCATGGGGTCCGGCGACATCACCGTCGATCCCGCCGCCTGGGACGCGGCCCTGGCCCAGAACCTCACGAGCGCGTTCCTCGTCACGCGCGCGGTCGTGCCACGGATGCGCGCCGCGGGATGGGGCCGGATCGTGCACGTCTCGAGCGTGACCGGCCCCGTCATGGCGAGCCGCGCCGACCTCGCGTACGCTGCCGCGAAGGCCGGCATGGTGGGCCTCACCCGCGCGCTCGCGATCGACGAGGCGCAGCACGGCATCACCGCGAACGCCGTCGCCCCCGGCTGGATCGCGACGGGCTCCCAGCTGCCGCAGGAGGCCGCCGAGGGTGCACGGGTGCCCGCCGGCCGCAGCGGCGCGCCCGACGAGGTCGCCGCGGCGATCGCCTGGCTCTGCACGCCCGGCGCCGCCTACACGACGGGGCAGGTGCTCGTCGTCGACGGCGGCAACAGCGTCGCCGAGCAGCGCCTCCCCTGAGGGGGCGCTGTACACCCGTTGACCGCCCGCACCGCGGCGGCGGATGATGCGCTCGGAGGCGCGCAATGGCTGAAGCAGCGGAGTCCCGGGAGCTCGTCGAACCGGTGATCGTGGTCGGCGTGCTGCCCGACCAGCCCCTGTGGGTGGTGCAGGTCGCGGGCGAGTTCGCCCGCACGTTCCACGCGCGGCTCGTCTGCGTCACCGTCGACGCCACGCGGTACGTGCTGCAGGACCTGCCCGACGGGACGCTCATCTCGGCCCCGATCGACCCGGAGACGGGCGGCGACGAGCCGGTCTTCCCGCCCGAACGGCTCGACGAGATCGAGGGGCTGCTCGCCCCGATGAACGTCCGCTGGTCGATGCGCGAGCTGGTCGGCGAGGCCGCCACCTCGCTGATGTCCGTGGCGGACGAGGAGAACGCGCTCATGATCGTCGTCGGCACCCGGCAGAACGGCTTCACCGGCGCCGTGCGCCGCTTCTTCGGCGGCTCCGTCGCCGTCCGCCTGAGTCACCGCCAGTACCGGCCCGTCGTGGTGGTGCCCATCGCGCCGGCCGAGGACGACCGGCGGATGCCCTGGGACGCGGACGACGTCGTCGACCGTCCCCACGGCCGGCACGGGGGAGGCGCACCCGCCTCGCCTCCGGCCGCCTAAACTGGGCGGTCGCCTCCCCGGACCGGGGTTCGGCGGGGGACGGGGGCGGATCATCTACTCCGAGGCCGGCGTGCAGCTCTTCGTGGGCCGCGCCGTCTTCGCCCGCGCGGACGCCTACCAGCGCCAGGGGCGGGTCGCCGACGCCCGCTGGAGCAACGACCGCACGATCCTCACCGGGCACGTGCGCGGCGCCGCCCGGCTGCCCTACGCGGCGCGGGTGCGCATGCGCATCGCCGAGCACGGCCCGGAGCCCGTGACCGGGCTGTGCAACTGCCCGGTGGGGGAGCGCTGCAAGCACGTCGGCGCCCTCCTGCTCGAAGCCGTGCGCATCCCCGCCCAGACCGCCAGGGAGGGCGTCGGCGCGCCGTGGCGGCGGGCCTTGGACCCGATCCTCGAGGGCCTC
>DASYJR010000181.1:0-9090 GCA_035996305.1 Amnibacterium sp. | reverse complement strand
CGCCGCCACCGCGTCGGCGGACCGCTGCCCCTTCCGGACGGGGACGAGATCGAGCACGGAGAGCGCGAGCGGAGCCATGCGGACGCCAACGCGGGTACCGGGTCCGGGATTCCGGCCCCGTTCTGGGGCTGCGCCGCCCCGCCCGCGCCTCGGTACAACGGAGGGGTCCGGACCACCCTTCCGGCGCTCACCCCGAGGATCCGCCATGACCGCCCCGACCGTCCGTTCCGCCGGGAACGACGCCCCGTCCCGCCGTCCGCGCGCGGACCGCCGGATCCTCGCGGCTTGGGCGCGGCTGCTGGTCGCGGCGATCGCCGTGCTGGTCCCGGTGGCGATCGTGCTCGGGGGCACGCAGCCGGCGCACCGCGCGGGGGCCGCCGCCGTCCGCAGCGCCCTGACCGCCGTCACCACCGCCCTGCAGGCGGAGCACACCGTCACCGGCGAGTGGCCCGCCGACCTCGTCGCCGTCGGCACCGCCGTGATCGACGCCGGTGGACACCGGATCGCGTCGATCCCGGCCGGCGTCGCCCTCGACTACCAGCGCAGCATCGACGGCACCCGTGCTGTCCTCACCGTCTCGGACGGGCGCGCGGGCGCCGCCTTCGACAGCGCCGCGGGAGCCCGCTGACCCGCTCGGCCAGAATGGGGCGGTGAGCACCTTCCCCCTCTCGTCCTCGCCGCGAGTGCGCGACGTCGTCCGCCACGAGGGGGCGCGCCGCCGGCGCCTCGTCGTGCTCGAGCGCACGGGGCTCACCGACACGCTGGTGCGGTTCACCTTCGGCGGCGACCTCGAGGGGTTCGCCAGCCTCGGCCCTGAGGACCACCTGAAGGCGTTCTTCGCCGGCCGCGAGGGCATCGTCGGCCGCGACTACACGCCTGCCGAGTTCCGGCCGATCGGCGCCTCGTCGGCTGCGGAGCTCGATGTCGACGTGGTCGTGCACGGCGACGCCGGCCCCGCGACCGCCTGGGCGTCTCGCGCGGGCCGGGGCGACGAGCTCGAGGTCGCGGGCCCCCGCGGCTCGCGACTGGCGCCCACGGGCTTCGCCAACGCGCTGCTGCTCGCGGATCCGGCCGGCATGCCGGCGCTGCGCCGGTGGATCCGCGCATTCGCGGGCGCGGTCCCGGTGCACGCCGTGCTGTTCGGCGACGACCCGCGCCTCCTCGACCATCTCGACGACGCCGAGACGTTCGCCGCCACCCCGCAGCTCGCGCTCACCGCGGACTACGACCTGCTCGAGGTCGTGCGCAGCCAGGACGTCACCACCGACACGTTCGTCTGGGCGGCGGGTGAGGCCGGCGCGCTGATCCCGGTGCGGCGCTACCTGAAGCAGGAGGCCGGCCTGCCGAAGGCCAACCTGTCCTTGCACGGCTACTGGAAGGCCGGGGTGGCGGGCCTCGACCACCACGCGCCGCTGGATCCCGCGGACCCGGACTGATCCCTCGCCGATCAGCCGAGCACCGACGGCCGGTCGTCGTGCGGATCACGTCGCTCCAGCGCCCGCGCGGCGAGCACGAGGGCGACCACGCCGATGGCGGCGCGAAGCGCGGTGAAGATCAGCAGCGCGATGCCGACGGCCTCCCCCTCGGCGACGAGCAGGCCGCCGATCGCCGCGAGCGCGGCGTCGCCGACGAACGAGATCCGCAGCCAGAACAGCAGCCGCCGGGCGGGCGTCACGCCCGCCCAGGGCCGGAACTCCTGCGGGGGCGGCTCAGAACCCGGTGGGGGTGTGGGGGACGTACTCCGCCTCCAGCCCGTCGAGCTCCTCGTCGGTCAGCTCGAGCCGCTCCGCGAGGATCGCGTCCTCGAGGTGGTGCGGCTTCGTCGCGCCGACGATCGGCGCCGTGACGGCGGGCTGCGCCAGCACCCAGGCGAGCGCCACCTGCGCCCTGGACACGCCCCGCTCCTCCGCGATGCGGGCCACCGCGTCGACGATCCGCCGGTCCGCCTCCTCCGCCTGCCGGAACAGGGCCCTGCCGAACTCGTCCGTGCCGCTGCGCGCCGTCGTCGCGTCCCAGTCGCGGGTGAGGCGGCCGCGGGCGAGCGGTGACCACGGGATCACGCCGACACCCGTCTCGAGGCAGTACGGGAGCATCTCCCGCTCCTCCTCGCGCATCAGCAGCGAGTACTGGTCCTGCATCGACACGAACCGGGTGAGGCCCTCGACGTCGGCGGTGTGCTGCATCTCGGCGAACTGCCACGTCCACATCGACGACGCGCCGACGTAGCGGGCCTTGCCGCTCTTCACCACGTCGTGCAGCGCCGCCATCGTCTCGGCGACCGGCACCGTCGGATCGAATCGGTGGATCTGGTACAGGTCGATGTAGTCGGTGCCGAGCCGCTTCAGGCTCGCGTCGATCTGGGTCATGATCGCGCCGCGCGACAGCCCGGACCCGTTGGTGCCGGGGCCCATCCGGCCGTGCACCTTGGTGGCGATCACGACGTCCTCGCGACGGGCGAACTCCGTCAGGAGGGTTCCGGTGATCTCCTCGCTGGAGCCGTCCGAGTACACGTTCGCGGTGTCGAACGTGGTGATCCCCGCCTCGATCGCCCGGCGGAAGAACGGCCGTGTCGCGTCGAGGTCGAGGGTCCAGGCGTGGTTGCCGCGGCCGGGGTCGCCGTAGCTCATGCAACCGAGCACGACGCGGGAGATCTCGAGCCCGGAGGTGCCGAGGCGGATGGTGTCCATGCGGTCATCCTTCCGATCGGCGGCTGGACGTTCAGCGCGTGCGGCCGAGGAGCAGATCGACCCGCAGGCCCTGGCGGGTGTGGACGACCTCGACGGGGATGCGCGGCTTGCGCCCGGCCATCTCGAGGCGGCTGATCGCCTCATGGACGACGCCCTCGAGGCCGCGAGGCACCATGCCGACCGGGCCGATGATCCGGCCGTCGACGAACAGCCGCACCGCCATCGGTGCGTCCGTGCGCTCCTCCTCCGCGGTGCGACCGGAGATGGCGGTCTCGACCTGCTCGGCGCCTTCCGCCGTGGCGAGCAGGTCCCTGTGGGGGTCGCTGCCTGCCAGCCGGATCCTGACGTTGCCGTTCGCCGGCGTGAGGTCGAACTTGTAGTCGTCGAGCGAGCCCTTGCCCTGGTCCCCCTTGGGGAAGGACGGGTCCCGGGTCCGGCGGCGGAGGATCATCCCCTCATTCTGCCAGCGGCGCCCCCTCCGCCCCCGTTCCCGTTCACATGCTCCACTTGCCGCGTTCTTACCGGATTCCCGGGCAGGAAGGGGGCGTCCGGCGGGAATGAACGGGGGCGCGACGGCGTTGCCCAGGACATGCAGCGCAGGACCCCCAGGATCGCCGAAGAGATCGAGGACGAGTTCGGTACCGTCACCCGGTACCGTAGGCACCCCAACGGGCGCGGACTCGTCGCGACCGACGCCTCGGTCGACCCCACCGCCTTCCTCGCGCCCTCCGTCTACGTCGAGTCCGGCGCGCGCGTCGGGCGAGCAGCCCGCATCCACGCCGGAACCTGGGTGGACCGCGAGGCGGTCGTCGGCCCGCACGCCGAGATCGGCGCGTCCGTCCACGTCGGTGCCGCCGCCGTGGTCGGTGAGGGCGCCCACATCGGCAGCCACTCGAAGATCGGCGCGCGCGCCCACATCGGGCCAGGCGCCCGCATCGCCCAGGACCAGCAGGTCGGCGACGACGCGGTGCTGCCGGGCCAGTCGGAGTTCGGCGCCGCGGCCTGACGCCGCGGCCGCAGGTGGGTCAGCCGTCGCACCGCCACATCGGGACGCGACCGGCGGGGCGCACCCTCATCCGTCGTCGCCGACGGGCGGCTCCATGTACCACTCGGTGAACGAGACGGCCCGGCCGTCGCCCGAGAAGCGGATCACCCAGAGGTTCAGGTAGACGTCCCCGTCGGAGTAGGTCGTGCGGCCCTGCACCACCGCGGTCGGGCCCTCGACCGCGACGACCGACCAGGTGAACGTGTGATCGTCGGCCGAGTCCTGGGCGTCGAGCCACGCCGCGACGATGGCCGCGTGCCCCACCGTCGGCTCGTCCCACGGATGGAAGCGGTACTCGCCGTCGGGAGCGAAGAGCGCCCGCACGTCGTCGGGGTCGTTCGTCGCCCATGCCCGCTCGTACCGTCGCACCCAGTCCTCGGCGAGCTCGTGTCCCTGCATGGTGCAGGGCTACCACCGGCGCCCGACACCGCGGAAGGGGCGCCCCGCCGGTAGCGGGACGCCCCTTCTGAAGCGAAGACTGCGGTCGGACTAGCGACGCAGGCCGAGCCGCTCGATGAGCGACCGGTAGCGCGCGATGTCGATCTCCTGCAGGTAGCCGAGCAGCCGCCGGCGCTGGCCGACGAGCAGAAGCAGCCCGCGGCGCGAGTGGTGGTCGTGCTTGTGCTGCTTCAGGTGCTCGGTCAGATCCTTGATCCTCGTGGTGAGGATCGCGACCTGGACCTCCGGGGAGCCCGTGTCACCGGGGTGCGTCGCGTACTCCTCGATGATCGCCTTCTTCACATCGGCATCCAATGCCATAGGTGGGCTCCTTCCTCTTGCTGCGCGGTGCCCGACGCAGGCTGCGTCTGGCGATCTGGATCCGCGGCCGGTCCAACGGCGACCACCGATGCTAGCAGCGGGCCGAGACCGGCCGGGGCGTTCCCCCGGATCCGCCCGTCGCGGACGGCAGGACGCGTCACGCCGAATACGCTGTGCGCTTCGCTCACTTCCGGAAGGAGCCGCACGGCAGTGTCCGCGGTGCTCGACGTCGTCCTCGCGCTCCTCCTGCTCGGCTATCTCGTGCACGGCTACCGGCTGGGGCTCATCCGCAGCCTGGGCGCGCTCGCCGGCATCGCGGTGGGCGCCGTCGCCGCCACGCTCGTGGCGCCCCTGCTCGGCCGGCTCGTCACCGACGGCGGCACCCGGGTGATCGTCACCATCGTCGCGGCCCTCGTGCTCGTGGCGATCGGCCACGCGATCGGGGTCGGCATCGGCTCGCTGCTCGGCGGCCGCCTGCTGAAGAGCCCGCTCGGCATCGTGGACCGCGTGCTCGGGGCCGCCGCGAACCTCGTCGTCGCCGCCCTCGTGATCTCCGTCGTCGCGGCGGTCGTCGCCGCGCTCGGGGTCCCGTTCCTCGCCCAGCCGATCGCGTCGTCCGTGGTGCTGCGCACGATCGGCGCGGTGACGCCGCCGCCCGTCCAGTCCGCCCTCGCACAGCTGCGCAGCACCGTGCTCGCGAGCGGGATACCGCAGCTCGGCGAGGCGTTCGGCGGCACCCCGTCGAAGCCGGTGGTGCCGGGCGTCGACACCGGCACCGCCGCGTTGAAGCAGGCTGCGAGGAGCGTGGTGAAGGTCACCGGCACCGCGTACGCGTGCGGGCAGGACCAGAGCGGATCCGGGTTCGTGATCGCCACCGACCGGGTGCTCACGAACGCCCACGTGCTCGCGGGCGTGCGCTCCCCCGTCGTGCTCCGCGACGACGGCACCGCCCTCGTCGGCCGGGTGACCTACTTCGATCCGACGTCCGACCTCGCCGTCGTCGCCGTGCCGAGCCTCGCCCGGCCCGCCCTCCCGCTCGACGGGGTGCCTGCCGTCGGCACGACCGGCGTCGTGGACGGCTTCCCCTTCGGCGGCCCCTTCACCTCCGGCGGCGCGAAGGTGCTGCAGGTGGGCGACACCCGGGTGCCGAACGTGGAGGGCACCGGCAGCTCGATCCGCTCGCTCACGACCCTCGCCGCGGACGTCCAGCAGGGCAACTCGGGCGGCCCGCTGCTCACGACCACCGGGCACGTCATCGGCATCGTCTTCGCCAAGAGCTCGACGACGTCCGATATCGGCTACGCGATGACGCCGACCCAGTTCCGTTCGGTCGCGGAGCACGCGGCGGCCGACACCCGCGCGGTCTCCTCCGGCGCCTGCACGAAGGGCTGATCAGGCCGGGTCGACGAGCGCGAGCCGCTGGGTGGGTCGCGTGAGCGCGACGTAGAGGGCGCCGCTCCCGTCGGCCGCGGCGATGCCCTCCTGGTCGACCACCATGACCGCGTCGAACTCGAGCCCCTTCGCGGCGCGCGGGCCGAGCACGGAGACGCGGGCGCCGAGCCCCTCCGCCCCGAAGCCGACCGGCTCACCGAGCTCGGCCGCGAGCCGGTCGTGGAGCGGGCCGACGAGCCGGTCGGGGGCGATGACGGCGAGCGTGCCGGTGGCGTCGATGGACCGGTCTCGGCGCACCGCATCGAGGACGGCGCCGGGCAGCGACTCCACGGACACCCGCCGGCGATCGACCGGCCACAGGCCGTCGCGCACGGACCGGCTCGGGGTGATGGGCAGGCCGTCCGCGAGCGCGCGCCGCTCGGCGAGCTCGGTGATCTGCCGCGGCGTGCGGTAGTTGACGGTGAGGTGCTCGAGGCGGAACTCGTCGCCGAGGGCGGCGATCGCCTGCTCCCAGCTCGAGGGGGGCTCGGCGACCGAGGCCTGCGCCAGATCGCCGACGATCGTGAAGGACCGCAGCGGCCCGCGCCGGCGCAGCAGCCGCCACTGCATCGGGGAGAGCTCCTGCGCCTCGTCGACGACGATGTGGCCGTAGGTCCAGGCGCGGTCCATCGCGGCGCGCTCCGCCGTGGTGAGCACGTCGCCGTGGTCGGCGAAGTTCGCGGCGAGCGCGTCCGCGGAGACGATGCCCTCCACGCCCATGTTGCGGATGGCGGCCTCGGCGTTCTCGAGGTCCCGCTTGTGCTGCGCCTCCCGCGCGGAGCGTCGCGCGTCGCCGCCCGCGTCGAGCTCCCCGAGCAGCTCGGCCGCCTCGTCGAGCAGGGGCACGTCGGCCACGGTGAGCGGCGCCGTTCGGTCCCGGGCGAGGAGCGCCCGGTCGGCGGGCGACAGCTCTGGGCTCACGGCGGCGAGGTACGCGGGGCGGGCGAAGAGGTCGCCGAGCAGCTTCTCCGGCGTGAGCGGCAGCCATGCCGTGTTGAGGAGGACCTTCACGTCCTGCGCGGTGCGGAGGTCCTCGCGGAGCATCCGCCGGTCCTCGTCGTCGATCGTCCCGCCGCGACCGCCGACGACGTCGACGAGCAGGTCGGTGAGATCGGCGAGCGCCTCGCGCACGAAGGTGACCCGCGCGACGTTGTGCGGCTTGCGGGTCTGCTGGGCGCGGCGGATGGCCCGCTGGATCAGGGCCGGCGGCACGGTGATCCGCTCGTTGTCGACCGCGACGGTGATCGGCTCGGCGGGCGCCACCTGCCGGGCCTGCACGGCGCGGCGCAGCACCTGGGCCATCGCGAGGCGGCCCTTCACGGCGGCGGCGGCGAGCGGGTCGGCGGCCGAGGCGTCGACGCCCGGGTAGAGCTGGCCGACCGTCTTCAGCACGACCCCGCTCTCACCGAGCGACGGCAGCACCTGCTCGATGTACTGCAGGAAGCTGCGGGACGGCCCGACCACGAGCACGCCGTTGCGGGCGAGCCGCTCCTTGTGCGCGTAGAGCAGGTACGCGGCGCGGTGGAGGGCGACCGCCGTCTTCCCGGTGCCGGGGCCGCCGGCGACCACGAGGATGCCTCTGGCGTCCGAGCGGATGATGCGGTCCTGCTCCGCCTGGATCGTGGAGACGATGTCGTGCATGCGGCCGGTGCGCTGCGCGGAGAGGGCCGCGAGCAGCGCCGACTCGCCCGTGAGCGTCGTGTCGTCGGGGATGTGCTCGGGGTCGAAGACCTCGTCCTCGATGCCGGTGACCGCGCGACCGCGGGTGGCGAGGTGGCGGCGCACCTTCACGCCGAGCGGGGTGGCGGCGGTGGCCTGGTAGAACGCGCTCGCCTGCGGTGCACGCCAGTCGAGCAGGATCGGCTGCTGGTCGTCGTCGCGCAGACCGATGCGGCCGATGTAGCGCAGAGCGCCCTCGTCGGTCTGCAGCCGGCCGAACGCGAGTCGCTCGTCGACGTCGTTGAGCTGCCGGATCCGGTCCTCGAACAGCCGCGCCATGGCGTCGCGCTCGCTGCGCGCCTGGTGCGTGCCCGTCGCGCCGGCCCGCCGCGTGCGTTCGAGCTCGGCCGCCGTCTCCCGGCGCAGGGCGTCGAGCCGGTCGTAGAGACCGGCGACGTACCGTTGCTCGCGGTGCAGCTCCGTCTCGGACGTGTCGGTCACGCGGGTTCCCTCCCGAATCGCGGCCATCGAGTCTACGTCGGCCGGGAGGGGCGTGTCGCTCAGGCCATGCGGCGCAGCTGCTCCGCCAGCGACATGCGGGGCTCCGCGTTGAAGGCCCATTCGGGCAGCTTCCCGCGGCTCAGCTCCGCGGCGAGCAGTCGGCCGAACGGGTGGCCGGGCTCCGCGGCGAGGGCGAGGTCGACGAATCCGCCCGCGATCGAGCCGCGGCCGAGCGCCCACTCGAACCAGGCCGCGCAGACGGCGAGGGGAGCGCGGTCGTTCGGTTCGAGGTGGGCGAGCGCGGCGCGGACGGCGCGGAGGCCGGCCTCGATCCGCTCCACGGAGGGGCGTTCGACCTCGCCGCCGCCGAGCGCCGCCTCAGCGAGCAGGTCGTCCTCGTCGCGCTCGAGCCACGACCGGCGGACCCGCTCCCCGAACGCCGGACCCCAGGCGATGTGGAGCAGGAGGTGCTCGGCGAGATCGGGCACCTCGGCGAAGGCGGCGAGCGCCGCGAGGCACGGGCAGGGGTCCTCCCCGACGTGTGCGGCGAGCATGCCCTCAAGCAGAGGGCCGGTGTCGAGGCCCGCGGCGGCGCGCAGGAGGAAGGAGCCGCTGCGACGGAAGGCGGACGCCCCGCCCCGGTCGGCCGGCCGGAACCCGTGGACGGATCCGCCGGGGCCGCCCGACCGGGTGCGCCAGGCGGCCAGGAGCTCGCCGAAGCGGGCTCGCGCCTCGGGCGGCACCTCGGGGATGTGCAGCTCGGCGGCGGGGTCGAGCAGGTCGGGATGATCGGGGCCGAGCTCCGCGAGCGGATGCAGGGTGCCGCCGGGGACGTGGCCCCATCCGTTCTCGCCCACGCAGAAGGCGTCCTTCACGGTGAGGCCCGCGGCGTGGGCGTGCAGGGCGAGCAGGTCCACGAGCAGCCCGGGCACGGCGGCGACCGGGGCGCCCGTGTAGATGACGGGGATGAGGCCGTCCACCTGCTCGACGCGGCAGAGCATGCCGAGG
>DASYJR010000180.1:0-6780 GCA_035996305.1 Amnibacterium sp. | reverse complement strand
CTCGCTGTTCCCCGAGCGCGAGGGCCACGGTCCCGCCACCGTCATCCCGGTGCGGAACGCGCCGAAGCCGCCGCCCGACCGGCTCAGCCTCACCCTGCCGGCGATCAACTCGTCGCACCGGGTGTGGATGGTCGCCGCCGGCGCCGAGAAGGCCACGGCGCTCGGGCTCGCGCTCGCCGGCGCGAGCGAGGACGAGGTGCCGGTGGCCGGCGTGCAGGGCCGCAAGCGCACCGTCTTCTTCGTCGACAGCGCCGCGGCGCAGAACGTGCCGCCGAACCTCATCGCGCAGAGTTATTGATCGCGCCGCCGCTACTGCGGCGCGATCACGTGGGCGGTCCGCGGCGGGCCGCGCGAGGCCCGCGGCTCCCGTTCCTGAGGTCGCGGACCGTCGTCACCGGCCGCGGTGCTCGCGCCCGGTCGTGCGCTGAGCAGGCCTCTAGCTGTCGGCGGGGATCTTGCCGCGCCGGATGCGGAGCTGCTTCAGCGCCTCCTCGAGGAGCTGCGCCGCCTCCTCGTCGGTGCGGCGCTCCTTCACGTAGGCGAGGTGCGTCTTGTACGGCTCCGTCTTGGCGACGGCGGGCGGGTTCGCCCGGTCGCGACCGGCGGGCAGCCCGCTCGACGGCGAGTCGATGACGGCCGGGATCTCGTCGGCCGGGAGGTTGGCCGCGAAGTACCGGACCGTCTCGTTGCCGAGCGCGTCCCAGTAGGAGACCGCGATCCGCTCCGCGTGGTGACCGTGGTCCTGCTCGCCCATCGGGCCGGCGCCCACTCGGGAGCCGCGGATGGCGCTACCGCCAGATGCCATGAGTTGCTCGCTTCGGGTTGCGGGACGCTCAGGCGCCCGAGGTGAACCGGGTGATCAGGCCGAGCACGATGATGCACGCGAACCAGATCAGCCCGAGGATCACGGTGATCCGGTTGAGGTTGCGCTCGGCGACGCCGGACGCGCCGAGACTCGACGTGACGCCTCCGCCGAACATGTCGGAGAGGCCGCCGCCACGACCGCGGTGCAGGAGGATCAGCAGCGTCAGGAGCAGGCTCGTGATGCCCAGCACCACCTCGATCACGACTTCGAGTATCGGCATGCCTCCTCCTTCCTCGGCTTCCAGCCGGAATCCAGCGACGGCAAGTATAACCGCGCGCCCGCTCGCCGCACGGGCGGCTCGACGTCAGACGCCGACGTGCTTCTGGAACCGCGCGATGGCGGCGAACTCGGCCGGGTCGAGGCTCGCGCCGCCGACGAGGGCGCCGTCGACGTCCGGCATCCGCAGGAAGCCCGCGATGTTGCCGCTCTTGACCGACCCGCCGTACAGGATCCGGGTGCGCTCGCCCGCCTCCGCGCCGAGTGTCTCGCCGAGCGCGCCGCGCAGCGCGGCGGCGACCTCCTGCGCCGTCTCGGGCGTGGCGGGGATGCCGGATCCGATGGCCCAGACGGGCTCGTAGGCGACGACGAGCTCGGCGTCCGGGGAGACGCCCTCGAGCGCCGCCTGCAGCTGGCCGACGGGCACCGCGCTGGCACCGTGCCGCTCGAGGTCCTCGGCGGTCTCCCCGACGCAGAGGACCGGCACGAGCCCGTGCCGGAGCGCGGCGCGCACCTTCGCCCCGACGAGGGCGTCGTTCTCGTGGTGGTCGGCACGCCGTTCCGAGTGACCGACGATGACGTACCGCGCGTCGAGCTTCGCGAGCATCGCCGCGGACACGTCGCCGGTGTGGGCGCCGGACTCGTGCGGTGACAGGTCCTGTGCTCCGAGGGCGAGCGGGAACCGGTCGGCGGCGATCAGCGTCTGCACGCTGCGCAGGTCGGTGAACGGCGGGAAGACGGCCACCTCGACGCCCTTCGCGTCGTACCCGGCGTCCTTCAGGGTCCATGCGAGCTTCTGCACCAGCGCGATCGCCTGCAGGTGGTCCAGATTCATCTTCCAGTTGCCGGCGATGAACGGTCTGCGCATCAGGACTCCCCCTCCCAGCCGAGCACCTCGAGGCCGGGCAGGCGCTTGCCCTCGAGGAACTCGAGGCTCGCGCCGCCGCCGGTCGAGATGTGCCCGAAGCGGTCCTCACCGAAACCGAGCGACCGCACCGCGGCCGCGGAGTCGCCGCCGCCGACGACCGAGAGGCCGTCGACCTCGGTGAGCGCCTCGGCGACGCGTTTGGTGCCGGCCGCGAACGCCGGGAACTCGAAGACCCCCATCGGGCCGTTCCAGAACACCGTGCGGGAGGCGGCGATCGCATCGGCGAACGCCTGCGCGGTCGCCGGCCCGATGTCGAGGCCGATCGCGTCCGCGCCGAACGCGGTGTCCTCGATGGCGTCCGCCGCGACGGTCTCGTGCCGGGCGTCCGCCGCGAACGCATCCGCGACGACGACGTCGGTCGGCAGCACGATCCGCACGCCGAGCGAGTCGGCCCGCGCCAGGTACTCGCGCACGACGTCGAGCTGGTCGCGCTCGAGCAGGCTCCTGCCGACCGCGTGGCCCTGCGCGGCGAGGAAGGTGAAGAGCATCCCGCCGCCGATGAGCAGGGTGTCGACCCGCGGGAGCAGGTGGTCGATGACCCCGAGCTTGTCGCTCACCTTCGATCCGCCGAGCACCACGGTGTACGGCTTCGCCGGGCTCGTCGTGAGCCGCTCGAGCACGTCGAGCTCGGCCGCGATCAGCAGGCCTGCCGCGCTCGGCAGCACCTCGGCGAGCTCGTAGACGCTCGCCTGCTTGCGGTGCACGACGCCGAAGCCGTCCGACACGAAGACGTCGGCACCGGCCGCGAGCTCCTCCGCGTAGGCGCGGCGCTCCCCCGCGTCCTTGGAGGTCTCCCGCGGGTCGAACCGCAGGTTCTCCCGGACGGTGATCGCGGCGGCGGAGTCGGCGCCGAAGCCGACCTCCCGCTCGAGCAGCTCACCGAGCCGGGCGGCGACCGGGCGCAGGCTGTACCGCTCGTCGGGCTTCCCGTCCGGCCGGCCGAGGTGGGACAGCACCGTGACCGTCGCGCCCGCGTCCAGCAGGCGCGCGAGGGTCGGCACCGAGGCGCGGATGCGACCGTCGTCGCTGATGACGCCGTCCTGCAGCGGCACGTTGAGGTCGCACCGGACGACGACCCGTCGGCCGGTGAGCGCCCCGAGCGAGTCGAGGGTGCGGAGCGTCACCGGATCAGAGCCGCGCGGCGACGTAGTCGGTGAGGTCGACGAGCCGGTTGGAGTAGCCCCACTCGTTGTCGTACCAGGCCGAGAGCTTCACCTGGTCGCCGATCACGCGGGTCAGCTCCGCGTCGAACAGCGACGAGTGCGGGTCGCCGACGACGTCGGCCGACACGATGGGCTCGTCGACGTACTTGAGGATGCCCTTCATCGGCCCGTCAGCGGCCTCGCGGTACGCGGCCTGGACCTCGTCGACGCTCGTCCGCCGGCTCGCGGTGACCGTGAGATCCGTGATCGAGCCGACCGGCACCGGCACGCGGAGCGCGAAGCCGTCGAGCTTGCCCTTCAGCTCCGGCAGGACCAGGCCGATCGCCTTCGCCGCACCGGTGGACGTCGGGATGATGCTGAGCGCAGCGGCGCGAGCGCGGCGCAGGTCGCTGTGGGGGCCGTCCTGCAGGTTCTGGTCCGCGGTGTAGGCGTGCACCGTCGTCATGAGGCCGTTCTCGATGCCGAACGCGTCGTTGAACACCTTCGCGAGCGGGGCGAGGCAGTTCGTCGTGCACGACGCGTTGGACAGGATGTGCATCGTGTCGGGGTCGTAGCTGCCCTCGTTCACGCCCATCACGAACGTGCCGTCCTCGCCGCTCGCGGGCGCGGAGATGATGACCTTCTTCGCACCGGCCTCCAGGTGCTTGCGGGCGTCCGCGGCCTTCGTGAACCGACCGGTCGACTCGATGACGATGTCGACGCCGAGGTCGCCCCAGCCGAGTGCGGCCGGGTCGCGCTGCTCGAGCACCTGCACCGGCTTGCCGTCGACGACGATGCTGTCGCCCTCGAGCTCCACCGACTGCTGGAGCCGGCCCGCGGTGGAGTCGTACTTGAGCAGATGGGCCAGGGCCCGGTTGTCGGTGAGGTCGTTGACGGCCACGATCTCGAGATCGCTGCCCTTGGCCAGAGCGGCCCGGAAGTAGTTGCGGCCGATCCGGCCGAAGCCGTTGATCCCGACTCTGACGGTCACGTAGGTCCTCCGAGGGATGGTTGCGGAACGCGGAACTCGCGGCGCACGACCTCGGGCGCGCGGGCCGTCACGACAGTAGCAGCAGCCCGTTGGCGCGCTCCCGGGCCGCGGTGAAGCGCTGCTCCACGTTCGCCCAGTTCACGATGTTCCAGAAGGCCTTCACGTAGTCGGCCCGCACGTTCGCGTAGTCGAGGTAGTACGCGTGCTCCCAGACGTCGAGCAGGAGCAGCGGCACGACCCCGACGGGGAAGTCCTGCTGCTGGTCGTGGAACTGCACGATCACCGGGCGCTGCCCGATCCCGTCGTAGACGAGTGCGGCCCAGCCGGAGCCCTGCACGCCGAGCGCGGCGGCGGTGAAGTGCGCCTGGAACTTGTCGAAGGAGCCGAAGAAGTCGTCGACCGCGGCCGCGAGCTCGCCGGTCGGCTTGTCGCCGCCGTCCGGGGACATGTTCGTCCAGAAGACGGAGTGGTTGACGTGGCCGCCCAGGTTGAAGGCGAGGTCCCGCTCGAGCTTGTTGATGTTCGCGAAGTCGCCCTTGTCGCGGGCGTCGGCGAGCTGGTCCAGCGCCGTGTTCGCGCCGGTCACGTAGGTGTTGTGGTGCTTGTCATGGTGCAGCTGCATGATGCGGCCACTGATGTGGGGCTCCAGCGCGCTGTAGTCGTACGGGAGCTCGGGCAGTGTGTAAACGGCCATGTCAGGTCCTCCTCGGCGGTCGTTCGCCAGCCTAGGACCGTTCGTTCAGCAAGACCTTGGCCGGCGCTGAGTATGACGACGGCGACGCGGTGTGAACCGGCAGGAGTCAGGCGTCGATGTCGGCAGGCAGGTTCGCGTCGGTGCCCGGAATGCCCTCGTCGATCGCGCGCTTGTCGGCGAGCGCGAGGAGGCGGCGGATGCGGCCGGCGACCGCGTCCTTCGTCATGGGCGGGTCCGCGTGGTGGCCGAGCTCGTCGAGGCTGGCGTCCCGGTGGTCGAGCCGCAGCTGGCCGGCGTAGCGGAGGTGCTCGGGGGTGGACTCGCCGAGGATCTCGAGGGCGCGCTCCACCCGGGCGCAGGCGGCGACGGCGGCCTGCGCGCTGCGGCGCAGGTTCGCGTCGTCGAAGTTGACGAGGCGGTTCGTGTTCGCCCGCACCTCACGCCGCTGGCGGAGGTCCTCCCAGTTCTGCACGCTGCGCTTGGCGCCCATGTGGCCGAGCATGTCGCTGATCGCCTCGCCGTCGCGGATGACGACACGGTGCACCCCGCGGACCTCACGGGCCTTGGCGGGCACCTGGAGGCGGCCCGCGGCGCCGACGAGGGCCATGGCGGTCTCGTTGCCCGGGCAGGTGACCTCGAGCGCTGCGGAGCGGCCCGGGTCCGTGAGCGACCCGTGGGCGAGGAACGCGCCCCGCCAGACGGCCTCGATCTCCTCGGGCGCGCCCGTCGTGAGACGGTTCGGCAGCCCGCGGATGGGTCGGCGGCGGGCGTCGAGCAGTCCGGTCTGCCGGGCGAGGGTCTCACCGCCGTCGACGACGCGGACGAGGTAGTGGTTCGTGCGCCGCACCCCGGAGGCCGAGAGCACGGTCATCTCGCTGCGGACGCCGTAGAGCTCACTGAGATCCCGCCGCACGCGGCGTGCGAGCTGCGGGGTGTCGAGCTCGGATTCCACCGCTATCCGCCCGGAGATGAGATGCAGGCCTCCCGAGAACCGGAGGATCGTCGCGAGCTCCGCCGCGCGGACGGAGGTCTTGCCGACCTCGACGTGGGTGAGTTCGTCTTTCACCTCGGCGGTCAGAGCCAATGCGCTTCTCCCCGTTCTTCCCCCGCGTGCCCGCTTCCCTCGCCGGCGACGCCCGTCCAGTCTCGCACCGCGGACACGGCGCCGCACACCGGCCTACTCGCGACCGAGATCGCGGTGCTTCACACTGACGGCCACGCCGGGCTGGCCGGCGAGCAGGGTCGCCAGTCGTTCGACCACGGCCACGGACCGGTGCTTGCCGCCCGTGCACCCGACCGCGATGGTCGCGTGGCTCTTGTTCTCCCGCTGGTAGCCGGCGAGGACGGGCGCCAGGGCCTCCGCGTACCGCTCCACGAACTCCGTCGCCCCGGGCTGGCCGAACACGTAGTCGCGAACCTGCTCGTCCTTGCCCGTCAAGGGGCGCAGCTCCGGGAGCCAGAACGGATTCGGCAGGAACCGGGCGTCCGCCACCATGTCGGCGTCCGTCGGCACCCCGTACTTGAACCCGAAGCTCGTGATCGTGACCCGCACGCCGGGCCGCTCGTCGTCGGAGAACAGCTCGTTGATCGCCGACGCGAGCTGGTGGATGTTCAGCTCGGAGGTGTCGATGATGATGTCGCTCTGCTCGCGCACGGCGAGGGTGAGGGCGCGCTCCGCGGCGATGCCGTCGAGCAGGGTGCCGCTCCCCTGCATCGGGTGCGGGCGGCGGACGGCTTCGAACCGGCGGACGAGTGCGGCGTCGTTCGCTTCGAGGAACAGCAGCTTCAGCTGCGGTCGCACCCCGCCGGCCCCGGCGGAGTTCAGCTCCGAGAGCAGCTGACCCCCGCGCAGGTCGACGACGACCGCGACGCGGGACAGCCGGTCACCGGAATGTCCCGCGAGGTCGAGCAGGGGTCGCAGCATCTGCGGCGGCAGGTTGTCGA
>DASYJR010000179.1:0-5875 GCA_035996305.1 Amnibacterium sp. | reverse complement strand
CGGGTGGAGGCTCTGCAGCATCCCGAACAGCGAGCGCGGCATGCGTCGCAGCACGAGCAGGTCGATGGAGTAGGGGAGCGCACTCGACAGCACACCCGTGACCGCGCCGAGCGCCAGCAGCCGAGGGAGGTCGGCCGACGGGACCGCGAGCAGCAGCAGCACCAGCCCCGGCAGCGTCAGCACCGTCCCGGTCAGGCTCGCGACGGCCGTGCCGGTGACCCCGGGGAGCGACCCCGCGCGCTGGTTCAGCAGGATGTAGGCGGCCCACAGCGCCGCCGCCGCCACCCCGAGCAGGAGACCGACCGGATCCGGTCGTCGGCCGCCGAACGCTCCCGTGAGCGCGACCACACCGCCGAGCGCGAGTCCGCCGCAGGCGGCGTCCTGCCACCGCGGCCCGCGCCGCCCTCCGGTGCCCGTCGCGAGGGCGACCGCGAGCGGGCCGAGGAACTCGATGGTGACCGCGAGCCCGAGCCCGATCCGCTCGACCGCGGCGTACAGCGTGGTGTTCATCCCGACGAGCACGACGCCGAGCAGCAGGGCGGGCGTGAGGCGCTTCAGGCCGATGCGACGCAGCGGCGGCCGGGCGATCGCGAGCAGGGTGACGGCCGACACGAGCTGCCGCATCGCGGCGACGCCGAACGGTCCGACGAGCGGGAAGACGGTCGCCCCGATGGCGGCGCCGACCTGGACGGACGAGGCGCTCACCACGACGCCGGCGATGCGGCTGCGGCGCCCGGCGTGCGACGACGCGGGCTCCGGCACGCTGTGGAGCGTAGCGGCGCGAGCGGGGCGATCCCGCTGCGCTTCCGCCCGCCGCGGACGCGGCAGCCGGTGTCCGATCGGCGACCTAGCCTTGTGCTATGCAGCCCACGCGTGCCGTCCACCCGTTCCGGGTGGTCAGCGACTACACCCCGAGCGGTGACCAGCCCCAGGCGATCGCCGAGCTGTCGCGCCGGGTGCGGGCGGGTGAGTCCGACATCGTGCTGCTCGGCGCGACCGGCACCGGCAAGTCCGCGACGACGGCCTGGCTGATCGAGCAGGTGCAGCGGCCGACGCTGGTCCTCGCCCACAACAAGACCCTGGCCGCCCAGCTCGCCAACGAGTTCCGCGAGCTGATGCCCGACAACGCCGTCGAGTACTTCGTCTCCTACTACGACTACTACCAGCCGGAGGCGTACGTCCCGCAGACGGACACCTTCATCGAGAAGGACTCGTCCATCAACGCCGAGGTCGAGCGCCTGCGGCACTCCACCACGAACTCGCTGCTCAGCCGGCGTGACGTGATCGTCGTCTCGACGGTCTCCTGCATCTACGGCCTCGGTGCGGCGGAGGAGTACCTCGGCGCCATGGTCGCGCTGCAGGTGGGGCAGCGCATCAGCCGCGACGCCCTCGTCCGCGGCTTCATCGCGATGCAGTACCAGCGCAACGACATCGATTTCTCGCGCGGCCGCTTCCGCGTCCGCGGCGACACGATCGAGATCATCCCGATGTACGAGGAGCACGCGGTCCGCATCGAGCTGTTCGGCGACGAGGTCGAAGCGCTCTACGCCCTGCATCCCCTCACCGGCGACGTGATCTCGAGCCTCGACGCGGTGTCGATCTTCCCCGCGACGCACTACGCGGCGAGTCCCGCCACGATGCAGCGCGCGATCGGCACGATCCGCGGCGAGCTGCACGACCGGCTCGGCGAGCTGAAGCGCGAGAGCAAGCTGCTCGAGGAGCAGCGGCTGCGCATGCGCACGTCGTTCGACCTCGAGATGATGGAGCAGATCGGGTTCTGCAACGGCATCGAGAACTACTCGCGGCACATCGACGGCCGCATGCCGGGGGAGCCGCCGCACTGCCTCCTCGACTACTTCCCCGACGACTTCCTCACCGTCATCGACGAGTCCCATGTCACGGTGCCGCAGATCGGCGCCATGTACGAGGGCGACGCGTCCCGCAAGCGCGTGCTCGTCGAGCACGGCTTCCGCCTGCCGTCGGCCCTCGACAACCGGCCACTCACCTGGGACGAGTTCTCGGCGCGCGTCGGGCAGACCGTCTACCTCTCCGCGACCCCCGGCAAGTACGAGCTCGGTATGGCGGACGGCGTGGTGGAGCAGATCATCCGCCCGACCGGCCTCATCGACCCCGAGATCGTCCTCAAGCCGTCGAAGGGTCGCGTGGACGACCTGCTCGAGGAGATCCGGCTGCGCGCGGAGCGCAACGAGCGGGTGCTCGTCACGACGCTCACGAAGAAGAGCGCGGAGGACCTCACCGACTTCCTCGGCGAGGCCGGGGTCCGCGTGCGCTACCTGCACGCCGACGTCGACACGCTCCGCCGCGTCGAGCTGCTCACGGAGCTCCGTCAAGGGGTCTACGACGTGCTCGTCGGCATCAACCTGCTGCGCGAGGGGCTCGACCTCCCCGAGGTCTCGCTCGTCGCGATCCTCGACGCGGACAAGGAGGGCTTCCTCCGGTCGTCCACCTCGCTGATCCAGACGATCGGTCGCGCGGCCCGCAACGTGTCGGGCGAGGTGCACATGTACGCCGACGTCATCACGCCGTCGATGCAGCAGGCGATCGAGGAGACCAACCGGCGCCGCGAGAAGCAGGTCGAGTACAACCGCGTGCACGGCATCGACCCCACGCCGCTCCGCAAGCGCATCGCCGACATCACCGATGTGCTCGCCCGGGAGGCGGCCGACACCGACCGCATGCTGGGCCGGCGCGACGGCGGCAAGCGGGCGCCGGTGCCGAACCTGCGGCGTGAGGGCCTCGCGGCGGCGGGCGCCAACGAGCTCGAGAGCATCATCGCCGACCTCAACCAGCAGATGCTCCAAGCGGCGAACGAGCTGAAGTTCGAGCTCGCCGCCCGCCTGCGCGACGAGCTCGCGGAGCTGAAGGGCGAGCTGCGGCAGATGGAGAAGGCCGGCCACCTCGTCTGAGTGGTCGCCCCGCCGACCCGGGGGCCGCAGGCGCCGCTCGATACAGTGAGCCGCGTGCGCCGGCTGCTGCTGAACCTCCGACGGCGGGCGCAGTCCGCCGTGCTCCGGCGGCTCCGCCGCTCGCGCTTCTTCCCGAGGACCATCCCGGACCGTCGCGGCGACGATCCGGCGATGGGATCGGCGCGCTTCGACGCGACCGTGATGGTCTACTTCCCCGGCGCGCTCGACACGACGTACCAGATCACCCCCTGGCTGCCGACGTTCGAGGCGCTGCACCGGGTGCACCGGGTGGTGATCGTCTGCCAGGACTCGCGGGTCGCCGACCAGCTCGGCCGGGCGAGCACCTTCCCGGTCGTCACGATCGCCCGCTACGGCACCCTCGACGGCATCCTCAGCCGCAGCGAGGTGAAGCTCGCGCTCTACGTGAGCCACCTGCCCCGCAACTTCGAGGCGCTGCGGTTCACCTCGCTGCTGCACGCGTACATCGGGCACGGCGACAGTGACAAGGGCGTCTCGGCGTCCAACCAGCTGAAGGCGTACGACTTCGTGTTCGCCCCCGGCCAGGCGGCGGTCGACCGGATCGAGCGCCGGCTGATGCGCTTCGACTCGGCGAAGCACTGCCGCGTCGTGGGCCAGCCGCTGACCCTGTCCGCGCCGCTGCCGGCCGAGGGTGAGGCGACCGGTTCCGGCGCCGTGCTGTACGCCCCGACCTGGGAGGGCGCGCAGCCGTCGGTCGCGTACAGCTCCGTGCTCGCGCAGGGGGAGCGGCTCGTACGGGGCCTGCTCGCCGACGGACGGTTCCCGGTGCTCTACCGGCCCCACCCGCTGATCGGCGTGACCTCGCCCGCCTACGCGGTCGCCGACCGCGCGATCCGGGAGGCGGTCACCGCCGCGGGCGCCCCGCACCGCGTGATCAGGGCCGAGGACGAGTCGCTCGAGTCGACGTTCGCGCGGGCCTCCGCGCTCGTCTGCGACGTGTCCGCCGTCGCCACCGCCTGGCTGCCGTCGCTGAAGCCGATCGTCGTCACCGCGTCCTCCGGCCCGGACGCGGTGTCGGCGGACTCGGGGATGCTGAGCGCCGTGCCTCGCCTGCCCGCCGAGGACGCCGGAGGCGCCGCCGAGCTCCTCGCACGCGAGATGCGGGACGAGGAGGGCCGGGGCCGCCGGCAGCAGCTCGTCGCCTACTACCTCTCGCCGTACTGGCCCGACGGGGTGATGGAGCGCTTCGTCGCCGTCTGCGACGAGGTGATCACCGAGCGGGACGCGCTCCGCGCAGCGCTCGTCGACGCCGGCGCGACCGGCGTCTGACCACCCCGCCCGCGGGCCGCTGCCGCATCGCGTGCCGACGCCACCCGCGGCGCGCGACGTCCGTGCTCAGACGGTGGGGATCGGGGAGGTGAAGGGTGCCGGGACCTCGGCGACCGGCGCGTTCCTGCGCCGCCGCGGGGAGTACACCCACGATCGGTACAGCACGAACCGCACCGCCGACCCCAGGATGAGACCGACGACGTTCGACGAGAGGTTGTCGTCGAGCACGGACCGGAGGCCGAGCACGTAGTGCGAGAACCCGAGGCACGCGAGGCCGACGAGCATGCCGAGGATGCTGACGGCCGCGAACTCGATCGCCTCCACGGCGCTGTTCGTGGTGCGGTCCCGGCCGAAGGTCCAGTACCGGTTGCCGACCCAGTTGGCCGCGATGGCGACGGTGGTCGAGATGATCTTCGCGATGATCGCCCCGCCGTGGACGTGGGTGGGGGACAGGGCCGTCTCGCGCAGCAGCGTGAACACGGACACGTCGAGGACGAATCCGATTCCGCCGACCGTTCCGAACGCGAGGATCTGCTTCAGCAGTCCGACGATCCGATTCCGACGCATCCCGACCCCTTCCGGTCCATCCGAATGCGCCGCCTCCGGCACTCATCGGGATCGCGAGCCTAGGCAGCACCGGGCCCCCGTCCGGGGGTCGCGCGGGCGTGTCGCCGAGAACGGGCCCGTCGATGACGCCGGTCCCCGGTGGCGGATCCGCCACCGGCGGACACGCTCAGTGCTGTCGGAGGGGCTCCGTACACTCGACTGGTGCCGATTTCGAGGGTGGGGAGCAGCGCCAAGCTCAGCGTGAAGGGTGCCCGCGTCCACAACCTGCAGGACATCTCCGTCGAGATCCCGCGCGACGCGCTCGTCGTCTTCACGGGCCTCTCCGGCAGCGGCAAGTCGTCGCTCGCGTTCGACACGATCTTCGCCGAGGGGCAGCGCCGCTACGTCGAGTCGCTGTCCGCGTACGCCCGCCAGTTCCTCGGTCAGGTCGACCGCCCCGACGTCGACTTCATCGAGGGGCTCTCGCCCGCGGTGTCGATCGACCAGAAGTCGACGAACCGCAACCCGCGGTCCACGGTGGGCACCATCACCGAGATCTGGGACTACATGCGGCTCCTCTGGGCCCGCATCGGCGTGCCGCACTGCCCGATCTGCGGCGAGGTCATCGCCAGTCAGACCGTGCAGCAGATCGCGGACCAGCTCATGGAGCTGCCGGAGGGCACCCGGTTCCAGGTCGTCTCGCCGGTCGTCTCGCAGAAGAAGGGCGAGTTCGTCGACCTCTTCAAGGAGCTGACCGCGAAGGGCTACTCGCGCGCCGTCGTCGACGGCGAGACCGTGCAGCTCGCTTCGCCGCCGGCCCTGAAGAAGCAGTTCAAGCACGACATCGCGGTCGTCGTGGACCGCCTCGTCGCGGGGCCGGAGCTGCTCACCCGCCTCACCGACTCCCTCGAGACGGCCTTGTCGCTCACCGAGGGCGTCGTCCAGGTCAACTTCGTCGACCAGGACGGGCCAGCCGCATGGCGCAGCTTCTCGGAGCGGCTCTCCTGCCCGAACAACCACCCGATCCAGCTCGCCGAGATCGAGCCGCGCACCTTCTCCTTCAACGCCCCGTTCGGCGCCTGCCCCGAGTGCTC
>DASYJR010000178.1:0-9687 GCA_035996305.1 Amnibacterium sp. | reverse complement strand
CGAGGGCGAGCCCGGCGAGCCGCTTGCCCGCGCGCAGGTCCAGGTCCGTGCCGGTGACGTCCCGCTCCCCCACCGGGATCTTCGCGTCGTCCGCGACGATCGCGGTGGAGGCGGCGACCGTCACGGTCAGCTCCCCGAAGGGGGTGTCGCCGACGCGGAGATACGGGTGCACCCCGATGCCCACCGGCGCCGTCCCGGGGCCCGCGTTGTGGATGCCGTGCGTGACGGTCAGCCCGTCGGCGCCGACCTCGAACCGCACGGAGGTGTCGAGGTGGAACGGGTACCCGTGCTGCGGGAAGACGGGCGAGGTGAGGGTGACCGCCGCCTCGCTGCGGTCGGTCACGCGGTACCCCGTGTTGCGGAGCAGCCCGTGCGTGGCGTTGCCCCGGGCCGGCTCGGTGAGGTCCAGCTGCTGCTCGGCGCCGTCGAGCCGCCAGCGCCCGCCGCGCACGCGGTTCGGCCACGGGACGAGCGTGATGCCGGACGCCTGCGACGGCAGCGCGTCCGCGCCGTAGTCCTGCACGAGCGGGACCCCGTCGACGACGAGCCCGCGGAGGCTCGCAGCGAGTTCGGCGACCGTCGCGCTGACCGCGCCCCCGTCGAAGGTCAGGAGGAACTGCTCACCGGTCGCGGGGACTGCCATGCGGCGAATCTAGGAGTGCAGTCCGAGCGCGCGCTCCGCGGCGGCTACGACGTTGGTGACGAGCATGGCGCGGGTCATCGGGCCGACGCCGCCGGGTACGGGCGACAGGTGCGCGGCGACCGCGGCCACGTCGGGATGCACGTCGCCCAGCAGCCTGGTGCGCCCGTCGACGGTGGTACGCGTCAGCCCGACGTCGACGACGGCCGCGCCGGGACGGATCCAGTCCGGTGTGACGAGATGCGGAACACCGGCGGCCACGACCACCACGTCCGCGCGTCGCGTCACCGCGGGCAGCTCCGGCGTGCGCGAGTGGCCGAGGGTGACGGTGGCGTCGACACCCTTCCGGCTGAGCAGCAGCCCGAGCGGCCGACCGACCGTCAGGCCTCGGCCCACCACGACGACGTGCCGTCCGGCCACGGGCACGTCGTACCGGCGGAGCAGCTCGAGGATGCCGGCGGGCGTGCACGGCAGCGGGCCGTCGATCGGTCCCTCCGCTGCCAGCACGAGACGCCCGAGGTTCGACGGATGCAACCCGTCCGCATCCTTCCCGGGCTCGACGGCCTCGAGCACCCGGCGCTCGTCGATCCCGTCCGGCAGCGGCAGCTGCACGAGGAACCCGGTGACGGCCGGGTCCCCGTTCAACGTGTCGACCGCCTCGAGCACGTCGCGCTCGGTCGCATCGGCCGGCAGGTCGATCCGCACCGATTCGATCCCGACCTCCGCGCAGTCGCGGTGCTTCCCCGCGACGTACGCGACGGATGCCGGGTCGTCGCCGACGAGCAGGGTGCCGAGCCCCGGCCGCACCCCGGCGCTTCTGAGCGCGGCCACACGGACGGCGATCTCGTGCCGCAGGCCCGCCGCGGTGGCGGCGCCGTCGAGGCGGACGGCCGTGGCGGCCGCCCGCGTCACCACTCCTCGAGGCCCTCGTACAGCGGGAACCGCCCGGCGAGCGCCGCCACCTCGCCCCGCAGCGCGGCGATGTCGGCGCCGGGCTGCAGCGCGCGGGCGATGACGTCCGCCACCTCGCCGAACTCGGCGGCGGCGAAGCCCCGGGTGGCGAGCGCGGCGGTGCCGATCCGGACGCCCGAGGTGGTCATCGGCGGGCGCGGGTCGAACGGCACCGCGTTGCGGTTGACCGTGATGCCCGCCTCGTGCAGGAGGTCCTCCGCCTGGCGCCCGTCGATCGCGGAGTCGCGCAGGTCGGCGAGCACGAGGTGCACGTCGGTGCCGCCGGTGAGCACGTCGACGCCGGCGGCACGGGAGTCGGGGGCGGTGAGGCGCTCGGCGAGCAGCTTCGCGCCCTCGATCGTGCGCACCTGCCGGTCGCGGAACTCGTCCGTCGCGGCGAGCTTCAGCGCCGTCGCCTTCGCCGCGATCACGTGCATGAGCGGGCCGCCCTGCTGCCCGGGGAAGACCGCGGAGTTGAGCTTCTTCGCGTACGTCTCGTCGCGGGCGACGAGCAGGCCGGAGCGGGGGCCGCCGAGCGTCTTGTGCACCGTCGTCGACACGACGTCGGCGTGCGGTACGGGCGACGGGTGCAGGCCCGCCGCGACGAGCCCGGCGAAGTGCGCCATGTCGACCCAGAGCTTGGCGCCGACCTTGTCGGCGATCTCGCGGAAGGCCGCGAAGTCGAGCTGTCGCGGGTACGCGCTCCAGCCCGCGATGATGACGGAGGGACGGTGCTCGAGGGCGGCGTCGCGCACGCGGTCCATGTCGATCCGGAAGCTGGTCGGATCGACCCCGTACGCGACCGCGTGGTAGAGCTTTCCCGAGAAGTTGAGCTTCATGCCGTGCGTGAGGTGCCCGCCGTGGGCGAGCTCGAGGCCGAGGATGGTGTCGCCCGGCTGCGCGAGCGCCGCCAGCACCGCCGCATTCGCCGTCGCTCCCGAGTGGGGCTGCACGTTGGCGTAGCCGGCGCCGAACAGCGACTTGGCCCGGTCGATCGCGAGCTGCTCGGCGACGTCGACGAACTCGCAGCCGCCGTAGTAGCGCCTGCCCGGGTAGCCCTCGGCATACTTGTTCGTGAGCACGCTGCCCGTCGCCTGCAGCACGGCGCGCGGCACGAAGTTCTCGCTCGCGATCATCTCCAGCGTCGAGCGCTGCCGGTTCAGCTCGTCGCCGAGGACGGCGGCGATCTCCGGATCGACTTCGGCGAGCGGCGCCGAGAAGGTGATCGAGCGGGCGGTGGCGGTGTCGGTCATGGCGTCTCCTCGGGAAGTCGGACCCGGGCCGGTGCGCACGGGCGGTACGGGGCGGCCCAGGCGTACGGCGCTTCGTGTCTCAGTCGCTCCCCGGTGGTGACCACCTGAACGCCAGTCGCGACCGGGCCATGGTACCAACGAGCGACCTCGGCGCCAGAGCGGCCCGCAGCCGCGCGAGGAAGGGCGCACGGTCGCGGAGGTTCGTCAGCACGGCGCCCACGTCGTCCGCCGTCGCCGTCTGCGCGCGGCCGCCGTACACCTGCCGCTCGTACGCGTCGCGGATCCGGGTGAGCGCGGCGAGGGCGTCCGGAGCGCCGCCGAGGTCGCGGCGCAGCGCGAGCTCGGTGGCGCGCAGGCTGAGCCCCGCGGGCGGCGCATGGCCGAGGTCGGTGTCGGTGTCGACGACCTCCTGCCAGCCGATCCGCGCCGGCCCGCCACGGGCGAGCCGGGCGAGCCGTCGTCGCCGTACGAACCGGCGCAGCCCGGCCGGCAGCAGGGCGAGCAGCGCCACGAGGACGGCGATGCCGATGCCCCGCAGCACCCCCGGGGCCGCGGAGCCCTTCGATCCGCTCGAGCCGCCGGCCGCAGTGGCGGACGACGTCGCACTCGGCGCCGCGGTCGGGGTGGCGCTCACCCGGTCGGACCTGGCCGACGGCGCGTTCGCCCCGTTCGGCGTCTTCGGCTGCGGCGCATAGGTCGGCGTGACGCCACGGCCGGGCGTCGGCTCGAACCGGACCCAGCCGATGCCGTCGAAGTAGAGCTCCGGCCAGGCGTGCAGGTCGTCGCTCGTCACCTGGTAGACGCTCCGGCCGCCGACGACGGAGCGCTGGCCGGGCTGGTACCCGACGACCACCCGCGACGGGATGCCCTCGAGGCGCGCCATCACCGCCATCGTCGACGCGAAGTGCACGCAGTAGCCCGACTTCACGGACAGGAACTTCGCGATCACGCCGAGCCCGTCGCCGTCGTAGCCCTGGTCGACCGGCGTCTGCTCGTCGTAGATGAAGGCGCCGTTCCGGAGGTGGTTCTGGATCGCGAGGGCCATCGCGTACGGGCTGCTCGCCCCCTTGGTCCACGCGGCGGCGGTGCTCGTGATGATGGCCGGGACCGTGCCGGGTACGGCCAGGGATCCGCGGTCGGCGGCGGGCACCGACGTGCCCGCGGAGCGCAGCGCCGCGGCGCTGGGATCGACGGCCACGCTGTCGACCGTGTAGGACCGCACGGACACCGTCGTGTCGCGCCGCACGAGCGTGAGGCCGCGCGAGTCCCAGTCGAAGCCGAAGACGCCGTTGACCGTGCGGGCGGGGTACGGCAGCGGCAGCCGCTGGCCGATCGCGGTATCGTCCGCGGCGACGATGCGGGTCGTGACACTCGTCCGGGAGCCGGCGGCGAGGCCCGGCACGGGGGGCGCGACGTCGCGAACCCCGACGCCGTACCGATCGGCCGCGTTCGGCACCCAGGTGGCCCCGGTGAAGTTCTCGAGCACCGCGAGCCGCAGGTACAGGTCGTCGGCGGTGCTCGTCGTGTAGCTGAGCACCGCCACCTGCGGGCCGCGGCGCAGGTTGTCCCCGAGGCGGATGAGCGGATCCGCCCCCGAGCCGAACAGCGGCTGCAGCGGCAGGCCCTCCGCATCGGACGTGAACGGCGTCGGCAGCACGAGCTGCGCGACGAGTGCCAGCACGAGGGCCGCCGCCCCACCGCTGACGAGCCCGATGACCCGCGGCGCGATGCCGCGTCGGTGCCGGTCGGCGGCGATCACGAGCAGCACCGCGACGGCGACCGCGACGAGCAGCCAGCCGTTCGTCCCGGTGTGCAGCGACCGTCCCGGCACGATGGCGAGGGCGAGCACGGCGAGCATCGCGGGCAGGGGCGCCCGCAGACCGACTGCGACGGCGTCGACCAGCACCGCGGCGGTGGCGGCGCCGACCGCGATGAGCAGCAGGATGCCGGCCGACGGCGCGGCAGGCACCGAGTCGGTGTAGATCTGCGCCCACGCATCGCTCAGCACCTGCAGGACCGAGTTCGAGGACTCCGTCGTCGGCAGAACGACGAGGAGCCCGTGCCCCTGGCCGTCGAAGGCGGTCGCGAGCAGGGGCACGGTGGTGAGTGCGAGCACGGCGCCCGCGGCGGTCGGCGCGCCGAGGCGGCGGGCCCACGCGCTGACGGCCGTGGCGGCGATCACGAACACGACGGCGGCCCACCACCAGTCGGTGCCCCGCACGATCGGCAGGAACGACAGGGTCGCGACCAGCACGGCGAGCGCCCCGGCGGCGGAGAGGAGGCCGTTCCCCCGCACCTCAGGCACGGCCCCACGCCTCCTCCACCGATCGGGTGGGATCGAGCACGTGGATGCGCCAGCCCCGGGCGGCGGGCACCGGCTCGAGCGGCGCGCCGATGAGCGACACGAGCCCGACCGTGCCCTGACCGAGCGGAGGGAGGCGGGCGAGGTCGCGGATCGCTCCGACCCCGGTGATCAGGTGCAGCACCTGCACGTTCTGGCCCCGCAGCCGGCGCACCAGGTCGGCCGGATCCGGCCCCTCCTCGGTGCGGGCGATCGTCGCGAGCGCCAGGAGGGTGCGGTCGGCGTCGGCGCGCAGGGGCGTGCTGCCGTCGCAGGCGAACCGCACCGCGGATCCGCGCCGCCCGACCGCAGCGACGAGCGACGCGGTGACCTCGACGCCCCACTCGAAGGTGCGCTCGTCGGGCCACACGCCGTCACGGAGGTCGAGGGCCAGCGCGGTCGACACCGCGGCGGCGGCGGCCTCGGCACGCACCATCAGCTCGCCCCGGTGCGCGGTCGACCGCCAGTCCACGCTGCGCATGGGGTCGCCCGCGCGGTACTCCCGCGCGAGGATGTCGCGCTGCTCGCCCACCATGCCGAAGACCGCCGCGGCGTCGGGATCGAGGTCGACCCGGGTCGCCGCGACCGGCGGCAGCACGTCGTGGACGACCGGGAGCACCGTGAGCTGCGCGGCATCGCCGGCGCGGCGCTTCGCGGTCGCGACGCCGAGCGGATCGGTGCGCTCGACGAGCAGCGGACCGACCGGGATCCGGCCCCGGCGACGCGCGATCACCTCGTACTCGACCTCGACGGCCGCTGTCCCCGCGCCGAGGCGCGGCAGCCGGCCGCTCGATGCGCCGACCACCTCGAGGCGCCTGGTCGTGTCGTCGCGCCACTCGGCGCCGCCGGACGCGTGCCCCGCGATGGTGAGGCGCACCGTCACGGGCCGTCCCGGTTCGGTCACGTCCGGGGCGAGGCGCCGTTCGGCCGTGGCCCGCGTGGGCACGAGCGCGACGGCGAAGGCACCGGCGCCGACGAGGCCACCGAGGAAGAGGGCGACGGCGAGCAGGGCCGGCCAGCCGGCCACGTAGGCGGCGACGACGCCGACGAGCGCGGTGATCGTGAGCCCCCAGCCGCGCCGGGTGAGCCGAACCGGAGGCAGTCGCCTGCGCATCTACTGCAGCGGGACGGGCGTCGCCTTCACCACCCGTTCGACGATGCGCCGCGCCGCCTCGGTCTGGCCCTCACGGGCGTCGAGCCCCGAGCGTCGCAGCACGAGTCGGTGGGCGAGCACCGTGCCGGCGAGCGCCTCCACGTCGTCGGGCAGCACGAAGTCCCGGCCGTCGAGCAGCGCGGCGGCCTTCGCGGCTCGCACCAGCTGCAGGCTCGCGCGCGGACTCGCGCCGAGACGCACCTCGGGGTGCTTGCGCGTGGCGGCGACGATGCCGAGCACGTAGGTCTCGACCGCATGGGAGACGAAGATCGTGCGGGCCGCCCGGGCGAGGGCGGCGAGCTGTCCGGCGGCGAGCACCGGCTGGAGCTCGTCCATCGGGTCCGTGCGGTCGTGGGAGCGGAGCATCGAGCGCTCCGCCTCCTGGTCCGGATACCCCATCGAGATCCGCGCCATGAAGCGGTCGCGCTGCGCCTCGGGCAGCGCGTAGGTGCCCTCCATGTCGATCGGGTTCTGAGTGGCGACGACGGTGAACGGCTCGGGCAGCGGCCACGTCTCGCCGTCGACGGTGACCTGGCCCTCCTCCATGCATTCGAGCAGGGCGGACTGGGTCTTGGGCGACGCGCGGTTGATCTCGTCCCCCACGACGACGTTCGCGAAGACGGCGCCGGGCTTGAACTCGAATCGGCCGAGGTTCTGGTCGAACACCGAGACGCCGGTGACATCCGAGGGCAGCAGGTCCGGCGTGAACTGGATGCGGCTCACGGTGCCGCCGGTCGCCCGGGCCAGGGCCTTCGCGAGCACCGTCTTGCCGACGCCGGGCACGTCCTCGATCAGCAGGTGCCCGCCCGCGAGCATGACGGCGAGCGCTGCGCGGATCACACCGTCCTTGCCGTCGATCACCGTGGCGACGGCGGCCACGATCCGCTCGGCGGCAGGACGGACGTCCGCCGGGATCTCGGCGTCGAGAGCGGTGCGGTCGATGATCTGGCCTCCGGATGAGCGGTGGCATCACCATAAACGACGGGAGTGGACCGGCTGCGCGCGGGAGGCCGGAGCCCGCTGTGGATACAGTGAGCGCCGTGACGGCGAGCACGCACTGGGTGCTGACCCTGGCCTGCGCGGACCGCCCCGGCATCGTGCACGCGGTGAGCGGCGCCATCGTCGAGGCCGGCGGCAACATCACGGAGAGCCAGCAGTTCTCGAGCGCCGACACCGGCCGGTTCTTCATGCGGCTGCAGGTGCAGGCGGCCGCGACCAGGGAGCGGTTCGCCGCGGTGCTGGCGCCGGTCGCCGCCCGCTTCACGATCGACTGGCGGCTCGACGTCGTCGGCCGGCCGCTGCGCACGCTGGTGCTGGTCTCGACCGCCGCCCACTGCCTGAACGACCTCCTCTTCCGACAGCGGTCCGGCGACCTCCCGGTCGAGATCCCCCTCGTGCTCGGCAACCACGCCACGCTCGCCGGCCTCGCCGGGTTCTACGGCGTCCCGTTCGAGCCGCACGCGATCACGTCGCCGGCGGCCAAGGCGACGTTCGAGGAGCGGATCGTCGCGGCCGTCGACGAGCACGAGATCGAGCTGGTCGTGCTCGCCCGCTACATGCAGATCCTGTCCCCGGCCCTCTGCGAGCGGCTCGCCGGTCGTGCGATCAACATCCACCACTCCTTCCTGCCCGGCTTCAAGGGGGCGAACCCGTACAAGCAGGCCCATTCCCGGGGTGTGAAGCTGATCGGAGCGACGGCCCACTTCGTGACGAGCGACCTCGACGAGGGCCCGATCATCGAGCAGAACGTCGTCCGCGTCGACCACGCCCAGTCCGTGCGGGAGCTGATCGCGATCGGTCAGGACGAGGAGAGCCGCACCCTCACGCGGGCGGTGAAGTGGTTCGCGGAGGACCGCGTGCTGCTCGACGGGCGGCGGACGATCATCTTCCGCTGACCGGCGGGATCAGTCCCCCGGCCGTCCGAGGTCGTCGAAGTCGTCGATGCCCTCCTCGGGCGCGGCGGGCTCCGGCGCCACCGGGGTCGGCGTCCGCTCCCGGATCAGGCGCTGCAGCTCCTCGGCCGCCTCATCGGCCACCGGCCCGAGGCTGTCCCCGTCGTCCTCGCCCCAGCTGGTCAGCTGGCTCGCGGGCCCGACGAGCATCGTGATCCGCTCCGTCGTGCCGGACCCGCTGCGGTACGGGATGCTGATCGTGTCCGCGGAGTTCGTGCGCGCGAGCACCTTGGCGTACTCGAGCACGAGGTCGGCGAGCCGCCCCTCCGTGTCGATCACGGTGTCCGTGTAGGCGATGTGCTTCACGCGCCCCCCTGCTCGCTGCGGGCACCGTTGCCGATCGGCGACGGCTCGGGGATCAGCCGGAGCCCCGACGGCTGGTTCGCCGATTCGCGGAGGACGCGCAGCCACTCCCGGTTGACCGACGGATCGCGGCTGCCCGCGTACTTGAACACGATCGGCACACCGGGCGAGATCCAGATCGATCCGTGGCCGTCCCCGACACCGGGCTCGTCCTTCCAGTTGAAGGCGAACGACTCCTGGGCCCGGAGCTTCGAGTAGACGACGAGCTGCAGGTGCATGAGGGCCCGGTCGTCGACGGGGATCGGGGCGTTCGTGCCGTAGATCAGTGCGCCCATCGTGAGGAGATCCGATCGGTCGGGTGGAAGGGAAGGTCGAGTGGTCCGAAACCTAACGCATCCATGCACAGCACCTTCGGAGTCGACCGAGAGCGCTGAGAATCCGCCGAGAGCTGGCACTCGAAGGGGAAGAGTGCTAGCGCCAGTCATATTGAGCGAAGTACACTCAACCCCAGCCGGTGCGACCACCGGCGGCGCTTCCTCAGCGGATCCGCGTTCGGACACGGATCCGCGCCCGATCCGAAAGGAGCACATCATGGCGACGACCTTCGACCCGTTCCGCGAGCTGGACCGCATGGCCTCCGCGCTCCTCGACACCCGGCAGGGCCCGCGGCTGATGCCGATGGACCTCTACCGGGACGGCGACCACTACGTGATGGCCGCCGACCTGCCCGGCATCGACCCGGGTTCCGTGGACATCGACGTCGACGGGCAGCTGCTGACCATCCGCGCCGAGCGCACCCTCCGCAGCACGGAGGGCGTGAAGTGGCTGGCGCGCGAGCGTCAGAGCGGCTCGTTCCTGCGACAGCTGAACGTGGGCTCCGGCGTCGACACCGAGCACATCACCGCCTCCTACGAGAACGGCGTGCTGCTCGTCACGATCCCCGTGAGCGAGCGCGCGAAGCCGCGCCGGATCGAGGTCACCACCTCCGGATCCGCGCAGCAGGTCGGCTCGTCCGAGCAGGGCCGGTCGGCGATCTCGGCCTGACGCGTCCCGTTCTCCATGAGCAGCAGGGCGGGCGCCTCCGGGATGGAGGC
>DASYJR010000177.1:0-14804 GCA_035996305.1 Amnibacterium sp. | reverse complement strand
AGCCGCTGAGAGCGGCGCCGGCTCCCGGGGAGCGGAGGGCGGGCCCGGCGAGGACCCGCCCCGCCTGCTACCAGCGGTAGTGGGCGAAGGCCCGGTTCGACTCGGCCATCTTGTGCGTGTCCTCGCGGCGCTTCACCGCGGCGCCGAGGCCGTTCGACGCGTCGAGGATCTCGTTGGTGAGGCGGTCCGTCATGCTCTTCTCGCGACGCGCCTTGGCGTAGCTGGTGAGCCAGCGGAGCGCGAGCGTGTTCGCGCGGTGGGGCTTGACCTCGACCGGCACCTGGTAGGTCGAGCCACCCACGCGCCGGCTCTTCACCTCGATGGTGGGGCGGACGTTGTCGAGCGCCTTCTTCAGCGTGGCGACGGCGTCCTGGCCGTTCTTCGACGCCACGTTCTCGAGCGCGCCGTAGACGATGCGCTCGGCGAGGCCCTTCTTGCCGTCGACCAGGATCTTGTTGACCAGCTGGCTGACGACCGGGGCGGAGTAGACCGGGTCGGCGACGACCGGTCGCTTGGGGGCGGGACCCTTGCGGGGCATTACTTCTTCTCCATCTTCGCGCCGTACCGGCTGCGCGCCTGCTTGCGGTTCTTGACGGCCTGGGTGTCCAGGGCGCCGCGGACGATCTTGTAGCGGACGCCGGGGAGGTCCTTCACCCGGCCGCCGCGGACGAGCACCATCGAGTGCTCCTGGAGGTTGTGACCCTCACCCGGGATGTAGGCGGTCACCTCGGTGCCGTTCGAGAGCTTCACGCGGGCCACCTTGCGCAGCGCCGAGTTCGGCTTCTTCGGGGTCGTCGTGTAGACGCGCGTGCAGACACCGCGCTGCTGCGGGTTCGCCTTGAGCGCGGGTGCCTTGGTCTTCACGACCTTGGGCGTGCGGCCCTTGCGGACCAGCTGCTGGATGGTGGGCACTGCTCTACTCCTTGTTCCGCTACGCACGGCGGTCGCGCACCGGCGCTTGCGGCGGACGGTTCGGATGGAATCGGAAGCGGATGGGGATCCATCCGCAGGCCCGCGGATCCGGTGCGGACTCCGAGCCTCAGGCGGGAGCCGCGCGACGGTGACGCGAGGCGGCTGCGCGCACGCGGGAGGGCGGCGCACACCCCCGGAATGGTAGTCGCAGGATCGACGGGCTGCAAACCACGGCGACGGTTCCGGCGATGTGGACAACGGTCGGACGGCCCGCGGTGTTCCCGCGCGGCGGTCAGGCGTCGTCGTCGCGCTCCCACGGCCACCTCGGACGCCGCGCACCCGCCGCCTGGGCCCGCAGGACGAGCAGCATGATGAGGCCCGCCACGAGGGCGAGGACCGTGTCGGCGAGCTGGAACGGGCTCGCCGCCTGCGTGGCGATCCACAGCACGCCGTCCGCGGGCGACCCCCGCAGCAGCAGGTAGACGGCGGCGCCGACGGCGAGCTGCACGAGGTACACGAGCGCTCCGCACTCGAGGGGCAGCCAGCCGGTGCGGTCGTGCGCACGCAGCAGCCGGACGAGCAGCGCGACGAGCGCCGCGACCACGGCGACCGGCACCACGAGGGGACCTGCGTTGCGCAGCGGGTCGACCTCCAGCCCGGTGAACAGGCTCACGAACCCGTTCGCGGCCACGACCGCCGCGCCCCAGCCGAGCGCGACGAGGACGGCGGTGAGGCGCCGGCCGTCAGACGGTGGTGCGGGCTCCGCCATCGGATTCGCGGACGCTGCCGGCGAACCGCTCCCGCTCGTACGCCGCCTGCGCATCTCGGTTGCGCCGCCGCACGCGCCCGCCTCTCGCACCGATCGCGAGGCCGGTCCAGAGCATGACCTCGCGCGCGACGAGCCCGATCAGGACGACCTGCGGTGCGATCAGGGCGCGGCCGAGGGCGGCCTCGTTGCTGAGGCCGCCCTGCTGCATCGCGAGGATGAGCACGGTCGAGAGCACGTAGACGATCGCCCCCACGATCAGGCTCGACAGCACGTAGGCGAGGCGCCCCGCGCGGTTGAGCAGCAGGACCGTGAGCTCGTAGAACAGCACGAAGAGCACCACGGGCAGCCACGCGAACGGCGTCGAGACGAGCTGCTGCATGCTGGCGGCGACGGACCCGGAGCCCGCGGCGACCAGGACCACGAGCGCGAACGCGCCGAGGTAGAGCACCTCGAAGAACAGGGCGGCCAGCAGCACCCAGGCCGTGCCGACGAGCCGGTTGTTCCGCCGGCGGGGCGGGGGCGGTGCGTCGGCGGCCGGCAGCGGCGTCGGCGCCTGCCGCGGCGTGGGTGGGGGCGGCGTGGGCTCCTCGGTGCGGTCGGCCGGGAGCACGGCCGTGCGGTCGCCGCCGTTCACGGTGGCCCGGTCCTCGACGGGCAGCACGGTCGTGCGGTCCGCCGTCCGGTCGAGCCCCTCCGTGCTCGTGTCGGCCGCATCCGTGCGGTCGTCGGCGGCCTGCGTACGGGCGTCGGCGGCGTCCGTGCGCGCCTGCGCAGCGTCCGCGCGGGCCGTCGCGGCCTCGCTCCGCGCATCCGCGGCCTCGGCACGGGGGCCGGCCGCGTCCGTGGCGCTGCTGCCGCGCACCTCCGTCGCGCCGGGGCGCGCGGGGACGTCCGCGGGCGCCTCCCCGGCGGTCGTGGCCGCATCGTCCGCCGGTCGCGACGTGTCGCTCACGTCGGGATCGGCGTCCGGGCCGGTCGCGGCGCGGGCGACGCCCGGGCGCGCGGCGTCGGTGCCGGTGCCCTCCTCGGGCGGTGCCACGTGCTTCGCGCGGCCGGTCTCGGTGTCCTCGGGCGGGGTGGGCGTGCCATCCGCGGCGGGTGTCGGCTCGGCCATGGGTTTCCTCTCGGTCGGCTGAACGACCCCCGAGCCTAGGGGCGCCGATCGCGAACGGGCTGGAAGTCCGATCCGTCTCTCAGCGCGCGATCCGGCGTGCGGTGCTCGTGGCGACCGCCGGCACGGTGCCGCCTCGCGTCGCCGTGACTCGCACGGTGATCGACGCGCCGCGGTCCCCCGCCCGCACCGTGTAGCGCGGTCCGGTCGCGGCGAGCGGGGCGCCGTTCCGGTACCAGCGGAAGGCGAGGTGGGCGGCCCCCGGGTGGAAGACGCCCGGATGCGCGGTGAGCACGGCACCGGCGCGGGCCGTGCCGCTGATCGTCGCGCCCGTCGCGTGCACGAATCGCCCACCGGCCCCGACGAGGTCGCCGGCGTTCACGATGCCGGCGCCGCAGCGGCCGACGGTGCAGGTCGAACGGGCCGGGAAGGGCGTCGCCGTCGCGACCAGGCGGGCGCGGACCGCCTCCGGCCCGAGGCCCGGCTGCACCGACAGCAGCAGCGCGACCGCGGCGCTGACCCGCGGCACCGCCATGCTCGTGCCGGCGTACTGGGCGAGCGCCGGCTGGTTCCCGGCCGCGGTGATCGAGCCGCTCGAGGTCCACGTGTCACCCCAGATCCAGCCGGCGGCGCTGCCGCCGGGCGCCGCGATCGTCGGGCGGGATCCGGTCGTGCCGAAGTTCGAGAACGGCGAGCGGTTGCCGTAGCGCGTCGAGGCGGCGACGCTCACGACGTGGTCGCAGTCGGCGGGTGCGGTGGCCGCCATGGGCGCGTCGTCGTTGCCGGCCGCGACCACGACGGTCAAGCCGCGGGCCCAGGCATCGGTGATCGCCTGCTGCAGCGCCGGGTCGCAGCCGCCGGGCGCGTCGCCGGCGAGCGACAGCGACAGGACCTGCGCCGGGTGCGCGTTCGCCGGGACACCCGGCACCGTGCCGCCGGACGCCCATTCGATCCCGGCGAGCAGATCGGCTTCGGATCCCCCACAGGCGCCGAGCACGCGGACGGGCTCGATCGAGACGCCGGGGGCCTCACCCGCGACTCCCCCGTTCCCCTGGCCCGCTGCGATCTCCCCCGTGACGAAGGTGCCGTGCCAGCTCGACGGGGTCGCCGGGGTGGTGCAGGCGTCCCCGGGGTCGGTGGGGTCGGCGTCCCATCCGCCGCCGTCGCCCGCCCCGATGCCGTCCCCGCCGCTGACGAAGTCGTAGCCCGGCACCTGGTGCGCGCCCGCGAGATCCGGATGGGCGGTGATCCCCGTGTCGAGCACCGCCACGACGACCGCGGCGCTCCCGCGGGTGCGCTGCCATGCTCTGGCCGCGTCGACGCCGAAGCCGCCGGCTCGGGTGAGGGAGGCGGCGTCCCAGAGGTCCCACTGGTCGCGGAAGAACGAGTCCGTCGGGGCCGCGGGCGCCCGGGTGCCGGCGACGCGCGCGCGGAACGCCGGTGTGGCGGCGGCGACGTGCGGGGTGTCCGACAAGGCGACGCCGACGGCCGCTGCAGCGGACGGGTCGAGGGCTCCGCGCACCGTGATCCGGGCCAATCCGTCGCCGAGGGGCGAGACGCCGGTGACGTGCACCCCGGCGGGGAGGAGCCGGTCGAGCGCCGACGGGGTCGGCGCCGAGCCGACCGTCGAGGCGACGAAGGCCGTCGTGGCGGCGGGAGCGGCCCCCAGGTCCGCGTCGGCCAGCGCGACGGCGGGTGTCGCTCCGGCGAGCAGCAGCGCCGCGACCGTCGCGCACGTCGCGACCCGGACGGCAGAGGCCGCCGATCCCCTCATTGGTCTTCCCCCGAAGTCGGCCGGGCGCGCCCGGGCGTAGGTCGTGGCTCGGCACCGCCCCGGGTGCCGTCCGATGGAGCGGCGCCCGGCGGAAGGGCGGTGTCGCCTCCCGCCGGCCGCGCCGGTGCGCCTACTGCTTGAGTGTGTAGATGGAGCCGGTCAGCGTGGCGAGCACGGTGCTCTTCGCCTGTCCGTCGGTGGACATCGAGTATCCGGACACGAGGAACAGCCGGCGATCGTGCTGGAGGGCCTGGGTGAACCGGAGGGTCGCTTCCATGGAGCCCTTGACCGAGACCGTCATCGGAATCACCGTGAAGTTCGCGCTCGTGATCGAGGGGTCCGTGGCCGCCAGGATCGGGACCGTGGCGGCGACGGGTGCCGCCGAGGTGCTCGGACTCGGGCTCGGGTTCGCCTGCTGCCGGGCCGCGGCCGCCAGCTGCGCGACCTGTGCCGACGGGGGCGGCGTGTACGCCTCCGCGGTGCCCGGCGTCACCGACTGGATCTTCACGCCGGCGGTCGCAGCGACCGCGTTGACGCGGTCGACGAACGAGTTCGCGTCCAGCGACGACGGAACCGCCGCAGCTGCGGACGCCTCCTGCTGCTGCAGCAGGTCGAGTCGGCTCGATCTCCCGGCCAGTCCGGTGAGGCGGATCTGCGTCGCGTGATTCACGGCGGCGATCTGCATCGCGGACGACGACGCGGACGCTGCTGCATTCAGCAGCGGCTGGACACCGGCGAGGAACCCGGCCGCCAGCAAGGCGCCCATGAGGGCGATCGAGCCGATCACCCAGAGTCGGAGGTTGGTCTTCACTTGGCGGATCCAGACGTGAGAGGTGTGATGTAGGCCTTGGTCGTGAGGTGCACGGTCAGGACGACGGTGTACTTGCCGCCGTCGACGGAGCTGACGACGGGGGACGCGTCCGCGACGTCGGGAAGCGACGTGACCGAGGAGATCCACGCGGGGAGCTGGGCGAGCGACGTCGCCCGAGCCGTGACGGCGACCATCGCGGCGCGAGGCCGGTCGAGCGGCGTCACGCCCTGCGCGTAGTCCGTCACCGGCGTCGCGGCGTCCGTCATGACGGCGGTGATGGCGAACCCTGCAGGGAGACCCGCCGTGATGAGGTCGATCCGCGCGTCCCAGTCGATCGCCGTCGAGGAACCGACCCGCGCAGCGGACCTGTCCAGCGCGAGGTGGGAGTCGATCCGCTGCACCGCCTGATACCGCAGCAGCTGCTGCTGCAGCAGCGTCTGCTGGCGGGTCCGGGCCGCGAGGTCGCCTGCTGCCCCGACCGCCATCGCGGCCGATCCCGCGATGCCGGCCGCGACGACCACGGCGACGACGACCACGGCGGCGACGAGTCGCCGGCGGATCCTGCGACGCCTGCCGCCCTGGAGCATCTCCCTGGGCAGGAGCGAGACCTGCGGGAACGTGCCGGCCATCGGCCGCTGGCGCTTGGCGCCCGGCGCGGTCCTGACCGCGGCGGCGTCCGCGAGATGCTGCGCTGCAGCGCGCTTGCGCTGCGTGTCCTCGACGCTCATGCGGCACTCCTCATGGTCAGGCCGAGCGCGACGGCGGGGGCGGGTCCGGCGGCGAGGAGCATCGACTCGTCGATGTGGCTGCCGAGGGCGAACCGCTCGACGGCGCTGCTGAAGCTCACCGGCACGGCCGTGGCCGCGGCGACGGCCTCGGCGAATCCACGGAGCAGGGCGCCGCCGCCGGAGAGGACGATGCCCCCGACCTCGAGCTCCTCGTGCGAGTGGCGGTAGAACGAGATGGTCGACCGGACGGCCTGGATCAGCTCGTCGGCGTTCTCGCGATTGATCCGGGCGACCATCACCGACTCGGGGTCGTTCGGGTCGGGGACGAGACCGACCCGGCGCTTGACCTCTTCGGCCTGGGCCGCGTCGACGACCATCCGTTCGGCGAGCATCGAGGTCAGCTCCGCGCCGCCCGAGGGCAGCACGCGGATGAACTGGGGCACGCCGCCCTGGGCGACGATGATGCTCGTCGAGACGGCGCCGATGTGCAGGAGCACCTCGGTCGCGTCGCTCGTGATCGACGCCGAGGTGCGGCTGACCGCGAACGGGATGAGGTCGACGTCGACGGTGTGCAGGCCGGCGGCCTCGGCGGCCATCGCGTTGGCGAGCACCGACTCCCGGGTGGCGGCGACGAGCAGCCCGCGGAGCGCGGGGCTGCCGTCGGCGACGATCTCCTCGATCGGGAAGAAGTCGAGCACCGCGTCCTCGACGGGCAGCGGGAGCAGATCCTGCACGCGGAACGGCAGCGTCTCGCGCACGTGTGCGAGCGACATCTTGGGCACGACGAGCTCGCGGATGAGCACCTGCTGGCTGCCCATGCCGATGACGACGTTCTTCGTGCTGAACTTCGCCTCGGCCCACAGCCGGCGGAGTGCCTCGACGACGACGCCGCGGTCGACGACGACGCCCTCCTTGACGGCGTCGGGCGAGACGGGCACCTCGTGGTAGCGGTGCACGACCGGGCGGCGCTTGCCGGGGGCGACCTCGGCGGCACGGATCACGCCGTGCCCGAAGTCGATGCCGATCAGGTTCTTGGTCATCAGGAGCGGATTCCTTCGGTGAGAGGGTTCAAGTACTGGTTGAAACGCCGGAGCGGAGGGTCGAGCGGGGTCATGCGACCCCGATGAGGCGCAGGTATGTGCCGGCGAGCGGGGCGCCGGCGAGGATCCCGATCCACGCACCGCCGAGCATCCACGGCCCGAACGGGATGGTGCTCTTGCGCGTGGACCGGCCCGCCACGATCAGCGCGACGCCGGCGACGCCACCGAGCACGAACGCGGCGAACGTGCCGACGAGCAGCTGGGCGAGGCCCGCCTGGCCGAGGTAGAGGCCGAGCACACCGGCGAGCTTCACGTCGCCGAGACCCATGCCGCCCGGCTTCGCCACGCGCAGGAGGTAGTAGAAGAGGAACGAGCCCGCGCCGCCGATCACGACGAGGGGCAGCTTCGCCGGATCCCCGCTGAGCACGTCCACCGCAACGAGCAGGGCCGCGGCGACGAGGTAGGACGGAAGCACGATCGCGTCCGGGAGGCGGCGCACGTCGAGGTCGATCACCGCGAGCGCGACGGAGATCGCCGCGAGATAGAGGTACGCGACGAGCTCGAGGGCGCCGGAGATCGCGGCGCCCGGGTCCCTCGCGGTGGTGACCTGTGGCAGGAACGGCAGTGCCGCGACCGCGAAGGCGATGCCGGTCGCCGCCTCGACCAGCGGGTAGCGCACGGAGATCGGCGTGCGGCAGTGCCGGCACACGCCGCGCAGCAGCGCCCACGACAGCAACGGCAGGTTGTCCCGCGCCGAGATCGGCGTCGCGCAGTGCGGGCAGGCCGACGGCGGCGTGACGACGGACATGCCGATCGGCACCCGGTACGTGACGACGTTGAGGAACGACCCGATGAGCAGACCGAACATCCCCACGGCGAGGATCAGGGCGAGGGTCATCGCGGTGCACCCGCCGCGTCGAAGGCCGTGCCGACCGAGGCGTACCGCATGAGCACGAAGCTCGTGGCGGACGGCGACAGGAACTTCGGTGGTGTCAGCGCGGCCAGGAGCGGGTCGTACGTGTAGCTCTTCACGTACCCGGTGACCTGCGCCGAAGCGATACCGGTTCCCACCGGCCCGCGGTACTTCTGGGCGAGCGACCCGAAGACGGTGAGCGTGCCGCGGAGGGGCCCGGTGTCGAAGTTCTGCACCTGGAAGGTGTGGGCGACCGAGACCATGGCGGCGTCGATCTCCCGGTTCAGCCCCGCCAGCAGCGGAAGGCTGAGCGCGCTCATCGGATTCCACACCAGCACGCCGTTCTGCCCGACCAGTCCGAGCACGTCGGTGTTCCTGTCCTTGTCGGTGATGTCGCCGGTGACGTAGATGTAGTTGGAGCTGCCGGCCGTGGTCTGCACGCTGACCTCTCCCTTGACGAAGAGGTCGCCGCTCCGGCACCCGTACGCCGGCGTCGAGACGTCCCAGTGCGTGCGGTCGGTCCCGTTCGCGAACCACCCGGGCGCCGGGGCCTCACCGGCGAGCGGGTACTGGACCGTGCCGAAACGCCATCCGGCGCTTCCGTTCGATCCGGGCAGGGTGCTGGATCCGTCGCTGCCCAGGCAGGTGAAGCCGGTCGGCAGGGCGGTCGATGCGGTGCTGGAGGCGTTCGGGTCGCTCGCGGCCGTTGGCACGTCCTGGACGTAGAGCAGGTTGGCGTCGAGTTGCGGCACCGTCGCCCCCGTCGACGAATGAAGCGCCGGAAGGGAGCCGCACTGCGCGGGGCTGGTGCCGGAGGTCGCATCCGCGTTGGTGTACTGGGTCCACGGCGAGATGACGGTCATCGTGCCGTTGGTGTTGTAGGTCACCTGCGTCGGCCCGGTGTAGAGGCAGCCGGGGCTGCTCGTCAGGTCGGTACGCGTCTCGTTCTGCATCTGCGAGTTCGTCTGCGGCATGGGGAGCACCGATGCGTTCGCGATGCCGGCGGGCCCGAACGTCGGGGCGGGACAGCCCGCCGGGGTGAGGAACAGCGGCGACCCGGTGTTCCCGGTGGTCACCGATCCCGCGAACTGGGACCCGCAGATCGTCAGGGTGTCGTTGGAGTGCACCGGACCGCTCAGCCGGTCCGCCGTCGCGAACTGGATCGTGCCGCAGCTCGACGCGCGACCCTCCCAGATGTGCAGGTTGCACGAAGCGGCCTTGCCGGTGAGCTTCGGGTCCTGCATCTCGTAGTCCGTGAAGTAGAGGTAGTCGACGAAACCCCGCACACGGATGTTGGACAGCACCGTGCGCGTCATGGATCCGACGAGACCTGTCGACCGCACCCGGAGGATCCCGGTCGACTTGAACGCCGAGGTGTCCACCTCGTAGCGGAACGAGGCGCGCCCTGCGCTCCCCGGCACGGCGGCCCACGCCTGACCCGCTTTGACGTTCAACGCGGGATTGGTCGTCGGCGGGAGGGCGAGCGCGCTCGTGGCGCTGAACGTCGAGGCCGGATTGCCGTAGCTCGTGTAGGTCGGGTCGGCGTTCAGCCGTGCCAGGTAGTCCTGGACGCCCGAGTAGGCAGCGTCCATCGCAGCGTCGTAGTCGGCCTCCGTCGAGGCCTGCCGCATGCCGGACAGCGCCACGGTCAGACCGGTGCTGACCAGCAGCACCATGACCAGCCCGATGCCGATCACGACCAGGAGCGCAGCGCCTCGATCCTCGGTGCGCCTCACGGCGCGCTCCCGAGGGCCGGCGTCGTGATCGGGATCGGGACCTGCTGGATCGTGGATCCGCCGCTGACGTCCCGATCGAGGTTGGGCATCCCGATCGCCGACGTGACCACCACGGGGTCGGACTCTCCCGCGGCGTCCCGATGGGCGACGGTCGCGGTGACGCCGACGAAGGTCACCGCGGTCCGCTGGGTCGTCGAGAGCTGTCCACCGAGCGGAAGCAGCGTTCCCGTGTTGTCCAGGTAGGAGAAGAAGGGGGCCGCGCCGACGGTCACGAACGGGCCGCCGATGCGCTTGGAGCTCAGCGCACCCGTGAAGATGTAGTAGCCGTCGACCGCGACGCCCGAGATGGTCGTCCGGGTGAGATAGCCGTCGGCGCCGATGGAGAAGGTGACCAGCGAAGGAGCGGGATCGGCCGAGTCCGTGTCGGTCCATGCGGTGACGGTGAGGCTCGCGGCGGTTCCGGCGACCACCGCGGGAGCGGTGGTCGTGGCCGACGTGGCGTTGTCCGCGGCGACCCGCACGACGGATCCGATCGCGTCGAGCGCGAGGGCCGCCTGCCCCGTGGCATCGCGGGAGCTGTTGGACGCCGCGGTGAGCTTCGCGACGTTGGCGAAGAAGGTCCCGCAGATCGCGAGCACGATCCCCGTGATCATCATCGCGACCATCAGTTCGACGATGGACAGCCCTTCGTCCGCGCTCGCCGGGGCGGTCCCGTCTCGTTCCTCGACCGCGATCATCCGGCGCCCCTCGGATCGAGGGTGACGACGCCGGCGGCGGTGACGTCGCCCGGGAGGAGGTTGGTGGGCACGCTGAGGGCCGGGCCCGCGATCGCCGTGGTCTGGGCCGCGGCCGTGCCCGAGTAGAGGGTCCAGGTTCCGAAGGGCAGGGCGATCGCCACGGTTCCGGCAGCCAGGACGTTCCCGAACACGTAGGTGGCCTTGGTGGTGCACTGGGGCTCGCCGCTGACGCCCGGCCCCGCATCCGTCTGGACGGCCTTCAGGTACCCCGCGGCCGTCGCCTTCACGAGGACGACGCCCATGGGCAGCCGGAACCCACCGGCGGTACCGCCCGGGGGCCCGTACTGCGGAGCCGCGCGGACGCCGGCCGCGAGCGGGGTACCGGCCTGAGTCGCGGCAGGCCATGCGGACGGGTCCACGACCGCGCAGGTGGTCGTGCCGGAGCTGGTTCCGAGCGCCCCCGCGACGGCGGAGTAGTTCGGCGAGAACGGGTGCAGCCGGACCGTCCCGGCAGGAGCGGTGATGTCGTAGAAGCCCCCGGAGGGGGTGATGAACGTGGTGTCGAGATCGGTGGGGAGCTGCGCCGCGAGCGCGGGCGCGGTCGGCACGTAGTTCGCGGCGTACGCGACCGGATAGGTCGCCGCCCGGTCGTACTGGAACGCGACCGACTGCGTCGCACCGACGGTCACGACGACCGATCTCGTGGGCGACGGGTCCTGGTCGACGTCGAGGTATCCGGTCGCGGTGATGCTGACCGAATAGGTGCCAGGAGCGACCTTGGTCGCGTAGGTGCAGCCGTCGATGTTCGTCACCGGGGCCTGGGCGGCGACGGCGGCGCCACCGGCGGCCGGCACGATCGAGACGGCCACGCCGGAGACGGGAAGCCCGTCGGCGCCGACGACGGAGATGGCGATCGCGCCGGTCGAGGGATCGGCGATGTGACCCGCCGGCGCGAGGAGGGTGTCGGTCTGCACCGGAGCCGTGCTCGGGAGCCGGCCCTGCCAGGTGACCAGCACGTGCACGCGCATGAAGAAGAGATTCGCCGAGCTGCCGCAGGTCACGTCCGCGCCGGCCGAGGAGACCCAGGAGACGGTCCGCGTGGTCGTGAAGACGCGGCTGCCGCCGTTCGGGGTCGGGAACGACCGCGTCGTCGTGGCGCCGACGAGCTTGAACGGATCGCCGATCGCGCGGGCGAGGTCGGACTGCTCCGACGCGAGGTTCGCGGCGATCACCCTCGCACGGTCGTCGCTCGTCATCCGGGCGATGGTCGTCATCCCCGCGACGATGCCGGAGGCGATGATGGCGAAGACCATCATCGCGACGACGACCTCGATGAGGGTCATGCCGGCGTCGGCCCGGGGCCGGGGCATGTCGCGCTCAGAGGTCATCTCGGGCTTTCGGGGAGGAAGCGGGTGAGGCGGAGGTCCGGGTGCAGCTGCTGGGCATCCCCCCTGGCGGCGGGCGTCCGGCGACGTGACACCGGATGCCCGCCCGTTCAGGCGAGGACGATCACCAGCTGCCGCTGGAGGCGGGGCAGGCGCCCGACGTGACGGCCTTGTTGGAGGAGATGTAGAAGGTGTTCGTCGTCGAGCTGGTCGCGCTCAAGCAGAAGAGGCCGCTGGCGGTGGAGTAGCTGAACGACGCCGTGTTGGTGCTCTGCGACCAGCCGTAGTTGGTGAGGGCCTGGGCCGCGGCGAGTGTGCCGGGCAGCGAACCGTTGTTGTCCGTGGAGTACGCGACGAGGGCGGTCTTGTCGGACGTGAGGTCCGACTTCGCCGCAGAATCCTTGGCGTTGTTCTGGACACCGAGGTACACGGGGATCGCGATCGCGGCGAGGATGCCGATGATGATCACGACGACGAGGAGCTCGATGAGGGTGAAGCCGGCCTCACGGTCGGTCAGGGCCTCGCGACGAGCCTTGAGGGCGGTGGTGGTGGACATGACGGGTTTGGTTTCCATTCGAGTGGTGGAGATGGAGCCGGTCCTCCGGATCTGCCGGAGGACTTATCGGGGTACACGCTACGGACATGCAAATCCCCTGATCAGACCCCGTACGGGGGCATTCCCCGCGTTTCTGACCCCAGTCGACGGGACAAACCAGCCAGATCGGTCTACCCCCGATGGGAAACCGAACGGTCGCAGGATGGCCGACCGCGAGGGCGGTCGGCCCCGGGCGCGCCGTCCCAGGTGCCGCCTGCACCCGAACTGGGGGAGGCGCTGCGCGGGGCCGGCGGTCCTGCCGCGGCCCGCGTCGGCGCTGCCTCCGGACGGCGAACGGCCCCGACTCGGTCCTGAGCCGGGGCCGTTCGCGCGCGCGGCGCGCTACTTGACGGCCGTCGCGATGCTGAAGATCGGCATGTACAGCGCGACGACCATGCCGCCGACGACGACGCCGAGGAAGCAGATGAGCACCGGCTCGATGAGCGATGTGAGGGCGTCCGCGGTCGCCTCGATCTCGTCGTCGTAGAAGTCGGCGACCTTGCTGAGCATGGTGTCGACGGAGCCCGACTCCTCGCCGACGGCGACCATCTGGACGACCATCGCGGGGAACATCTTCTCCTCCGCGAGCGGCGCGGCCATCGACCCGCCGAGGCGGACGGACTCCGCCACGCGGAGCGCCGTCTGCTCGATGACCCAGTTGCCCGAGGTCTGCCCGACGATGGTCAGGGCGCGGAGCAGCGGAACGCCGGCGCTCGTCATGTTGGCCAGATTGCGCGCGAAGCGGGAGATCGCCACCCTGAGCAGGAGCGGACCGAAGATCGGCACCCTGAGCATGAGCGGATGCACGAGACGTCGGACCGCGTCGGTGTCCTTCTTCGTCCGCCAGAACGTCGACGCGGCGACGAGGACGACGATCATCGCGGGGAGCAGCCAGACCATCTGATCGGAGATGTCGACCAGGATCTGCGTCGGCAGCGGCAGCGAGCTGCCGAGCCCCTCGAACATGTTCTTGAAGATCGGGACGATGAAGAGCAGCATGCCGATCACCGCGAGGAGTGCGATGACGAGGACGACCATCGGGTAGGTCATGGCCGATTTGATCGTCGAGCGGAGCTTCGCCTCCTTCTCGAAGGTGGTGGCGATGGACGCGAGCGCGACGTCGAGGAACCCGCCGGTCTCGCCGGCGCGCACCATGCTGATCATGATCGCGGGGATCTCGGCGGGATGCCGCGACAACGAGTCGGAGAACGCGCTGCCAGTCTCGACGTCGCGGGCCACGTCGTGCAGCAGGCCGGCGAGCTTCTGGTTCTCCGTCTGCCCGGCGACGATGGAGACCGCTCGCAGGAGCGGCAGGCCCGAGGCGGTCATCGTCGCGAGCTGCCTCGCGGCGACGGCGAGGTCGGTGACCTTGATCCGCTTGCCGAAGATCCCGAGGGAGATCTCGCGGTCCAGGCCCGTGCCCGGCAGCTTCTCGGTCAGCTCGACCGGCGCGAGGCCCATGCTGTTCAGGCGCGAGACCGCCGCCGCTTCGGTCGCGACGTCGAGAGCGCCCTTGACGAGCTTGCCGTCCTGCGAACGCGCCTTGTAGGCGAAGGTGCGCTGGGCGTTCGCGGCGGGGGCGGCCACCGCCATCAGCGACTCACCCCGCTCATCGCGGAGAAGTCCATGGTCGCGCCACCGAACTTCGGCGTGGACGCGAGCTGGCGGACGGTCTCGACGTCGTGCGCCTTGCCCTCCGCCTCCTCCATCGTGATGGTGCCGTCGGAGACGAGGGCCGCGAGGTGCTGGTCCATCGTCTGCATGCCCATCGCCGACCCGGTCTGCATCGCCGTGACGATCTGGCTGGTCTTCGCGCCGCGGATGAGGTTCGCGACGGCCGGCGTGATCTTCAGCACCTCGACGGCCACCACGCGGCCGCGGCCGTTCGCCTTCGGCACGAGGGTCTGGCAGACGACGCCCTGCAGGGTCAGCGAGAGCTGCATCCGCACCTGCTGCTGCTGGTGCGCGGGGAACACGTCGATGATGCGGTCGATCGACTGGGCGGCGTCCGAGGTGTGCAGGGTCGCGAACACGAGGTGGCCGGTCTCGGCGGCGGTCAGCGCGACCGAGATCGACTCGAGGTCGCGGAGCTCGCCGAGCAGGATGATGTCGGGGTCCTGGCGCAGCACGTGCTTCAGCGCCTGACCGAAGCTCTGCGTGTCGGAGCCGACCTCGCGCTGGTTGACGAGAGCCCGCTTGCTCGTGTGCACGAACTCGATGGGGTCCTCGACGGTCATGATGTGGTCGGCCCGGGTCTCGTTGGCGCGATCGATGAGGGCGGCGAGGGTCGTCG
>DASYJR010000176.1:0-12374 GCA_035996305.1 Amnibacterium sp. | reverse complement strand
GGCGTCGGAGGTGGGGTGGTTCGGTTCGAGCAGGGCGATGAGCGAGGTGTCGCGGGCCGCGGTCTTCGCGAGGATCGTCGCCACGCCGTCGAGGCGCTTCAGCGTCTCCGCACGCGCCTCCTCGGTGAGCTCCGGGTCGGTCTTCGCCCTCGCGCGCTCCTCGCGCACGAGCAGCGCGATCACCTGGTACTTCGTGCGGCCCGACGGGCCCACGGGCCCGCGCGACGCGGCGGTCTCCACCTCCCGGACGGCCCGGGCGAGCACGGGGATGAGCCCGGTGTTGTCGAACGGGCCCTTCTTGGGCGCGCGGGTACGGGTGGCGGTCGCCGACGGTCGAGCCAAGCTGGTCTCCTGAGTGCACATCCGCGCCCGGGCAGACGGCCGGGCGACACGGATCGAGGGGTGGTGCGGGCGGCTTCGGGAAGCAGGCGGGTGACCCGTGAGAATCGGGCACCCGCGTCTCGGATCGGGATCCGGCCGCAGGGCCTCAGTGTACCGCGCCCGGATCGGCGTGTCGCTCCGCCGCGCCGCCCCAGTCCGTGGGGTCCGGGAAGCGGGCGAGCGCTCCCCGTGCGCCGCCCTCGAGCACGGTCCCGTCGGGGGCGAACCGGCTGCCGCAGACGGGGCAGTCCCAGGACCGCTCCACGTCGTTCCAGGCGAGCGCGCCGCCGAGGCGGGTGCAGACGCCGGAGACGCTGCGCACCACGCCGTCGACGCGGCTCGTGGCGGTGATGCCGCGGTCGGTGCGGTGCACGATGCCGTGCCCCTCGGTGAGCAGGCGGCGGTCGGCGGCGGTGACGCGCAGCGGCGTGACGACCCGGCGGGCCGCCGCCGCCGCATCCGCGGAGACCCCGATCCGGCCGCTCCTGGCACGCGTGGCGCGGCGGCCGATGGTCGCGGCCCAGTCGGGCTTCGGCTCCCCCGCGATCTCCCGCACGATGCGGATGGCTGCAGCGGTGCCGTGCGTGAGCCCCCAGCCGTCGAAGCCTGTCGCGAAGCGCACACGCCCGGCCGACCGGGGCAGCACCCCGACGAACGCGATCGGGTTGAACGGGCGGTAGTCCTGGCCGCTCCAGACCGCGTCGCGGACGAATCCGTCGAGGTGGGCCGAGGCGAACCGCTCCACGACCGCGAGGTGCCGCGACTCCGGCAGGTCCACGCCGGTGGGATGCGCGCCGCCCAGGAGCGTGACGCCGCGGTCGGCGGCCGGCGCGACGGTGATGCTGCCGCTCGTGGTCACGCTCGTGAGGATCGGCGCGGTCGGGTCGGTGCCGGTGCCGTGCACCGCGAGGATCCGGTACGGCTGCGTCTTGAACGCGTAGAGCCCGCGGTCGAGGATCGGCGTGCCCGTGGCGAGCACGATCGAGTCCGCCTCGTGGACCGCCCGGGACGTCGTCACGCGCGAGGGGCCCGACGCCCGCACGTCCGCGTCGACGACCCGCTCCCCCTCGTGGATCGTCACCCCGAGCCCGCGCGCCTCGGCGGCGAGCGCCTCGAGCAGGACCCGCGGGTCGACCAGCAGCTGCCCGGGGAGCCGCAGGGCGCCGTACGCCGGGACGGGCAGCGCCGGCCGGCGGAGCTTCTCGACGGGCAGCCCAGCGCGCCGAGCGGCGAGATGCTCGTCGTCGATCCGCCTCGTCGCCGCGGCGTCGCCGGCGACCAGGTAGGCGTCGCGCTCCTCGAACGGCACCTCGCGGCGCCGCAGGAAGCGGTCGATCCAGGCGAAGCCGTCGGCGTTCGCCTGCCGGTACGCGATCGCGTTCTTCAGCGCGGTCTCGCCGCGCATCCGCCGGTACGCCGTCCCGTGCAGCTGGCTGACGATCCCCGCCGAGCGGCCCGTCGAGCCGCCGCCGACGGCCTCGGCCGTGACGACCGTGACCCGGATCCCGCGCTCCGCCAGGAGCACCGCGGTCGTGAGGCCCACCACGCCGGCTCCGACGACGAGGACGGTGGGACCCGGATGCGCCATGCCTGGAACGCTATCGGGGCGCCGCCGAGGGTTCCCTACGCTGGGCACGTGAGGGATCCGCGCGTCCAGGTGTCCGGGGAGGTGGCCGACGCCCTCGCGGAGCGCCGGCCCGTCGTCGCCCTCGAGTCCACGATCATCAGCCACGGGCTGCCGCGGCCCCGCAACCGCGAGGCGGCCGCCGACTTCGAGGCGGTGCTGCGCGCCGCGGGTGTCGTGCCGGCGACCGTCGCCGTGCTCGACGGCGTCCCGCGGGTCGGCCTCGACGAGGCGGGGCTGGACCGGATCGCCGGGGAGGACATGGCGAAGGCGAGCGTCCGCGACCTGCCCGTGCTCGCGGCCGCGGGCCGCAGCGCCGCGACGACCGTGGCCGCCACGATGCGGCTCGCCGCCCTCGCCGGGGTGCGCGTGTTCGCCACCGGGGGCCTGGGCGGCGTGCACCGCGGCTACGTCACCACCTTCGACGAGTCGGCCGATCTCGGCGCCCTCGCGGCCCACCCCGTCGCGGTCGTCTGCGCGGGCGTGAAGAGCGTGCTCGACATCGGCGCCACGCTCGAGCGCCTCGAGACGCTGTCGGTGCCGGTCGTCGGCTACCGCACGGACGAGTTCCCGAGCTTCTGGCTCCCGGGCAGCGGTCACGCCCTCGACTGGCGCGTCGACACCCCGGAGGACGTCGCCGCGATCCTCGCCGCGCAGGACGCGCTCGCCGAGCCGGGCGCGACGCCCGGGCTCGTGCTCGCGAACCCGGTGCCCGGCGACCTCGCGTGGGAACGCACCGAGCACGACCGCGTGCTGGCGGAGGCGTTCGCGGCGGCGGACGCGGCGAAGGTCCGGGGCAAGGCCGTGACCCCGTTCCTGCTCTCGTTCATCGTGCAGGCCTCCGGCGGCCGATCGCTCGAGGTGAACCTCGCGCTCGCCCGCAACAACGTGGCCGTCGCCGCCGACGTCGCCACCGCGTACGCCGCTCGCGCCGCATGATCCCGCCGCGCGTCCTCGTCGTCGGGGACGTGATCGACGACGTGCTCGTGCGGCCGTCCGCGCCGATCCGGCCCGGCACCGACACCCCGAGCACGATCGAGCGGCTGCCAGGGGGCTCCGCCGCGAACACGGCCTGCTGGATCGCCGCGGCGGGCGTCGCCGCCACGGTCGTCGCGACCGTGCACCACGACGATGTCGCGCGGCACGCGGCCGTCCTCGAGCGGGCCGGCGTCGTGCCGGAGCTGGCCGGCGCGGACGAACCCACCGGCACGATCGTCGTGCTGTCCGACGGGGCGGAGCGCACGATGCTCACGTCGCGCGGCGCCAACCGGCTGACGGGCCCGGAGTCGGTGCGCCCCGACCTGCTCGCCTCGCACACCCTGCTGCACCTCACCGGGCACGTGGTGACCGGGCCCGACCGTGACGACGGCTGGCGGGCGCTCCTCGCGCTCGCCGGGCGGCTCGGGATCCCGGTCTCCGTGGATCCCGGATCCGTCGGGCTGCTCGCCACGTACGGGCCGAAGCGGTTCGGCGACCTGGTCGCCGGCTGCGAGTTGCTGCTGCCCGGCCGTGAAGAAGCCGAGATCCTGACAGGAGAACCCGACCCGCGCCGCGCCGCCCTGACGCTCGCGGAGCGGCATCGGACGGTCGTCGTGAAGTGCGGCGCGGACGGCGCGGTCACGGTCGCGGACGGTGTGCTGATCAGCACGCCCGCGGCGCCGTCGAACCCGGTCGACGTGACGGGCGCGGGCGACGCCTTCGCCGGGACGCTGCTGGCGTCCCTCGCCCGGGGGGTCGCGCTGGCCCGGGCGCTCGAATCGGCCGCGGAACGGGCTGCGGAAGCGGTCGGAATCTCCGGCGCGCGGCCCGCTTGACTCCGGATCCCGTCGGCGAGGACGACGATTCCTGTTCACAGAACGGTCATCAGGTGTCCCACCCGATGACAAGAGTGCGACGAATCCCGATGCGTACAGTGCGGTACTCCCTCCGGCTACGAAAGAGCAGCAACCGATGACGACCCGAGGCCGAGACGGCCACGTCGAACCCGTCCGCACGGCGGAGCACGCCCGGCCCGACCATTTCCTGCTCCACCTCAGCGACACGCACCTGCTCGCGCCGGGGGGCCGGCTGTACGGATCGGTCAGCCCGGAGGTGACGCTGCAACGCCTCTTCGCGGATCTCGAGGCGGCCGGCACGCGTCCGGAGGCGATCGTCTTCACGGGGGACCTGGCCGACCTCGGGGAGGCGTCCGCGTACCGGGCGCTGCGGCGGATCGTGGAGCCCGCCGCCCGGCGGATCGGCGCGCAGGTGATCTGGTGCATGGGCAACCACGACGACCGGGCCACCTTCCGTCGGGTCCTGTTCGGCCAGGTGGGCAGCAGCAAGCCCGTCGATCGCGTCTACGACGTGAACGGCCTGCGGGTCGTCACCATGGACACCTCGGTCCCCGGCTTCCACTGGGGCGCCCTCTCCGGCGCGCAGCTCGACTGGCTCGCCGAGGAGTTGGCCGAGCCGGCCCCGCACGGCACGATCCTCGCCCTGCACCATCCGCCGCTGCCGTGCATCCAGGATCTCGCCGTGCTCGTCGAGCTGCGTGAGCAGCGCGAGTTGGCGGAGGTGATCCAGGGCAGCGACGTGCGCGGGATCCTCGCCGGCCACCTGCACTTCTCGACGAGCGGCATGTTCGCCGGGGTACCGGTCTCGGTCGCGTCGGCGACCTGCTACACGCAGGACCTCACCGGCGAGGCGCGCGCCACCAGGCCGCAGGACGGCGCCCAGTCGTACAACCTCGTGCACGTGTACGAGGACACCGTGCTCCACTCCGTCGTCCCCGTCGCCGCCGGCCGAACGCTGTCGGTCACCTCGGCGGCGGACAGCGCCGCGGTGCTCGCGGCGCACGGCGTCGTCGTGCCCGAGTCGTCGCCGGTGGCGCCGTCGAAGCGGCGGCGCGACGCGGTCGACCGCGAGCTCGAGGCGATGACCTCGCCGATCACCCTGCCGCCGCGCTCGGAGTGAGTGCCGCTTCCGGCACCTCCCAGGGCGCCGGCAGCGGGTAGTAGCGCTCGAGGAACGACCGCACCCTGTGCGCGCGCTCCTCGGGGCCCACCTCGGGGAAGCTGCCGTCGTTCAGGCAGAAGAAGTCCTGGTCGCGCCGCTTCAGCAGCGTCTTCAGCCGGCCGAGCCCCTTGCGGGTCGTCGTGTCGACGTAGAGCGCCTTCGCCTCGGTGTTCTGGATCGCGGCCCCGGTGAGCAGGCCGTAGAAGTGGTACAGCGAGTTCGTCACCGAGATGTTGTCCGCCGCGCGGAACGGGCTCGCCGCGGTGCGGGCGAACTCCCGCGGGAACTCCTGCTCCATCCGCTCGATCACCGTGCGGTTCAACGGCGTCGCCGCGTGCTCGAGGTGCCGAGTGGTGAGGCGCCCGAAGCGGGCCTTCAGCAGGGTCCGATTCACGCGCGCCGAGTTCTCGAACCCGCTGCGCCGCGAGTGGTTCTCGCCGATCCCGATGCGGAGGTCGGCCTCGACGAACCGCGTGATCCCGCCCGGCGAGAAGAACGTCTCCGGCCGCAGCGGTCGTCCGATGAACATGTCGTCGTTCGAGTAGAGGAAGTGCTCCGAGAGGCCCTCGATGTGGTGCAGCTGGCACTCGACGGCCTGCGAGTTGTGGGTCGGCAGCACCGACGGGTCGGCGAAGAACTCCTCGCTGCGCACGATCCGGACCCGCGGGTGCTCCGCGAGCCAGCTCGGCGCCGTCGAGTCCGTCGCGATGAAGATGTTCCGCACCCACGGCAGGTTCTGGTGCACGGACCGGAGCGCGTACTTCAGCTCGTCGATCTGCCGGTACCGCGCCTCGGAGTCGTCGCCCTCGCCGACGACGTAGCTCTCCATCCGCCGCGCCCTGGCCCGCTGCCACTCCTTGTCGGTGCCGTCGACCCAGGAGAAGACGATGTCGACGGGGAAGGTGACCTCGGAGGCGAACTGGGCGAACATGTCGCGCATCGTGAGCCAGGTGCGGCCGTAGCGGTCGACCTCGTCGAGGTGCATGTCCTCGCGCACGAACCGCTTGCGGGTCAGCGCGTTCGGGGCCGGTACGCGCACCTCGGCGCCGCTCTTCACCCAGAACTCGAAGCGCACGGCGTGGTCGGTGCGCAGCATGCCGGCGGCGTCGATCCGCGGCCGGACGAGGGCGAGCAGCCGCTCATCGCGACCGGCCAGCTCGCCGTCCGCGATCAGGCCGGCGCGGCCGCGGCGGCTGAGGTCCCGCTTCAGCGGGAACGCGTAGCAGGGCTCGTCGGCGCAGGCGATGACGAGGGCCCGCTGCACGGCGACCCGCTCGGTCTCGTCGACCACGAGGATCGGCTGGTCGAGGTCGTCGCGCATGAGCAGCACCTCGACGCCGCCGCGCTCGAGCGCGTCGGCGAGGAAGAGCAGGTCGGACACCCGCGCCTCGCCGGGCGTCTCCGCCCGGTTGGCGAGCGCGAGCAGCCCGTCCTGGACCAGGACGTCCGACCGGCCGCGGATGCGCGACGCGGGCGTGGGCAGGGGGCGCAGGTTCGAGCGCACGTCGGCCAAGAGCGGTCCCCCTTGCGGTCAGGTCGTGTCGCGGATCCTCCTGCCGGCGTCGGCACGGCATCGAGTGCGGTCCCGGATCGATCGTCCGAGCGATCCGCAGTCTAGAGGGCGGGGGCTGCTGGACGCGATGGGGTGCCCGGGCTCCCCCGGGTCGTCAGCCCGCGAGGTGCGGCCGCACCGCGTCGGCCCACACGGCGTAGCCCGCGTCATTGAGGTGGAGCCGGTCGTTCGTGTAGCGCGGGCTCAGCTCGCCGTCCTCCGCTGCCACCTGGGGCCAGAGGTCGATGAACTCGGCCTTGACGGTCGGGGCGAACTGGCGGACGTGGATGTTCACCTGCTTGATCCACTCGGACCGCTCGCGCTCCCGCGGCAGGACCGACACCACCAGGATGCGCGTCTCGGGCAGGGCGTGGTGCAGCGCCCAGAGGATGTTCTCCGTGCCGCGCACCACCTGCTCGACGGTCGCGCGGAGCCCGAAGTCGTTGGTGCCGACCATGACGACCACGACCGACGGACGGCGCGCGATCACGTCGTCGAGGCGGTCCTGCACGTCCGCGGTCGTGTCGCCGCTGCGGCCGGCGTTCACGACGTCGAGGTCGGGGAAGTACTGCTCCCACGCGCCGGCCTCGGTGAGGCTGTCGCCGAGGAAGACGACCGGGCCGCCCGTTCCGGCCGGGCCCGCGGAGGAGGTGGATCGGGCGTCGGTCACCTGTTCAGGCTACGACCACCCGCTGGACGGGACAAACGGTGGAGGCCGAAGACGCGCCTAGGCTGCCGGTCGTGAGCACCGAGTTCGAGCCGCCCCGCAGGCGGCCCTCACCCGGCGCGGGGACGGGAGGCGCCGCGTGACGGTCGACGGATCCGGGACCGGGGTCGCACGCCCCGGAGCGTCCGTGGTCGCCGGGCGAGCGCTCGAGCTCCTCGACGCGCCGGTGACCGACGCGACCCTCCGCCGCTACCTCGAGGGGATCCCCGGCGTCGACGCCGTCGGGCTCGAGCAGCGCGCCGCCGGGCTGGCCACCCGCTCCATCAAGACGACGTCCAAGCGGCTGGCGCTCGATCGCGTCATCGAGCTGATCGACCTCACCACCCTCGAGGGGGCGGACACGCCGGGAAAGGTCCGCTCGCTGGTCGCGAAGGCGATCACGCCCGACCCGTCGGATCCGACCTGCCCGCGCGTCGCCGCCGTCTGCGTCTACGGCGACCTCGCCGCTGTCGCGATCGACGCGCTCGGCCCCTTCCACGCCCCTCGGGCGCGTGCAGCGGGAGCGACCGGGATCGCCGTGGCCGCCGTGGCGACGGCGTTCCCCAGCGGTCGCGCCTCCCTCGCCGTCAAGCTCGCCGACGTCGCGGACGCCGTGGCCGCCGGAGCGGACGAGATCGACATGGTGATCGACCGCGGAGCCTTCCTCTCCGGCCGCTACGAGCAGGTGTTCGAGGAGATCCGCGCCGTCAAGGAGGCCTGCCGCCGCCCGGACGGTGAGGACGCGCACCTGAAGGTCATCCTGGAGGTGGGCGAGCTCGTCACCTACGACAACGCGAGGCGGGCGTCCTGGCTCGCGGTGCTCGCGGGCGCCGACTTCATCAAGACGTCGACGGGCAAGGTCGCGAGCAACGCGACGCTGCCGATGACCCTCCTCATGCTGGAGGTGGTGCGCGACTGGCACCGGCTCACCGGCGAGAAGGTGGGCGTGAAGCCGGCGGGCGGCATCCGCACCTCCAAGGACGCGATCCGCAACCTCGTGACCGTGGCCGAGACGGCGGGCGAGGAGTGGCTCCAGCCCGCCCTGTTCCGCATCGGCGCCTCCAGCCTCCTGAACGACGTGCTGCTGCAGCGGCAGAAGGCGCGGACCGGGCACTACTCGGGAGCCGACTACGTGACGATCGACTGATGGGAACGGATGCAGGCATGAGCTTCCTCGACTACGCCCCGGCGCCCGAATCCCGAGCGATCCTCTCCTTGCGGCCGTCCTACGGCCTGTTCGTCGACGGGGAGTTCGTCGACGGCAACGGTCCCGCATTCACCACCATCTCCCCCGCCACCGAGGAGGGCCTCGCGGAGATCGCGACCGCCGACGACGCCGACGTCGACCGCGCCGTCGCGGCCGCCCGGAAGGCGTACGACCGGGTCTGGTCGAAGCTGAGCGGCAGCGACCGCGGCAAGTACCTGTTCCGGATCGCGCGCCTCGTGCAGGAGCGGGCGCGCGAGCTCGCCGTCGCGGAGACCCTCAACAACGGCAAGCCGATCAAGGAGAGCCGCGACGTGGACATCCCCCTCGTCGCGGCCTGGTTCTTCTACTACGCCGGGTGGGCCGACAAGCTGGACCACGCCGGGCTCGGTGCCGATCCGCGCCCGCTCGGCGTCGCCGGCCAGATCATCCCCTGGAACTTCCCCCTGCTCATGCTGGCGTGGAAGATCGCGCCCGCCCTCGCGAGCGGCAACACGGTCGTGCTGAAGCCGGCGGAGACGACGCCGCTCACGGCGCTGCTCTTCGCCGAGATCCTGCAGCAGGCGGACCTGCCGCCCGGCGTCGTGAACATCGTCACCGGCGCCGGCGCCACGGGCCGGGCCGTCGTCCGGCACCCGGATGTGGACAAGATCGCGTTCACCGGGTCCACCGCCGTCGGCCGCGAGATCGCCAGGGCGACGGCCGGCACGCGGAAGCGGCTCACGCTCGAGCTCGGCGGCAAGGCGGCGAACATCGTCTTCGACGACGCCCCGATCGACCAGGCCATCGAGGGCGTCGTCAACGGGATCTTCTACAACCAGGGCCACGTCTGCTGCGCCGGGTCCCGGCTCCTCGTGCAGGAGAACGTGCACGACGACGTGGTCGAGCGCCTCAAGCAGCGGCTGACGACCCTGCGGCTGGGCGACCCGCTCGACAAGAACACCGACATCGGAGCGGTGAACAGCGCGGCGCAGCTCGAGCGCATCCGGGAGCTGACCGCGGCCGGCGAGGAGGAGGGCGCGACGCGGTGGAGCCCGCCGTGCGTGCTGCCCGAGGCGGGCTTCTGGTTCGCCCCGACGATCTTCACCGGCGTGCAGACCAGCTCGCGGATCGCGCGGGAGGAGATCTTCGGCCCCGTCCTCTCCATCCTCACGTTCCGCACCCCGCAGGAGGCCATCGCCAAGGCGAACAACACGCCGTACGGCCTGTCGGCCGGGATCTGGAGCGACAAGGGCAGCCGCGTGCTCGCCGTCGCCGACGGGCTGCGCGCCGGCGTGGTGTGGACCAACACCTTCAACCGCTTCGATCCCGCATCCCCCTTCGGCGGCTACAAGGAGTCCGGCTACGGCCGCGAGGGCGGCAAGCAGGGGCTGGCCGCCTACCTCGCGCCCTCCGGAGGGATCCGATGACCCGGCTCGCCGTGCCCAAGACCTACAAGCTCTACATCGGTGGGAGGTTCCCGCGGAGCGAGAGCGGCCGGACCTACGAGATCACCGGCGCCGGCGGGGTCTTCCTCGCCAACGCCGCGCAGGCGTCCCGCAAGGACGCGAGGGACGCCGTCGTCGCCGCGCGGAGCGCCCTCACGGGGTGGTCGGGGGCCACCGCGTACAACCGCGGCCAGGTGCTGTACCGCATCGCCGAGCTGCTCGAAGGCCGCCGGGCCCAGTTCGTCGACGAGCTCGTGCACACCGAGGGGCTCGCCGAGCGTCGGGCCGTGGGCGTCGTCGACACCGCGATCGACCGCTGGGTGTGGTTCGCGGGCTGGGCGGACAAGTTCGCGCAGGTCCTCGGCAACGGGAACCCGGTGGCCGGCCCCTACTTCAACCTCTCGGTCCCCGAGCCGACGGGCGTTGTCGCGATCATCGCCCCACAGGCGGGCGAGGGACACTCCCTGACCGGCTTCGTGAGCGCGGTGGCACCGGCGCTGGTGAGCGGGAACACGGTGGTCGTCGTGGCCAGCCGGTCCGCGCCGCTGCCCGCGATCAGCCTCAGCGAGGTGCTCGCGACCAGCGACGTCCCGCCGGGCGTGGTGAACGTGCTGACGGGCTCCCCGGCGGAGATCGCGCCGTGGCTGGCGTCGCACGCCGACGTGAACGCCATCGACCTCGTCGGGGCGGGCGACCTCGACTGGGTGCAGCTGCAGGTCGACGCGGCGGAGACCCTCAAGCGGGTGCTGCAGCCCGAGGACGGCCCCGGGGCGCCGGTGCCGACGCTGGCGCGGATCAGCGCGTTCACGGAGACGAAGACGGTCTGGCACACCAAGGGCCTGCTCTAGGGGCACGAGCGCCCGCCACCGGGCGTACGCGAGCGCGCGAGCGGCTCCGCTCCTAGCTCCCGCGCGTCAGCGTCCGCACGCGGGCCACGTCGACCGCCATCTGGGCGATGAGCGGTTCGACGCCCTCGTAGGCGATCTGGCCGCGGATCCGGTGGGTGAAGACGACGTCGACCGTGTGCCCGTAGAGGTCGAGCGTGCGGTCGAGCACGTAGGCCTCCACCTGCTTCGGCGGCACGCCGTCGAAGGTCGGGTTGCTGCCGACCGAGATCGCCGCGGGATAGTCGGCTCCCCCACCGGTCCGGTCGACGAGCCGCCCGGCGTACACCCCGTCCGCCGGGATCATCCCGTCCGACTCCTGTGCGAGGTTCGCCGTGGGGTATCCGAGCAGGCGACCCCGGTGGGCGCCGTGCACGACGACACCGCGAACGGCGGGCGGCCGCCCGAGCAGTGCCGCGGCCTCCTCGATCGCGCCCGCGGACAGCAGCTCGCGGATCCACGTCGACGACACCCGGCGGGCGGCCGTCTCGATCTGCCGCTGCACCGTGACCTCGAAGCCGGCGTCCGCCCCGAGCCGCGTCAGCAGCGCGACGTCGCCGCGACCGCCGTGACCGAAGCGGAAGTCCTCGCCGACGAGCAGCCGTCGCACGTGCAGCGCGTCCACGAGCACCTCCGCGACGAACGCCTCGGGCTCCTGCGCGGCGCGGGCCTCGTCGAAGGCGAGCACGAGCACCGCCGCGACGCCGGCCGTCTCGAGGAGCTCGAGCTTCTGCCCCGGGCCGACGAGCGGCGGCGGGCACGCCTCCGGCCGCAGCAGCTCGAGCGGGTTCCGGTCGAAGGTGACGACGGTCGGCACGAGCGCGTCGCCCGCCGCGGCCAGCAGGTCGCCGAGCACGGCCCGGTGCCCCTGGTGGAGGCCGTCGAACTTGCCGATCGTCACCGCGGACGGCCCGAATCCGGCCGGCACCTCGCCGACCCCGTGGAAGACGCGCATGCCCTCAGGCCTCCGCGAAGACTCGGCGCTGGCTGCGCAGGAACAGCAGGCCCAGCACGGGCAGTGCGAGCGGGATGAGCAGGTACTCGAGGCCGTAGTAGGCCCAGACGGTGCTCCGGTCGCCCGAGAACGGGAACAGGCCGGTATCGACGACGGAGATCGTGCCGACGACGAGCACGCCGACGAGCTCGATCGAGATCGCGATCGCCGCGATCCGGTACGCCGCGCGGCCGGGTGTGATGAGCGCGATCGTCGCGACGAGGTACACGACGCCGGCGAACAGCGACAGCAGGTATGCGAAGGGCGCCGTGCCGAAGTGGGCGACGATCTCGAACAGGCTCCGCGCGAGCGCGGCGATCGTCATGATGAAGTAGAAGACGATGAGGGTGCGGCCGGGCCCGGAGGTCTTCGGGCGCGCAGGACGCGTGGTGGCCGAGGATCCGATCATCAGGCCTCGATTCTCGCAGCACTCACGCGTGCTGCAGGGTCCAGATGATCTGCATCCGCACGAGCATCACGGCGACCGCGAGGCAGGCGACGCCGACGACGACGACCGCCCAGCGGGTGCGCTCCATCAGGGCCCAGACGGTCGCGGCGGGCGGGATCACGAGCGCGGACAGCAGGTAGGCGAAGAACTCCACAGG
>DASYJR010000175.1:0-9689 GCA_035996305.1 Amnibacterium sp. | reverse complement strand
ACATCGGTGACGAGGTCGACGGCCTCCGAGGGTTCTCCGTCGCGGACCAGCGCACGCTCGACGTGCCGATCGAGACGGCCGAGCTGGTGCCCGCGCGGGAGCTCATGCTCACCGAGGCGGTGCAGCAGCGCGCCCGCGAGCTGCAGCACGAGTTCCCGAACCTCACCACGATGCTCGCGAAGATCGCTGAGGGGATCCCCGTCGAGGGGATGGAGTCCCTTGCGCCGGTGCTCGTCGAGCGGCTCGTGCCGGTCAGCGACTACCTCCCCGACGGCGCGGCCGTGGCGATCCTGTCGCCGGAACGCGTCGCCTCCCGCGCAGTGAGCCTCGCCGAGACGAACCGCGAGTTCCTGCACGCCGCGTGGAGCGCCGCCACCGCGGGCGCCCAGGCGCCCATCGACCTCGACGCGGGCGACTTCCTCACCGTGAAGGCCCTGCGCCAGGCGGCCGGCGACGACCGCACCTGGTGGACCGTCAGCGCGTTCGAGGCGCAGCCGGTCGAGGACGCGGATCCCGCCGCCGCGGCCGCGCTGCTCGCCGACTCCGCCGAGTACCTCCGTGTCGACGGCGCGGCCACGCCGGTCACCCCCGGCAAGCCCGCCGAGCTGCTCGACCACCTCGGATCCCGCCTCCGCCACGGCTGGAGCGCCGTCGTCACGGCCGCGGGCCGCGGCCTCGTCGAACGCGCCCGCGACGTGCTCGCCGAGCGGGGCCTCGCGGCCCGGCAGGTCGACGTGCTGCCCGCCGAGCTCGAGCCGGGCGTCGCGTACGTCACCCTCGGCGACGTCGACGCCGGCTTCGAGCAGCCGGAGATCGCGCTCGCCCTCGTGACCGAGCGGGAGTTCTACGGCCGCGCCGCCTCCGTCGACAACCGGCCCCACAAGCTCGCCTCCCGGCGCAAGAACGTCGTCGATCCACTGCAGCTGAAGACCGGCGACTACGTCGTGCACCAGACGCACGGCATCGGCCGCTTCGTGGAGCTCGTGCAGCGCGAGGTCGCCGGCAGCACCCGCACCGGCCCGCGCCGGGCGGGGGAGAAGGCGCCGGAGAAGGTGACGCGCGAGTTCCTGCTGCTCGAGTACGCGCCCTCCAAGCGCGGCTACCCCGGCGACAAGCTCTACGTGCCGACCGATCAGCTCGACCTGCTCACCCGCTACGTGGGCGGCGAGGCCCCGCAGCTGTCGAAGATGGGCGGATCCGACTGGGCGGCCGCGAAGGGCCGCGCCCGGAAGGCCGTGCGCGACATCGCGGTCGAGCTCGTGAAGCTCTACTCCGCGCGGATGGCGAGCCGCGGCCACGCCTTCGGGCCGGACACCCCGTGGCAGCGCGAGCTGGAGGAGGCCTTCCCGTTCGTGGAGACCCCCGACCAGCTCGAGACGATCGACCAGGTGAAGGCCGACATGGAGCGGCCGATCCCGATGGACCGCCTCGTGTCCGGCGACGTCGGGTTCGGCAAGACCGAGGTGGCCGTGCGCGCGGCGTTCAAGGCGATCCAGGACGGCAAGCAGGTCGCCATGCTCGTGCCCACGACCCTGCTCGTGCGCCAGCACCTCGACACCTTCCAGGAGCGCTTCGCCGGCTTCCCGGTGACGGTGCGGCCGCTCAGCCGCTTCCAGTCCGACCGCGAGGCCAAGGAGACGATCAAGGGGCTCGCGGAGGGGACCGTCGACCTGGTCATCGGCACCCACCGCATCCTCTCGAACGAGATCCGGTTCAAGGACGTCGGGCTCGTCATCATCGACGAGGAGCAGCGGTTCGGCGTCGAGCACAAGGACCAGCTGAAGAAGCTGAAGACCAACGTCGACGTGCTCGCGATGAGCGCGACCCCGATCCCGCGCACGCTCGAGATGGCGGTGACGGGCATCCGGGAGATGTCGACCCTCGCGACGCCGCCGGAGGACCGGCATCCGATCCTCACCTACGTCGGGCCGCGCTCGCCGGGGCAGATCACCGCCGCGATCCGCCGTGAGCTGCTGCGCGAGGGCCAGGTCTTCTACGTGCACAACCGGGTCGCGTCCATCAACCGCGTCGCCGCCGAGCTCGCGGAGCTGGTGCCGGAGGCGCGGATCGCGGTCGCCCACGGACAGATGGGCGAGCACCAGCTCGAGCAGGTGATGGTCGACTTCTGGGAGCGCCGCTTCGACGTGCTCGTCTCCACGACGATCATCGAGACCGGGCTCGACATCGCCAACGCGAACACCCTGATCATGGACCGGGCCGACAAGTACGGGCTCAGCCAGCTGCACCAGATCCGCGGCCGCGTCGGACGTGGCCGGGAGCGCGGCTACGCCTACTTCCTCTACGACGCCGACAAGCCGCTCTCCGAGACCGCCGTCGACCGCCTCGAGACGATCGCCGCGAACAACGAGCTCGGCTCCGGCATGCAGGTGGCGCTGAAGGACCTCGAGATCCGCGGTGCGGGCAACCTGCTCGGCGGCGAGCAGTCCGGGCACATCGCCGGGGTCGGCTTCGACCTCTACCTGCGGATGATCGGCGAGGCCGTGAACGACTTCCGCGGCGAGGTCGCGGAGGGCCAGACCGAGCTGCGGCTCGAGCTGCCCGTCGACGCGCGGATCCCCGAGAGCTACATCGACAGCGAGCGGCTGCGCCTCGAGGCGTACCAGAAGCTCTCGGCCGCGTCGGCGCCGACCGCCGCGGACGGCCAGGTGGACCTCGTGCTCGACGAGCTCGTCGACCGCTACGGGCCGGCGCCCGACGAGGTGACGAACCTCATCCGCGTCTCGAAGCTGCGCCGGGTCGCCCAGCAGGCGGGGCTCTCCGACGTCGTCGCCCTCGGCAGGATGCTCCGCGTCGCGCCCGCGAACCTGGCGGACTCGGTGCAGGTGCGGCTGCAGCGGATGTACCCCGGCTCCAAGCTGCTCGCCACGGCCGGCGCCGTCACGGTGCCGCTGCCGGTGCTCGACGGGCAGCCGCTGCCCGACGCCGGCCTGATCGAGTGGACGCAGCAGCTGCTCACCGCGATCTTCGTCAAGCAGCCGCAGCCCGCCGCGTAGCAGTCCCGTGTGCATGCGGATGTGCCGGAAGGCGCCTCCGCGGGCGCGTTCCTGCATGCAGCCGGCCCGCCCGCATGCAGACGGCGCGCGGCGGTCCCCACACCGAGACCGCCCGGCGACCGCCCGCAGGAGGAGTGGGTGACCCGCCTCGTGCAGCCGGTGGCGGCCGGCGTCCGACCCCATCGCGGTCGGGCGCCGCCCTGCTTTCTAGGATGGAGGCCGGGATCCGCATCCCGACCGTTCGGATGCATCGGGGGCCGGCATGGGCGAGACCGAGGTCTTCGGGATCGCCGTGCTGCTCGGCGGCCTGGGCCTCGTCGCCGCCATCGCCGCGAACGCGCTCGGCACGCGCATCCGCGTGCCGGCGCCCGCCCTGTTCCTGATCGTCGCCGCGCTCGCGTCCGACCTCTTCCCGGTGCTCGGCACCGTGCCGCTCGTGACGGACGAGCGGATCGTCACGGTCGCCCTGATCCTCATCCTGTTCGACGGCGGGATGCACATCGGCTGGCGCCGCTTCCGGGAGAGCGCCGGGCCGATGACCTGGGTCGGCATCGCCGGCACCGCCGTCACCGCGGCGGCCGTCGCCGTGGTGGCGCACCTCCTGTTCGGCCTGCCGTGGCAGGCGGCGCTGCTGCTCGGCGCGGCGCTCTCGCCGACCGACCCGGCCGTCGTGTTCGCCGTGCTCGGCAAGCGCGACATCGGGGGCAGGTCCGGAACGATCCTCGAGGGCGAGTCGGGCGTGAACGACCCCGTCGGCATCGCGCTGCTCGCCGCCCTGCTCGCCGCGGGCGGTGGGGCCGGCGCGGTGGTGACCGGGGTCGCCGACTTCCTGCTGCAGATGGTGGTCGGCACGGTCGTCGGGCTCGCCGGCGGGCGGCTGCTCGGCCTGCTCATGCGGCGGGTGCGGCTGCCGAACGAATCGCTCTACGCGTTGCGCACGATCGCGTTCGCCGCACTGCTCTACGGCGTCGCCGCCGTGCTGCACGGGTCCGGCTTCCTCGCCGTGTTCCTCGCCGGGATCGTGGTGGGCGACACCCGCGCCCCCTACGCCGGCGAGGTGCGCCGCTTCAGCAGCGGGCTCTCGAGCCTCGCGGAGATCGTGGCCTTCACCGTGCTCGGGCTCAGCGTCTCCTGGCGCGACGTGCTGCAACCCGCCGTGCTGCTGCCGGGACTCGCGATCGCGGCGCTGCTGATCCTGGTGATCCGGCCGCTGCTCGTGGGCGCGCTGCTCGCCCCGATCCGCCTCGCGCTCGGCGAGCGGGCCTTCATCGTGCTCGCCGGGCTGAAGGGCGCCGTGCCGATCCTGCTCGGCATCCTCATCCGGGACGCGCATGTGCCGGGCGGCGACCAGATCGCCGCCCTGATCTTCATCGTCGTGCTCGTCTCGGTGGTCGTGCAGGGCGGCGCCGTGCCCCTGCTGGCAGCCTGGTTCGGCGTGCCCATGCGGACCGTCGAGCAGCAGCCGTACATGGCCGGGCTCCGCTTCACCCAGGAGCCGGAGGGCATGCAGCACTTCGTCGTCGCCGAGGGGTCGCCCGCGGACGGCGCGGCCGTCGGCGAGCTGTCGCTCGGGGAGCACGGCTGGGTGAGCATGGTGCGCCGCGACGGCGGCCCGGTGCGGCTCACCGGCCGCACGCGGCTGGTGGCGGGGGACGAGGTGCTGGCCTTCGCCGAGCCCGACCTCGACGTCGGCGGGCTGTTCGGCGCCCCGCGATCCTGAGTGCGTCCCGGACGTTCCATCCAGGTTCCGGAGGCATGCTGCGGTTCGGGAGGACGCATGAGCACTGCCGAGCAGCATCGCACCCGCTCCGGCCCGACCCTGAGGGTCGACGGGCATCCGGTCGGCCTCACGGTCACCGGCACCGGGGACCCGATCGTGCTGCTGCACGGCATCGGCCGTGACCGCACCGACTGGTTCCGCGTCGCGCCGGGCCTCGCCGAGCGGCACACGGTCTACGCGATCGACATCGAGGCGTTCGGGGCGTCGGCGGCATGGGGTGAGCGGATCACCCTCGCGTCGATGGCGCACATGGTGCGACGCACCCTCGAGGCGGTGGGCGAGCACCGGCCCGTCGTGCTCATCGGCAACTCGATGGGCGGCGCCGTCGCGCTCCGGATGCACGCGGACGACCCCTCCGCGATCCGCGCGCTCGTGCTCGTGAGCCCCGCCGGGTTCGGCGCCGACGCGGCCATCGGCCTGCGGCTGATGACCGTTCCGGTGCTCGGCGAGGTGCTGCAGCGCTGCCACATGATCGCCGCCACCATGCAGGTGCGGGCCCTGTTCGCGGACGCGGCGCTCGCCACCCGCGAGCTCGCGGAGGCCTCCGCCCGCCGGATGCGCCGTCCCGGCGCGCGCCGCCACTACCTGCAGGTCATCCGCGATCTCGGCGCCTGGTCGGGTGTGCGACCCGAGTGGCGGCAGGAGGTGCTCGACGCGCTCGCCGCGGCGAGCACCCCGACGATCGTGCTGTGGGGCGAACGGGACGTCGTGCTGCCGCACCGGCACCTCGACGCGGTCTCGGCGACCGTGCCCCACGCCGTCCCCGTGAGCCTCCCGGGCCTCGGCCACGCGCCGCAGCTCGAGGACCCGGAACGCTTCCTCGGGCTCGTCACCACGTTTCTCGACGGGGGCGGCCTGGACGGGCTCCGCGCCGTCCGGCTCTGACGGTCAGCCGAGGCGCACGGTCAACGTCTGCACGGTCGGGTGCCGCTCCGGCGTCAGCCGCACCTCGACCCGCAGGGCGCCGGTCGCGCCGGGCACCGTCCAGGCGAGGTGGGCGCGCGTGCGGCTCCACGGCGCGGCCTGCTCGAGCGGCGGCACGGTCGCATCCGCGGCGAGGCCCACCCGGGCGGTCAGGGCGTCGATCGCCGCCCGGCGCCGATCGATCGACTCGTCGAGCGCGATGTTCTCCGCGAACAGCGCGTCGGCGGCCGCGTCGTCCCACCGGCGGAGCAGCCGCTCGACGGTCTCGCGGGCCGCGAGCGTCTCCGGCCACACGTCCGGGAGCCGCTCCGGCGACCCGACCTGGTCGAGCACGAGCTCGAGCGCCTTCGCCGCCGGCACCGCCGCGCCGCTGTAGCGCGCGTTCTCGAGCACCACGATGCCGAGCCCGGTGCCGGGGTGCCAGCGCATGTGGGCGCCGTAGCCCGGGTAGCCGCCGGAGTGGGAGACGAGCAGGCCGTGCCTCGGATGCTCGTCGAGGAACAGGCCGTAGCCGTACGAGGCGGCGCCCTCGATGGGGACGAGCGCCGTCTGCGCGTCGCGTCGGGACGCGGCCCCGAGCACGGTGTCGGACGCCTCCGGCCGCCAGGCGTCCGCGAGCCACGCCACCCAGGTGGCGAGGCTGCGAGGCGTCGCGAAGAGGCCGCCGATCGGGGAGAACGCCCCGGGCTCCGCGAAGGGCTGCGGCTCCCAGCGAGCGCCGAAGCGGGCGAAGCCCGTGGCGATGCCGCCGGGTGCGTCGACGCCGCGGTCGTAGTCGATGCCGGTCAGGCCGAGGGGGGTCAGCACGTCCTCCCGCACCAGGTCGACGTAGCGGCGGCCGCTCACCCGCTCGATCACGCGGCCGAGCAGCGCGTAGCCGAGGTTCGAGTACTCGAAGCGAGCGCCCGGCTCGTCGATGAGCCGGCACCCGGCCGTTGCCAGCCGGTCGAACACGTCGAGCGGCAGGGACTCCTGGCGGTCGCCCCACGGGTCGTCGGTGGGGAACCCCGCCGCCATCGACGCCAGCTGCGCGACCGTCGGCGACGCCTCCGGGATCGTCACGAGCGGCAGGTACTCGGCCACGGGCGCGTCGAGGTCGAGGCGGCCGGCGTCCCGCTGCTGCAGCATCGCGACGGCGGTGAAGCTCTTCGTGCACGACGCGATCCGGAACGCGGTGTCGGGGCCGGGGACCGGGGTGACCGCCTCGTCGGCGAAGCCGCCGGTGTGCACGATCCGCCCCTCCGCGACCAGCGCGTAGGCGACGGACGGGGTGCGACCATCCCGCACTCGGGCGGCGAGCAGGTCGTCGATCGCGGGCGCGGAGAGCGCGGCGCGGGTCGTGTCGTAGCGCACGGAAGGCTCCTTCCGGCCCGGGTGGGCCGGATCGATCCTGCCCGATGCCGTCGTCCCGTTCCTGCCCGGGCGGGCGTCAGTAGGCTCCGGGCGTGCCCGTCGTGCTCCGCGAACTCGAACCCGCCGACCTCCCCGCCGTGACGGAGATGAACAACGACGCCGTTCCGGCGGTGCCGATGATGGACGAGGACGAGATGGCCCTCCTCACCGCGCTCGCGTCGCTCTGCCTCGTGGCCGTCGACGAGGCCGACCCGTCCCGGCCGCTCGGCTTCGTGGTGACCATCGACCCCGGCACCGACTACGCGAGCGAGAACTTCCGCTGGTTCTCGGCGCGCGGCGCGGACTTCCTCTACGTGGACCGCATCGTCATCGACGCGCAGACCCGGGGCGCGGGCGTCGGCCGGCTGCTCTACGGCGCCGTGTTCGCGAAGGCGGAGGCGGACGGCCGCGCCTACGTGGCGTGCGAGGTGAACGTGCGGCCCCCGAATCCGCGGTCCCTCGGCTTCCACTCGGCGCTCGGCTTCCGGCGCGTGGGGGAGCAGGAGACGAAGGGCGGCCGCTACCGGGTCGCCCTGCTGACGGCGCGGGTCGCCGCCGACTGACGGCAGCCCAGCACCGCAGCAGGACGATTCCGTTCGAGCAGGGCGAGATCGGCGGTTTCGTGCTGCCGCCGTGATCTCGTCCTGCCGCCGTGCCCGGCGACGGGATCTGCAGATCCGCTGAAGTCGGGAAGAGCGCGGGCCGGGCGCGGCTTGCACCCTGCCGTGACCGAAACCGTGAGCCGCCGCGACGTGGGCCTCCGGTCCGAGCGCGGCCCCGTCCTGCTCGCCCTCATGATGTCGACCGGCCTCATCGCCATCGACTCGACGATCCTCGCCACCGCGGTGCCGTCGGTCGTGAAGGACCTGGGCGGCTTCGCGAGCTTCCCGTGGCTGTTCTCGGTGTACCTGCTCGCGCAGGCGGTCTCCGTTCCGGTCTACGCGAAGCTCGCCGACACGATCGGCCGCAAGCCGATCCTGCTCGTCGGCATCGGGCTGTTCCTGCTCGGCTCGATCCTCTGCGGATTCGCGCCGTCGATGACCGTGCTCATCGTGTTCCGCGCGGTGCAGGGCCTCGGCGCCGGGGCGATCCTGCCCATCTCGATCACGGTCGCCGGCGACATCTACACGATCGCGGAGCGCGCGAAGGCGCAGGGCTACCTCGCGAGCGTCTGGGCGATCTCCTCGGTCGTGGGGCCGACCCTCGGTGGCGTCTTCTCGCAGTTCGTCTCCTGGCGCTGGATCTTCTTCGTGAACATCCCGCTCTGCCTGCTCACCGTGTTCCTGCTCCGCCGCTACCGCGAGAACGTCGAGCGCACCCGGCACCGCATCGACGTGGCCGGGGCGGTCACCCTGACCGTCGGCCTCACGGCGCTGCTCACGGCCCTGCTCGAGGGGGGCACCGTCTGGGCGTGGAACTCGGCGCCGAGCGTCGCGGCGTTCGCGGTGGCCGTCGTGGCCCTGCCGGCCTTCGTGCTGCTCGAGCGGCGCGCGCTTGAGCCGGTGCTGCCGCTCTGGGTCTTCTCGCGCCGCCTGCTGCTCACCACCGCGCTCGTGTCGGCGGGCGTCGGTGCGGTGACCATGGGCCTCACGTCGTACGTGCCGACGTTCCTCGAGAAGGTCGTGCCCACGACGCCGCTCGTCAGCGGCCTCGCACTCGCCGCTCTGACGGTCGGCTGGCCGGTCGCCGCGTCCAACGCCGGCCGGCTCTATCTGCGCATCGGATTCCGTGCCACGGCGCTCATCGGCTGCGCGATCGCGGCGCTCGGCGCGCTCGCGCTCGCGCTCACCGCGCCGCTCGCCTCGATCGGACTCATGGCGGTCACCTGCTTCCTCGTGGGGCTGGGCCTCGGGCTCGTCGCGACTCCCACCCTCATCGCGGCACAGTCGAGCGTCGGATGGGAGCAGCGCGGGGTCGTCACCGGCGCGAGCCTGTTCCTCCGCTCCATCGGGTCCGCGGTCGGCGTCGCGGTGTTCGGGGCGATCGCGAACGGCGTGCTCGGCGCCTGGCGAGGATCGGCCGTCACGGGCACGGCGAGCGCCTCTTCGGCGGTCTTCGACGCCGTCGTGGTCGCCGGCCTGCTCACCCTGGTCGCGGCGATCGCGATGCCGGGGGTACGCGCCGAAGCGCCTGCCGTCTCGGCCGTCGGCGCAGAGGCCGCCTGACCGCACGGGGGAGGATGGGCGGGTGATCGACCTGCCCGAGGTGTCCACGCCGGAGCTCACCCGGCTCGTCGCCGTCATGGCACGGCTCCGCGGCCCGGGCGGGTGCCCGTGGGACGCCGAGCAGACGCACGCGTCCCTCGTCCGCTACCTGATCGAGGAGACGGCCGAGCTCGCCGAGGCGATCGAGACGGGCGACATCGCGGCGATGCGCGAGGAGCTCGGCGACGTGCTCTACCAGGTGCTCTTCCACGCCGACATCGCGGCCGCGGAGGAGGGCTTCGACATCCAGGACGTCGCCGCCACGAGCGCGGAGAAGATGAAGCGCCGCCACCCGCACGTCTTCGGCGACTCCGACGCGTCGACGCCCGACGAGATCCGGGAGCAGTGGCTCGAGGTGAAGGCGCAGGAGAAGTC
>DASYJR010000174.1:0-4623 GCA_035996305.1 Amnibacterium sp. | reverse complement strand
CTCACCCCCGGCACGAACTCGGCGTCGGCCGACTCGTAGTCGATCCCCGCCGACTGCAGGGCCGTCCGCGCCGTGACCAGGTCACTCGCCTCCGTGACCACCTCGAACTCCTCGCCGTGGTCCGCCACGTCCTCCACGCCGGCGTCGAGCACCGCGGTGAGCACGTCGTCCTCGCTCAGGCCGTCGGTCTTCGCGACGCGGATGACGCCCTTGCGGCTGAAGTTGTAGGCGACCGAACCGGGGTCCGCCATGGTGCCGCCGTTGCGGCTCATCGCGGTGCGCACGTCGGCGGCGGCGCGGTTGCGGTTGTCGGTGAGGCACTCGACGAGCAGCGCGACCCCGTTCGGTCCGTACCCCTCGTACATGATCGTCTGGTAGTCGATCGACTCGCCGGTGAGGCCGGCGCCGCGCTTGATCGCGCGGTCGATGTTCTCGTTCGGGACCGAGGTCTTCTTCGCCTTCTGCACGGCGTCGACGAGGGTCGGGTTGCCCGAGAGGTCGGCGCCGCCGATCTTCGCGGCGACCTCGATGTTCTTGATGAGCTTCGCGAAGGACTTGGCCCGCCGGGCGTCCTTGACCGCCTTCTGGTGCTTGGTGGTCGCCCACTTGGAGTGTCCGGACACGGAAACCTCCTCGATGCCTGCTGCCGAGACGCCGGGTCGATGGTATCCGCCTCCGTCGGCTAGACGGGCCGTGCCGCCGGAGCCCGGGCGGAGGGCACCGTCCCGCGCCGCGCCCACGGCACGGGGGCCTCGCGCTGCGGAACCAGCTCCCCCACGAGGAGGAGCGCCAGCAGCGCGACGGTCCGCAGCACGCCGCGCACGGAGGGATCCCCGGCCAGCAGCAGGGAGGGCAGCGCCACCCCGAGTGTCGCGATCAGCGTGGCGATCGGCAGGACGGCGTAGAGGTCGGCCATCGCCGCTCCGAGCACGATCCCCGCGTCGTAGTAGGGCTTGACCGCCGGGTCGAGCAGGAGCCGGACCGCCACGACCACGAGCAGCGCCGCCTGCCAGCGAGACCGCCGGACGGCGAGCAGCAGCGCGGCCGCCCCGCCCAGCATCTGCACGGGACGGCACCACGCCGGCGTCCCGTGCCGCACGCCGAACAGTCGCAGGGTGGATGCACCCTCGATGGGGATCCGGAACTGCAGGGCCCGAAGGCTGCCGGTACCGAGCAGGAGGAACGGCGCCCAGGCGGCGACGACGACGAGCCCCGCGATCGCCAGGGCCGGGAGCCGGCGGCGCGGTTCGGCGAGCACGAGCAGCGCGACGAACGGCAGCGCCCACGGCTTCGCGTCGACGGCGAGACCGAGCGCGAGGCCGGCGGCCAAGGGGTGCCGGCGCCGGAGCATCCCGAGGGCGAGCACCACGCCCAGCAGCGCGAGCACGTCGTCGGTGTGGGCGTAGCGGACGGCGAGCTCGCTGAAGGCGGCGAGCGTCAGCAGACCGCCGAGGAACCATCGGACGCGCGTGGCAGGGTCCCTGCGGTCGACGAAGGCCTCGAGCTCGCGGACGATCGCCAGGCCGCATCCGAGCATCAGCACGATCGCGACGACGTGGCGAGGCAGCTGCGGGAGCAGGAGGACCACGGGGGCGCTCAGCAGGAAGGTGATCGGGCCCATCTGCAGTTCGGGATGGCGTCCGTAGAGGTCGAGGGGCTGCGGCGAGAAGAGGGCGTGGACGCCCCGCACGACGAAGTTCCAGGAGATGAACCAGCCCGGGGCGAGGACGACGAAGAGCACCGCGGTCACCGCGGCGCAGCCGGCGAGTGCGGCCCAGAGGACGGCTGATCGCGGGCGCGGCAGCCCGATCCGGTGGGTGTCGGTCATGTCGTCATCGTGCGTGGCGGCGGGTGATCGTCGCCTGATCGGCGGATGCGGTCGGTCTTTCGGCACCCGCGGAACCGCGGGACGTGTGGTCGACGTCCTGCGGCCCGCGGTTTCAGCGCTCTCGGCCGAGCCCCGCGGCGATGGCGGTGAAGTCGGGCGTGCCGAGCCCCGTCGCCGGGTTGAACACGGTGCCAGGCCGGCCCGTGTAGAAGACGTTGTCGTTCGAGGTGCCGGGCGTGTTCAGGGGGTGGAGCGCTCCCGTCCGTTCGGACGCGAGGCGATACAGCGCGGGGTTCAGGAACCCGGCACGGTGACCGAGCGCCGAGGCGAGCACCGCCGCCGCCCCGTTGAGCTGCGGCGCCACGAAGCTCGTGCCGCCCGCCGAACCCAGCGCCGGGAGCCCGGACGCGACGGCCGACGGCTCGTAGTAGAGATACCCGGTCTCGGGGTCGGCGTTCGCCGAGAGGTCCGGCACGGCGCGGCCTGAGCCGGTTCCGGTGATCACTCGCGGGTGCGGGTCGAAGATCCACGCGGACGGTTCGGTGACGCCGCCGAAGTCCTTCGGTGCGGTCGGGGTGAGGTAGGGCACCGCGTCGTAGACCCGCGTGCCGGCGACGCCGCGCTGGTAGGCCGGCTGCGGGCTGAACCAGCTGAAGCCGCCACCGCCGCCCACGACCAGGCTCTCGGCCGTGCGCGCGAGCGGGGCGCCGCTCGCCGTCGCGATCGGCTTCCAGAGGTAGTCCCAGCCCCAGGCGCGCTCGTGCGACACCGTCGCGGTGGCCGTGCCACCCGTTCCGCTCAGGGTGAGCGAGACCGGAAGCGTCGTACCGCCGGCGTCGGTGACGAACGGGCTTCCGCCCGGGTTGTCGACCACGAGCGCGGTGCTGCCGAGCTCGTTGCTGTCGTCGTACGCGGCCGCGTCGCCGGAGGCGACGAAGGCGGACTGCTTCTGCGCGGCGAACTCGAGGAACGCCTCGTCGAAGACGGCGGCGTAGGCCGGGGTCTGGGCACCGGAGGCGACCGCGACGCGGATCACCGCCTCGGACTCCCCCCAGCTCGCGGAGACGCTGTCCGCGATGTTGTCGCTCGCGGCCTGGAAGAAGGCGTCCGCGAACCCCGTGTCGCTGTTGGGTGCCTGGTAGACGCGGACGTTCGCGCCGGGGGCGACACCACCGGCCTGCTGGACGTCGAGGTCGGTCTCACCGGTGCCGGACGCGTCGCTCGGGGCCCCGGGGCCGCCGTCGACGTCGATCGTCGTCACGTGGCGCCGGCCGCTCGGCAGGTGCAGCTGCTGGGACCAGAAGTACTCCGCCGACCCGGTGTCGTAGCCGGCGAGGGTGATGATGCCGACCGTGCGGCCCGCACCCACCGCGCCCTTCGCGTAGAGGCCCTTGACGCCATAGCGCTTCGCGAAGTCGAGCGGGGTGTTGCAGTCGCTCGCGAGCCCCGTGATCGCGGTGCAGGTGTCGCTCGCGGTACCGCTGCGCTGCGCGACCTTCGTGCTCTTCTTCGTGACGTGGGTCACGTTGCTGCTGTAGTTCGTGAGCCCCAGCACCGCGAGGATCGGACCCGCCTGGTCGCGGGGCATCCTCGGCTGCTCGACGTTGCTGTGCACCGTCTGCGCCGGGAGGCCGGACCCGCCGTCCTTCGACTTCACGGCGGGCACGCGGTACTGCTTCTGGTGCACCGACAGCGCGGCGTCGAACTGCCCCGCCGTGCCGCGAGCCTGGATGTCCAGGCGGTCGGCCATGGCCGTCGAGGTGATGCCGAAATGCTTCAGGTAGGCCTGGACGGCCGCGACGACCCGCCTGGGCTGCCCGTACCGGTCGGCGAATCGTGCGGTGCTGAGCCCGCCGCCCGTCCCGCGCTCGACCTGCGACTTCAACTCCGCGGCGTTGCGGATCTTCAGGATGAAGGAGACCTGCTCCTGGGTGCCGCCGGGGGTGTCCCCGAACACGGTGGCGCCCGTGAGGTGCGCGGCCTGGACCCCGGACGGCACGGTGCTGGAGACCGGCCCGGATGCGGGCGCGGCGGTCGCGGGACCCGCGATGGCGAGGGCCGCGGCGACGCCGGCGGTCAGCGTGAGCACGGACAGGGATGTGGGTCGTGAACGCACAGCGCTACTTCGCATTCTGCGGGGATGGGTCCCGTCGGGGAGGCGGGGGCGCTGGGTGGCGTCGTCGTCACGCTATGGCGAGCCCGAGAAACCTTGCAATTGTGTAAGCGTGTCGGAGCCGGTATTCACAGGGAAGGGGCGCGAATGCCCATGTCTCTGAGGGCGATCGCGGCCAGCCGCTCCACGGTGTCGGGGTCACCGCGACGCCAGGCCGCCGCCGCGTCCGGCCCGACCGCGGCGAGCGCCCGCGACGGGCGGCCGGTGAGCGCGCGGAGCGCGAGGAGATCCGGATCGCCCGCGAGCCGGGCGACGGCCCCTCGGCGGAGCGCGCCGGTCAGTCGGGGCCGCACCCAGCCCGCCAGCACGAGCAGCACGACGAGCAGCGCGACCGTCCATCCGGCGAGCGTCGCGAGCCGCTCGACACCAGCCTCCCAGTCGGTGCCGGCGGTCGCGAGCGTCGCGCCGGCGCCGCTGGCGGCGTCGAACGGCGCCCTGATGCCCCCGCCGATCAGCGGAAGTCCGCCGAGCTGCCGGCCGATGTCGCCGAGCGTCGACGCGAAGCCGTTGCCCGACTCCGCGACGCGGCTGCCGATGCCCTCGAGCGCGGCGATCGCTCCATGCAGCGCCACCGCCGCGGTGATGCCGCCCACGAGGACGGCGAGCGCGACGAGGTCGCCGG
>DASYJR010000173.1:0-11290 GCA_035996305.1 Amnibacterium sp. | reverse complement strand
CGTGCGTGCTGCTGTCGGACTGCACGGCGGAGCCGATCGGCGCGCGGAACCACGATTCGTCGCTCGACGTGCTCGGCACGATGTTCGGGCGGGTCTCCGACTCGGCCGCTTTCGTTGCAGCGACGACGGCTCGGCGCTCGGAGCTCGTTCCGGGCTGAGGCCGAGTCGGGTACGGGCGATGGTCGCCGTCCCGCGGATTGGCGCTGCGTCCGCGGTTTCGGACGACGGCCTGCGGGAGGGGGTCGCGGCTCCGGCCTCGGGGCTCGTTCCCGTACCTCCTGCACCGGTCGACGCGTCGAGCCTCCGGCGGAGCGGTCGGCGCGCTCCGCTCAGGCGCGGGATGCTGGGCGGATGAAGCTCCTCGTACTCGGCGGGACGGCCTGGCTGGGCGGCGCGGTCGCTGCGGACGCGGTCGCCCGCGGCGCGGACGTGGTCTGCCTCGCCCGCGGCACCGCCGGATCCGTGCCGCAGGGCGCCCGGCTCGTCGTCGCGGACCGCGACGATCCTGCGGCCCTCGACGCCGTGCGGCACGAGCGCTGGGACGCCGTCGTCGACGTCGCCCGCCAGCCCGGCCACGTGCGGAACGCGGTCACGGCGCTCGCGCCGGTCGCCGAGCGGTTCGTGTTCGTGTCGACCGGGAACGTCTACGCGGACCAGCGGACGCCCGGTCAGGACGAGGACTCGCCCCTGCTCGCCCCCCTCGAGTCCGATCTGATGGCGTCCATGGAGGAGTACGGCCCCGCGAAGGTGGCGTGCGAGCACGCGGTCCGGAGCGTCTTCGGGGACGACCGGTCGGTGATCGCCCGAGCCGGCCTCATCGCCGGTCCGGGGGACGGATCCGGCCGCTCCGGCTACTGGCCGTGGCGCTTCGCGCATCCGTCGAACGCGGACGGCCGCGTGCTCGTGCCGGATGCGCTCGACCGGTCGGCCGCCGTGATCGACGTCCGGGACCTGGCCGCATGGCTGGTCGACGCCGCCGAGCGCCGGACGGCGGGCGTGTTCGACACGGTCGGGCAGGCGATGCCGCTCGGCGAGCATCTCGACACCGCCCGCGCCGTCGCCGGGGGCCGCGCGACGATCGTCCCCGCCGGGGAGCAGTGGCTCGCCGAGCACGGCGTCGAGGAGTGGGCCGGGCCGCGGTCGCTGCCGCTCTGGCTCTGCGATCCCGACTGGTGGGGCATGAACGCGCGCACCGGCGAGCGTGCTCGCGCAGCGGGACTGACGAACCGGCCGCTCGCTGCGACCCTCGCCGACCTGCTCGGCTGGGAGGAGCAGCGCGAGCACCCGCACGGCGCGGGCCTCACCGACGACGAGGAGCGCGAGCTGCTCGCCGCCCTCGCCTGACGCGGAGCCGCCGGCAGCACTGCGCGAACGACGGAGTTCCGACGCGGATGTGTGCCGGATCCGCATGCCCCGCGACAGCAGGCGCGACGTCCCGATCGTTCGCGCAGCGGGCGCAGCGGGCGCTGCGCTCCAGCGCATCGAGCGCCCGGCGGTAGGATTCCGGCCCTATGGCTACCTTCGGATCGCTCTCCGACCGGCTCACCCAGGCGCTCGCGAACCTGCGCGGCAAGGGCGTCCTCACCGCCTCCGACATCGACGGCACCGTGCGCGAGATCCGCCGCGCGCTCCTCGATGCCGACGTGCACCTCGACGTCGTCAAGGCGTTCACGGGTACGGTGCGCGAGCGCGCGCTCGGCGCCGCGCAGAGCAAGGCGCTGAACCCGGCCCAGCAGGTCGTGCAGATCGTCAACGAGGAGCTCGTCGGCATCCTCGGCGGCGAGCAGCGCCGCCTGCAGTTCGCGAAGCAGCCGCCGACGGTCATCATGCTCGCCGGCCTCCAGGGCGCCGGCAAGACGACCCTCGCCGGGAAGCTCGCGAAATGGCTCGAAGGCGACGGCCACACGCCCCTGCTCGTCGCGGCGGACCTGCAGCGCCCGAACGCCGTGCAGCAGCTGCAGGTGGTCGGGGAGCAGGCGGGCGCGGCCGTCTTCGCGCCCGAGCCGGGCAACGGCGTCGGCGACCCGGTCAAGGTGGCGAAGGACGCGATGCGCTTCGCCCGCGACAAGCAGTACGACGTGGTCGTGATCGACACCGCCGGCCGCCTCGGCGTCGACGCCGAGCTGATGAAGCAGGCCGCCAACATCCGCAGGGCCACCGATCCGGACGAGGTCCTGTTCGTGATCGACGCGATGATCGGCCAGGACGCGGTCGCCACCGCCAAGGCCTTCCAGGAGGGCGTCGACTTCACCGGCGTCGTGCTCACGAAGCTCGACGGCGACGCCCGCGGTGGCGCTGCCCTGTCGGTCGCGAGCGTGACCGGCCGCCCCATCCTCTTCGCCTCGACCGGCGAGAAGCTCACCGACTTCGAGCCCTTCCACCCGGACCGCATGGCGAACCGGATCCTCGACCTCGGCGACATCCTCACCCTGATCGAGCAGGCGCAGCAGGCGTTCGACGAGGAGGAGGCGCTCGAGGTCGCGCAGAAGCTCGCGACCGCGACGTTCACGCTCGAGGACTTCCTGAAGCAGATGCAGCAGCTGCGCAACATGGGCTCGCTGAAGAAGATGATCGGCATGCTGCCCGGCGCTCGCGGCATGCGGGAGCAGCTCGAGAACTTCGACGAGCGCGAGATCGTGCGCACGGAGGCGATCATCCAGTCGATGACGCTCGCCGAGCGGCGCAACCCGAAGATCCTGAACGGCTCCCGCCGGGCTCGGATCGCCCGCGGATCCGGCATGACCGTCACCGACGTGAACCAGCTCGTCACCCGGTTCGACCAGGCCGCGAAGATGATGAAGACCGTCGCGCGCGGCGGGATGCCGCAGGTGCCGGGCATGGGGCCGATCCCGGGCGCCGTGCACGGGCGGAACAAGGGCCAGCAGAAGAAGAAGCAGAGCGGATCCCGGTCGGGCAACCCGGCGAAGCGGGCCGCCGAGAACGCGGCGCTCGCCGCGGGACGCCCCGCGGGTCACGAGACCGCCGGCGGCGCGGGCTTCGGCCTCGGTGGCCGTCCCGCTGGCCCCTCCGAGGAGGACCTCGCCGCGATGCAGAAGCTCCTCGGGCGCTGAGGTGACGGAGGCCCCGGTCGTCGTCGGTGTCGCGCGGAGCGCCGCACACGGGTTCTCGAAGGCCGCGGAGCGCTCGATCAGGCTGATCGAGGGCCTCGGCGTCGACGGGGACGCCCATGCGGGCGTCACGGTCCAGCACCTCTCGCGGATGCGGCGGGATCCGACCCGGCCGAACCTGCGGCAGGTGCACCTCATCCCGATCGAGGTGCTCGAGGACGCCGCGGCGAACGGGTTCCCCGTGCCGCCCGGCGCGATCGGGGAGAACGTGACGACCCGCGGCGTCGACCTGCTCGGTCTCGCCGCGGGCACGGTCCTCGAGCTCGGCGCCGACGCCACGGTCCGGGTGACCGGGCTCCGGAACCCGTGCGTGCAGATCGACGACTACCGGCGGGGCCTGCTGAAGCAGATGCTCGGGCGCGACGAGCAAGGCGACGTCGTGCGCCGAGCGGGGGTCATGGCCGTCGTGCTCACCGGCGGAGCGGTGCGCCCGGGCGACCTGATCGGCGTGCGGGAGCCCGTCGGGGAGCGGCTGCCGCTGCAGCCGGTCTGACGCGGCGCGGGGGTGTCGGGTCGGATTCCCTAGGCTCGGGCATCATGCCGCTGCCCGACGACCTCGCCGCGCTGCTGAAGCGCCGTGCGATCTGCTACCTCGCGACCACGATGCCCGACGGCTCGCCGCAGCTGACGCTCACCTGGGCGGACACCGACGGCGAGCACATCCTGATCAACACCGTCGTCGGACATCAGAAGGCCCGGAATGTCGAGCGTGACCCGCGGGTCTCGGTGGCGCTGTCCGACCCCGCCGATCCGACGCGGTACACGCAGGTGCGGGGCACCGTCGTCGAGGCCACGACCGACGGGGCGGTCGACCACATCGAGGAGCTCTCGCAGCGCTACACCGGCGCCCCGTACGCCTGGTGGGGCGGTCCCGACCAGCAGCGGGTCATCCTGAAGATCGCGCCGCGCGCGGCCGCCGTCAGCGACTGAGCGTCATGGCCCAGTTCGGCACGCCCGTCACCCGGACGGCGTAGCCGAACCGGCCGAGCCGCTGCACGCTCGGCTGCACCGCCGTGCGCGGGAACGCCGCGATGCACGCGAACCGCGCCTCGGTGCCGTCGGTGAGGCGCACGTCGACCGCGCCGGCGCCCTGGCAGGTGACGACGATGGTGACGTAGTGCTCCGCGCCGTCGAGGCCGACGGCGCGCCGCGCGCCCCGCGCCGCGGAAGCCTGCGCGACCAGCACCCCGGGGACTCCCGCAGCGACGGGGGGTGCGGCCGCCGGCGCGGGCCGGGCGAGCACCGCGATGCCGGCGGCGACGACCGCGAGCACGGCGACGGTCGCCGCGATCGCCGGGAGGCGGGCGGCCGGGCGCCGCGGGGACGGCGCGGACGGAGGAGCGGCGCCCTCCTGCCGCTCTCCGAGGGCGGCCCGAGCGAGCGCGAGCTCCCGAGCCCACGCCTCCGCGTCGGCCGCGAAGCGGACGGCCTCGCCGGGGTCCACCGGCGTGCGGTAGAGCGCTCGCCGGCGTTCCTCGAGCAGAGCGCCGGGTGACGGCGAGCCGTCCCGCCCTGGGGCGAACGGATCGACGGCCCAGCGCGCGGCGTCCCGCGGGTCCAGCGCCCCGGCGTACCGGGCCGCGAACCGTGCGGCGGCCTCGGCGTCGGCGACCTCGCTCACCCGGCTCATCCTCCCAGCGCCGGCGGCGGCGCCCGCGCCACCGGCCCGGCGCACCGGGCCGTTCCGGGCACTCCGGGCGTCCGATGACACCCCGATCCACCCGGAACCGCCCGCCGGTCGTCACCGCCCCGATCCGCGCCGCCCGTGCCACCCTGATCGGGTGACCCCGGAGCAGCTCCGCGACCTCTACGACGCACGCCTGCGCCCCTGGGTCGAGCCCGATCCGGCGCCCGGCATCGTGGTCGAGCGGTTCGGCGGCCTGGTCCGCGTCACCGGTCGTGAGCAGGGGTTCGTCGAGTCCGGCCCGGACGTCGGGCTGGAGGGAGCGGCGCTCGACGCCGCGATCGCGCTGCACCGCGACCACTTCGCCGCCCGCGGCGAGGCGATGGAGTGGAAGACCCGGTCGCACGACCGGCCCGCCGATCTGGTCGACCGGCTCGTCGCCGCCGGCTTCGAGCCGGAGGAGCCGGAGACCGTGCTCGTCGGCATCGCGGCCGACCTGGCCCACGGGGGCGCGGCGCCGGCGGGGGTGCGCATCCGTCGGACCGAGGACCCGGCGGACTTCGCCCGCATCGCGGCGATGGAGTCGGCGGTGTGGAAGGAGGACTGGACCTGGCTCGGGAACGACCTCGAGAGGGAGGTCGCCCACGACGCCCGTCACTTCCTCGTCTTCGTCGCGGAGGCGGACGGCGAGGTCGTCTCCGCCGCGTGGCTCGCGAACACGCCCGGCACGGGGTTCGCCGGCCTCTGGGGCGGCTCGACCCTCGCCGCCTGGCGCGGCCGCGGCATCTACCGCGCCCTCGTCGCGACCCGGGCGCGCGCCGCGCTCGACCGGGGCGTCGAGTACCTCCAGGTGGACGCCTCCCGGGACTCGCGACCGATCCTCGAACGGCTCGGCTTCGTCGCCGTGACGACCACGACGCCGTACGTCTGGAGTCCCAGCGGGCGTTCACCCGCCGGTGCCTAGCCTCCGCTCATGAGCGATCGCGACTACGACCCCTACGCCCGCCTCGACGCGGTCCCGCCCTTCCCGGTCACGAGCACGGACGTGACGGACGGGCAGCCGCTGAAGGCGGCCCAGTACGGCGCGGACGCCGGCGGCGGCGACGTCTCCCCGCAGCTGTCGTGGTCGGCTGCGCCCGCCGGCACGAAGAGCTTCGCTGTGACCGTCTACGACCCCGACGCGCCGACCGGGTCCGGGTTCTGGCACTGGGCGGTCGCGAACATCCCGGCCGACGTCACCTCGCTGGAGTCGGGCGCGGGTTCGGAGGGCGGCAGCCTGCCCGACGGCGCCACCCGGGTGCTCAACGAGATGCGCCTCCCGCACTTCATCGGCGCGACGCCGCCGCAGGGCACCGGCGTGCACCGCTACTTCGTCGTCGTGCATGCCGTGGACACCGAGCGGATCGAGCTGGATCCGGAGTCGACGCCGGCGGTGCTCGGCTTCAACCTGCACTTCCACACGCTCGGCCGGGCGATCCTCGTCGGCACCGGCGAGTTCGGCGGCGCGGGCGCGTGAGCAGCGGCGCGTTCAAGGCGGAGGACCGGCCCGTCCGCATCGGGGTCCAGATCGCCCCGCAGCACGCGGAGTACCGGCAGCACCGCGACGCCGTCCGTCGCGCCGAGGACCTCGGGGCGGACGTCGCGTTCAACTGGGACCACTTCTATCCGCTCTCCGGCGAGCCCGACGGGCTGCACTTCGAGGCGTGGACCGAGCTGGCGGCGTGGGCGGAGCAGACCGAGCGGATCGAGCTCGGCCCGCTCGTGAACTGCAACAGCTACCGGAACCCGAACCTGCAGGCAGACATGGCCCGCACCGTCGACCACATCTCCGGCGGCCGGTTCGTGTTCGGGACCGGCGCCGGCTGGAAGGAACGCGACTACGACGAGTACGGGTACGAGTTCGGCACGCCCGGCAGCCGCCTCGACGCGCTCGCGCGGGACCTGCCGATCACCCGCGCCCGGTGGGAGAAGCTGAACCCGCCGCCGGTGCGGCGCATCCCGATCCTGATCGGCGGCGCGGGGGAGCGGAAGACCCTCCGGATCGTCGCCGAGCACGCGGACATCTGGCACGGGTTCACGGGGCCGGACGCGCTCGGCCACAAGCTCGACGTGCTCCGGCGGCACGCGGACGACGTCGGCCGCGACGTGTCGGAGATCGAGATCGCCAACGAGCTGCGGGGGCGGGACGACGACACGGCGGACGCGCTCCTCGACGCCGGCGTGCGCCTCTTCACCGTCGGGATCAGCGGACCGGACTTCGACTTCGACGAGGTCCGGCGCTGGCTGCGCTGGCGCGACGCGAAGAACTCCTGACCCTCAGCAAGGACTCGTGCTGCGGTGCTCAGCCGGGGAAGCCGTCGCGGAGCTCGCTGACCAGGGAACGCACCACCGCGCGCAGGTCGCCGCCGGCCTCGGCGGCCGCGACCGCCTGCCGCTCGTAGGACGCGCCGGTGTCGACGATCCGCTCGAGGTCGTGCAGCTCCGCGAGGCAGCCGAGGCGGTCGGCGACCGGTTCGAGCCGCTGGACCAGGTCGAGGGTGTCCTCCTCGACGAGCCGCTCGTCGCCGGCGGCGTTGACGATGACGATCGCGTCCATGCCGTAGCGGGCGGCGCGCCACTTGTTCTCGCGCACGAACCACGGCTGCATCGAGGGAAGCGTCTCCCCGCGGTCGAGGCGGTCGGAGAAGTCGTCGACGAGGCACTGCACGAGCGCCGCGAGGGCGCCGACCTCGAGGGTGGTCGGCAGGCCGTCGCACGCCCGGGTCTCGACCGTTCCCCACTTCGGCGACGGGCGGATGTCCCAGCGGATCTCGTCCCACGAGTCGATCACCCCGACGTGCACGAGGTCCTCGACCAGCGACTCGTACTCCGACCAGGCCTTCATCTGCGGGGGCAGCCCTGCGGTCGGCAGCTGCTGGAAGAGCATCGCGCGGCTCGACGCGTAACCGGTGGCCTCGCCGTCGAAGAACGGGCTGGAGGCGCTGAGCGCCTGGAAGTGCGGGTAGTAGGTGAGCAGCGCGTCGAGGATCGGCAGCGCCTTGTCGGGCCGGTCGATGCCGACGTGCATGTGCACGCCCCAGATCAGCAGCTGCCTGCCCCAGAACTGCGTGCGGTCGATCAGGGTCGCGTACCGCTCCTTCGCGGTGACCTGCTGCTCCGACCACTTCGCGAAGGGATGGGTGCCCGAGCAGATCAGCTCGAAGCCGCGCGCCTCGGCCTTCTCGGTGACGGCTTCGATGGTCCGCTTCAGGTCCGCGACGCCGTCGCCGACGGTGCGGTTGACGCCCGACACGACCTCGACCGTGTTCGTCAGCAGCTCGCTCGTGATCCGCGACCGCAGGTCCTCATGGTCGCGCTCGAGCGCCGCGAGGAGCTCCGGGGCCGCGCCGACGAGGTCCCCCGTGTCACGATCGACGAGCGCGAGCTCCCATTCCAGCCCGAGCGTGGACCGCTCCGACGAGGCGAAGTCGATCCCCATGCCGTCATCCTGACAGAGCGCGGACCGCGCACACACGGCCGCCGGGAGCGCCGATCTCCGCTTCGGGCGAGCAGCGGGCGTGAAGCACGGCAAAATACTGTGTGCGTTGCGCGTCCTGCGCTGACCGAACATGAACCTGGAGCCCCCGTTGAACGGAAACGCAACGTCGACGCATCGCAACGTCGCTCTGCTCTCAGTGGCGAGCGTCATCGCTCCGATCGTCACGACGTCGATCGAGATCGAGCGCAGGCTCGAGCCGATCCTGCGCCGGCTCCGCCTGCCCGTCGGTCTGCTCGAGCGGGTCGCGGGCGTGGTCGAGCGCCGCAACTGGGGACCGAACACCTCCTTCGACCGTGCCGCCGTGCAGGCCGGGGAGCAGGCGCTCGCGGAGGCGGGCGTGCGCGCCGACCAGATCGGCCTGCTGATCAACACGTCCGTGACCCGGCCGCACCTCGAGCCGAGCGTCGCCGTGCGGCTGCATCACGGCCTCGGCCTGCCCACCTCGGCCATCAACTTCGACCTCGCGAACGCGTGCCTCGGCTTCGTCAACGGCATGACCCTGGCCGGTCAGCTCATCGACGCGGGCCAGATCGACTACGCGATGATCATCGACGGCGAGGACGCCGACGAGGTGCAGGTCAACACGATCAACCGCCTCGCCAACGGCGAGCACATGGGCCGCGAGCAGTTCATGGCGGAGTTCGCGAGCCTCACGCTGGGCTCGGGCGCGGCGGCGGCCGTACTCGGCCGCGCGGACCGCCACCCGGAGGGCCACCGCCTCATCGGTGGCATCACCCGGGCGGCGACGCAGTTCAACGACCTCTGCGTCGGCAGCGTCGACGGCATGTTCACCGACGCGAAGGCCCTGCTGAAGCGGGGCATGGAGCTCGTCACGGCCGCCTGGACCGACGCGAAGCGCGACTGGAACTGGTCCGACATGGACCGCTACATCATGCATCAGGTGTCGGATGTGCACACGGCCGCCTTCGTGAAGGCCGCGAAGATCGACCGAGCCCGCGTGCCGATCACCTATCCGACCCTGGGGAACGTGGGCCCGGCCTCCATCCCGATCACGCTCGCGCAGGAGGCGAAGCGGCTCTCGCGCGGCGACCGGGTGCTGCTCTGCGGTGTCGGCAGCGGCATCAACACCTCCATGCTCGAACTGGCCTGGTGAGCCGGACCGCACCCGCCTCCCTGCCGCCCGCCGGCCTGCCGGGGCTCGACCCGGCCTGGTCCCGGGTCGTCGAGGCCCCGTCCTCGGACGGAGCCGTGCGGTCCTGGCACCTGCTCGACACGGGGCCGGTCCTGGCGGCGGCCGGCCGGCCGCAGGCCGGCACGGTGCTCGCCGTGCACGGCAACCCGACCTGGAGCTACCTCTGGCGGCACGTCGCCGCGGCACTCACGGCCGGGGGCGGACCGGCGTGGCGACTGATCGCGGTGGACCAGCTCGAGATGGGCTTCTCGGAGCGCACGGGCCGGTGGCGCCGCCTCGCCGACCGCGTCGCCGACCTGGGCCTGCTCACCGATGCGCTCGGGCTCGCCGGCCCCGTCGTCACGCTCGGCCACGACTGGGGCGGCGTCGTCTCGCTCGGCTGGGCCGTCGACCACCCGGAGCTGCTCGCCGGGACGATCCTCACGAACACCGCCGTGCACCAGCCGCGGGACACGCCCGTCCCCGGGGCGCTCCGGCTCGCCCTCGCCCCCGCCGTGCTGCCCGTCGGCACGTCGCGCACGTCCGCGTTCCTCGACACGACCCTCGCCATCGCGCATCCGCCGCTCGCGGCCGACGTGCGCCGCGCCTTCCGGGCGCCGTACTCCGACCGCGGTCGCCGCGCCGGCATCGAGGGCTTCGTCCGCGACATCCCCGCCGGCGGCCGGCATCCGAGCGCCCCGGAGCTGGACCGGATCGCGGACGGCGTCGCCCGCTCGACGGCGCCCGCCCTGCTGCTCTGGGGTCCGCGTGATCCGGTCTTCCAGGAGCGGTACCTGGCCGACCTCGAGCGGCGCCTGCCGCACGCCGCGGTCCACCGATTCGAGGGCGCGGGTCACCTGCTGCCCGAGGACGCGGACGTCGCCGGCGCCGTCGCCGCCTGGCTGCCGACGCTCGCGGATGCGGCCGGGGCGCCGGCTCCCGCCCCGGACCCGTTCGTCCCGCTCTGGTCCGAGCTCGACCGCCGGGCCGACGACCCCGCACTCGCGCTCGCCGAGCCCGGCGCCCGCGGGGGCGCGGGACGTCGCGTCTCGTGGCGCACCCTCGCCGACCGCAGCCGCCGGATCGCCGCAGGACTCACCACCGCCGGACTCGGCGCCGGCGATCGGGTCGCGCTGCTGGTGCCGCCGGGCGCCGACCTCACCGCCGTGCTGTACGCCTGCCTGCGCGTCGGCGCGGTCGTCGTCGTGGCGGACGCAGGGCTCGGCCTCGCGGGACTCACCCGCGCGGTCCGCGGCGCGCGACCGGACTGGGTGGTCGGCGTGCCCGAGGCCCTGGCCGCCGCGCGGGCGCTCCGGTGGCCCGGCCGCCGCATCAGCACGGCGTCCCTGCCCGCCGCCTCCCGCCGGGTCCTCGGCGTGCAGCACACGCTCGCGGAGCTGCTCGAGTTCGGCGCCGGGCGCGCGCTGCCGCCCGAACCTGCGCCCGACGCCCTCGCGGGTGTGCTCTTCACCTCCGGATCCACCGGGCCGGCGAAGGGCGTGCGCTACACCCACCGCGGGCTCGCCGCGGTGCGCGATGCGCTCCGGACGCGGTACGGCGTCGGCGAGGGCACCGGCCTCGTCGCCGGCTTCGCGCCGTTCGCCCTGCTCGGACCGGCCCTCGGCGCCCGTACCGCCGTGCCCGCCATGGACGTGACCCGGCCCGCCACCCTCACGGCCGCCGCCCTCGCCGCAGCCGTCGCCGCCGTCGACGCCGACGCCGTCTTCCTCTCGCCGGCCGCGCTCACGAACGTCGTGGCGACGGCCGGGGACGACCGGTTCCCGGGCGTGCGGCTGCTGCTCTCCGCGGGCGCGCCGCTGCTGCGGCCGCTGCTCGAGCAGGCGGTGCGTCTGCTGCCGGACGCGTCG
>DASYJR010000172.1:0-3885 GCA_035996305.1 Amnibacterium sp. | reverse complement strand
GGTCGACTCGGCGATCGCATCGACCGGATCGGCGGCGGTCGCGACCGCGTCGGCGACGGCGAGCAGGTCCTCGGCCAGCGCCGGCCAGCGATAGTCGTCGTCGTCGGTCCCGCCACTCGACTCGCCGTGCCCGCGGGCGTCGAAGCGCAGCAGGCGCTTGCCGAGCCCGGTGACCGGCGACCAGTCGAAGATGCCGAGCTCGTCCTCGAGCTGCCGGCTGGCGAGGAAGGAATGGGTGACGAGCACGGCGGGCAGGTCCGACTCCTCGCCGGTGAGGGCGTAGGCGATCCGGGCTCCTGGCCGGTCCACGTATGCGACCACGGGAACGGATCCTAGGGGTGACCGGATGAACGATTCCGAGAGCGCCCGCACGTGGCGTTCCCCTCCCCTCCCGCCTGTGGGACGATGCGTGCGACCGACGAGGACGCACCGCCTCGACGCGTCGCCCGACGTCGTCCGCGGGCGCCCTGGAATCCGCGAAAGGACGCGATGTCCGACCCTGTCGGCAGCGGGAGCCCGCCGAGAGTGCTCTCCGGCCGGTACCGGCTCGGCCCCGTCCTCGGGCGGGGCGGAGCGTCGACCGTGTACCGGGCGAGGGACACCCTGCTCGGCCGCGATGTCGCGATCAAGCTGTTCGCGGCGAGCGCCGTGCGGCCCGAGGACCTGCAGGCGCAGCAGGGTGAGGCGCGCCTGCTCGGCTCGCTGAACCACCCCGGTCTCGTCATGCTGCTCGACGCCGGCGTGGACTTCGTCGCGAGCGGGGAGCCGCAGGTCTTCCTCGTGATGGAGCTGGTCCAGGGCTCCGACCTGAAGGAACGGCTCCGGCGCGGCGCCCTCGACGTGGTGGAGGTGGCCTACCTCGGCTCGGACATCCTGCTGGCGCTCGACCACATCCACCAGGCGGGCATCGTGCATCGGGACATCAAGCCGGCCAACGTGCTGCTCGTGGAGACGCGGCACCGGCCGCCACGGGCGAAGCTCGCGGACTTCGGGATCGCCCTGCTGCGCGCCGACCAGCCCGACCCCGGCGAGGTCACGACGGGGACGGCGGCCTACCTCAGCCCCGAGCAGGTCGAGGGCCGCCTGCTCGGGCCGGAGAGCGACGTCTACGCCTTCGGCCTGGTGCTGATCGAGTCGTTCACCGGCCGTCCCTGCTTCCCTGGCGGCGTGACGGACAGCGCCCTCGCGCGCCTCGACCGGAACCCCGCCATCCCGGCCGATCTGCCGGCCGACGTCGCGGGCATGCTGCGACGGATGACCGCGCGCGAGCCGGGAGACCGGCCGTCGGCGGCCGAGGCGATGGAGCCGTTCCGCGCCCGGATCGCCCAGGTCCTGGGCGCGGCGGAGCCGGTGCGGGACCCCGAGGCGGACCGGCTGGAAGCGGTGCGGCGCTACAACCTGCTCGACACCCCGCCGGACGGGGCGTTCGATCGGATCACGGCGCTCGCCGCCCGCCTGTTCTCGGTGCCGATGGCGATCGTGAGCGTCGTGGACGAGGACCGGATCTGGCTGAAGTCGCACCACGGGATGGACGCCGAGGAGGTGCAGCGCCAGCGCGGGTTCGCGATGAGCGGCGGCCTCCACCACGAGACGCTCGTCATCGAGGACACGGCCACCGACCCGCGGGTGACGCCGACCCCGGCCGCGTCCGCGGACGAGCGGGTCCGTTTCTTCGCCGGCGTCCCCCTGATCACGCCGGACGGGCAGAACATCGGCTCGTTCGCCGTCCTCGACCGCGAGCCGCACACCTTCCCCCCCGAGTCGGTGGCCACGCTGGAGGACCTGGCGGCGATGGTGCTGCACGAGATGGAGCTGCGCCTCGCCACCCGCCGCATCGTGATGGGGCGGGAGTCGGAACCGCCTCGGGGACAGGGAGCGCGGTGACCGACGCCGTCGAGGTCAGCGCCCTCGCGATCAACGTGACGATCCCGGAGAACCTCCGCTGGACGGACTCGCGCCGGGGGCAGGAGTTCGTGCTGCAGACGGTGAACGTCCGCCTCCTGCCGGACGGGCGGCTCGCGGTGAAGGCCTACGGGCGCCCCAGCGGAGGCGGGCGGGCCGGATACGTGCCGTTCCCGGTGCCGGACGACGAACGGTTCGTCGCGCTCGTCGAGGCCGGGGCGGCGCAGGCCGCCGCGCGCTGGGCGGCGCATCGCGGGCTCGCGTGACGATCGCCACCCCTGGAAGCGGGGCTTGCCATCCGTCGGCGACGGGCCGAGTATTCCGCCGTGGTCGCATTCGGCACCGACGAGCTGATCGGTCCGCTGCCGCCGTGCCCGCACTGCGGCGGTGGGTTCCGCGTGACTCGGGAGGACAGCACGAGGTACCTGCTCTGCGGGGACTGCGGACTGGTCCGTGTGCTGCCGTTCGCGGCGCTGAATCCGGGCAGCTCCCTGCTCGATCCGTTCCCCCGGCCCACGGCGGTCTGAGCGCGCGTCGCACCCGCCGCTGCGCGACGCGCTCCATGGCCACCGCCCCTGGGCGGGATCAGAGCCGGAGGAGCGACTCCGCGAGCGTGTCCCCGAAGCCGGCGGGTACCTCGAGCACCACGCGGTGACGGGTGCCCTGCAGCGGCGGATAGCCGAGGAAGCGGCTGCGCAGGTCGGCGATCGTCTGGCCGCGACCGGGCCCGTCCGTCGTGTCGACCTCCACCGGCACCACCGGGGCGAGCGTCGGTGTCAGCGCACCGAGGGCCACGGCGGCGGCGAGCGGATCGTGCAGCGCGCACGACGGGCGGCCGAGCACCGGCGTGTAGTACCGGAAGTAGGTGGGCAGCATCTCGCCGAGGGCGCGAGCAGCCGGCGGTCCGGCCAGCAGCACGTCCAGGTGGCGCTGCTCGAACCGCGCCTCCATCGTCACGTCGAGCCCGACCACGGTGACCGGCCACTCCGCCGCCAGCACGCGGGCCGCTGCCAGCACGTCGTTGAAGATGTTCGCCTCGGCGACGGCGGTCACGTTGCCGGGCACGAGGGCCGCGCCGCCCATGATCGTGACGCCGGCGACGAGCTGCGCCAGCTCCGGGTCCGCGTCGAGGGCGAGCGCCAGGTTCGTGAGCGGACCGACCGCGAGCACGTGCAGGCGTCCCGCGTGCCGGCGGGCGAGCCGCGACAGCATCGCGGCGGCGGTCTCCCCGGTCGGCCGGCTGCTGCTCGCCGGCAGCTCGACGTCGCCGATGCCGTTCGCGCCGTGCACGCCGGGTGCACCGCCGTGGAAGACGCCGCCGATCGGGTCGTGCGCGCCGACGGCGACCGGCACGTCGGCACGACCGATGAGCGCGAGCACGTCGAGGCTGTTCCGCGCGCCCAGGCCGGCCGCGACGTTGCCGCTGACCGAACCGACTCCGACGAGGTCCGCGCCCGCCGCGACGAGGTAGCCGAGCGTCAGGGCGTCGTCGATCCCGGTGTCGCAATCGAGGTAGATCGGGGCCGGTTCAGGCGGCCGGGGCAAGGTACTCCCGCCAGTCGGGCAGCGGACGCTCGACGCCGCGGACCAACCACGTCGTGCCGTGCGGCACCCGTGGGGTCACCCGCATCGCCCAGCCCATCTCGGCCGGCGTGCGGTCGCCCTTCGTGTTGTTGCACGCGAGGCAGCACGCGACCAGGTTCTCCCAGGAGTCGGCACCGCCGCGCGAGCGCGGGAGCACGTGATCGATCGTCGTGGCGCCCTTGCCGCAGTAGCAGCACCGGAACTCGTCGCGGCGAAGCACGCCTCGGCGGGTGACCGGGACGCGTCGCGCTCCGGGCATCCGCACGTAGCGGGTGAGCAGGATCACGCTCGGCCTGTCCCAGGAGCCCGAGGACCCGAAGACGGGATGCGCCTCATCGGCGGCGACGACCGTCGCCTTGCCGTTCAGCACGAGCACGAGCGCCCGTTTGAAGGACACCA
>DASYJR010000171.1:0-6332 GCA_035996305.1 Amnibacterium sp. | reverse complement strand
CGGCACGAGGTGCAGCCCCGGCGCCGCCAGCTGCGCCCGGATCACGAGGGCCATCACCCCGCCGATCAGGAAGTACACGAACGAGGTCGTGAGGTACAGGTACCCGATCCGCTTGTGATCGGTCGTGGTCAGGTACTGCACCACGATGTTGCCCTTGCGCCCGACGTCCGGCGCGCGCGTCGTCGATGCGCCCGTCGACGCCGAGGTCTCCAGGTCCGTCGCCGTCATGTCCGCTCCCCCGATCGATCAAGACCCGGTTCGATGGTGCGCCGGGCGCCGGGGAGTCGGCACCGGCTAGCCGTAGGACGGCCGAAGGGATACCATCCCGGCCGTTTGCCCGGGCTCCCGGTCAGCCGCGACGGGCGCGGCGCAGCGCGTCACCGACCGGCCCCGTGGTCGTGATCACGAGCGCCTCCTCCCGCCGGTACCGCTCGGCCCGCGGGGCGAGCCGCATCCCGCGGCCGGGGACGCCCGGATCCGGGAGATCACCCCGTGCTCGCGGAAGGGGTGCTCGGCGCGGATCGCGTGCCCGACGCTGTGGCCGCCGTTCGCCCCGGTCATCGCCGCCGGCCTACGAGTTCCGATCGGCGCCGCGGCCGAGGTGGAGCGCGCCCTTCACGCGGTCGAGGCCCTCGTGGGCGAGCGCCTCCGCCGAGTCGACGAGCGTCGGCACCTCGAACGGATCGCCCTTCAGCAGGGCCTTGATCATGTTGTTGCGGTACTCCTTGGTGATCTTCGGTGGCAGCGGCGGGGCGTTCCGCGTCACGTAGTCGTCGATCACGGTGACCCCGCGGTGGGCGAGCGCCTCCTCGATCGCCGCCGCGGCGAAGTCGTCGTCCTTCACCCGGATGCCCTTGAAGCCGAGCAGCTCCGCCCAGCCCGCGTAGTCGACGCTCTCCACGTCCTGCGATCCGCGCCAGACGGGGTTGCCGTCCTCGGTCCGCATCTCCCACGACACCTGCGCGAGGTCGTCGTTGTGCATCACGATCACGATGAACTGCGGGTTCTTCCACTGCGTCATGTACTTCTTGACCGTGATCAGCTCGTTCATGCCCAGCATCTGGAAGGCGCCGTCGCCGATGGTGCAGATGACGGTGCGCTCGGAGAAGGCGAACTTCGCGGCGGTCGCGTAGGGCATCGCCGCGATCATCGTGGCCAGGCGGCCGGAGAGGTCGCCCTTCATGCCGCGGCGCAGGCGGATGTGGTGCCCGTACCAGTCCGCGGTGGTGCCCGCGTCGCAGGTGACGATCGCGTTCTCCGGCAGCCGGGTGTTCAGCTCGTGGAAGATCCGGCGCGGGTTGCCGCCGTCCGGGAAGGACTGCATCGCCTGGTCCTTCATCTCCCGCTCCCAGCCCCGCCACTCCTCCTCGATCCCCTCCTGCCAGGCCCGATCGGTCTTCCGCTCGAGCATCGGGATCAGCGCGGCGAGGGTCGCCTTCACGTCGCCCCAGAGGTTCACCTCGGTCGGGTAGCGGACACCGAGCTGCTCCGGGCGGATGTCGACCTGGATCCCACGCGCCTGCCCGGTCTTCGGCAGGAACTCCCCGTAGGGGTAGTTGGTGCCGAGCAGCACGATGGTGTCGCACCCGTTGATCTGGTGCAGGCTCGGCAGGGAGCCGAGCAGGCCGACCTGCTGGGTGTGGAACGGCACGTCGGCGGGCACGACGTCCTTGCCGCGCAGCGCGGTGATGATGCCGGCGCCCGCGATCGTCGCCGCCTCGATCACCTCGTCGGTCGCCCCACGGGCGCCGGAGCCGACGAGGAACGTGACCTTCGACCCGGCGTTGATGATCTCCGCCGCGCGCCGCAGCTCGCCCTCCGGCGGCGTGATGCCGATCTCGGCGGGCGCGTCGCTCGACCGCGACATCCAGTGGGCGGCGGTCGGCTCGGTGGCCTTCATCGCCTGCACGTCGTGCGGGATCACGATGACACACGGCTGGCGGCGCGCGATCGCGGTGCGGAACGCGGTGTCGATCACGGCCTGCGCCTGGGCGGGCGACACGATCGTCTGCACGTATGCGGCGACGTCGGCGAACGTCCGCTCGAGGTTGCTCTCCTGCTGGGTGGCCGTGCCGAGTGCGTCGAGGCCCTGCTGGCCGACGATCGCGACGACGGGCTGGTTGTCCATCTTCGCGTCGTAGAGACCGTTCAGCAGGTGGAAGCCCCCGGGGCTCGACGTGGCCATGCAGACGCCCACCTCGCCGGTGAACTTCGCGTGGGCCACGGCCATCAGCGCACAGATCTCCTCGTGGGTCGGCCGGATGTACTCGAGGCCCTCGCCCTTCCGATCCGCCTTGCCGAGCGCCCCGTCGAGCTCGCCGATGCCGTCGCCCGGGAACGCGAAGACCCGGGTCACCCCCCAGGCCTTCATCCGCTGGATCAGGAAATCGCTGACCGTCGCCATGGTTCGTCCTCCCGGCGCTCACGTCTCTCCAGCCGCCGGGAGCCCCCGGAGCGGCCGGACCGTTCCGTCGGGGACGCTAGATCCGCCCCCTGCGAGGATCACCCGGCCCCGCTGAACGCCAGTTGTGCGAGTGCAAGCATCTGCGCGGGGCGCCCCCGGAGGACTCAGGTCGCGAGGGCGATGCGGCGCCTCGGCGGGCGCTGGCACACCGGGCAGCGATGGCTCGACCGGTTCATGAACGGCTCGCGCACGATGGGGGTGCCGCAGCGCGGGCACGGTTCCCCCGCACGTCCGTAGACGTTGAGCCGCTGGGAGAAGTAGCCGGAGGCGCCGTTCACGTTCACGTACTGGGCGTCGAAGCTCGTGCCGCCCTCCGCGAGCGCCCGCTCGAGCACGAGCCGCAGCTCGGCCAGCAGGGTGAGCGCGGCGCCCCGCGCCAGGCGGTCGGTCGGAGCGTCGAAGTGCAGGCCGGCCGCCCAGAGGGCCTCGTCGGCGTAGATGTTGCCGACCCCCGACACGAGGGTCTGGTCGAGCAGCGCCCGTTTGATCCCCGTGCGGCGCGCCCGCAGGCGGCGCAGGAACGCGAGGTCGTCGAACGCCGGATCGAGCGGATCGCGGGCGATGTGCGCGACCTGGTGCGGCACGACCGCCGCGGCGTCGCCCCGTCCGCCCGGCTCACCGTCGCCGGTGGGGACCAGGGGATCGATCGCCAGCGAGCCGAAGATCCGCTGGTCGACGAACGCGACGGTGATCGGCCCGAACGCGGGACTGTCCAGCACGAGCCGCACCCGCAGCTGGCGGTCGTGACCCGCGTCCTCGCTGCGGAGGAGCAGCTGGCCGCTCATCCCGAGGTGTGCGAGCACCGCTTCCGCCGGGCCGTCGTCGAGCGGGAGCCACAGGAACTTCCCGCGGCGGACGGCCCCGCGGATGCGCCGCCCCGCGAGCCGCCCCTCGAAGTCGGCGACGCCCGGCGGGTGGCGCTTCAGCGACCGCGGCTCGATCACCTCGACACCCGTGATCCGTGCACCGGCGACGACGGGCTGGAGGCCGGCGCGGACGACCTCGACCTCGGGCAGCTCAGGCACGGGTCGTGTCCGGCCCCTTCACGAGCAGCTGGTAGGCGGCCCAGGCGGCGGCGGTCTCCGCATGCTTCTTGCTCGTACCCTCGCCGGTGGCCGTGGCGAGGTCGCCGATCATGACGGTGGCGGTGAAGACGCGGGCGTGCTCGGGGCCGGTGCCGTCCACCGTGTAGACGGGCGCGCCCGCGCCGCGACGTGCGGCGACCTCCTGCAGCGCGGTCTTCGGATCCGTGCCGGGCCCGGCGCGATCGGGGTCGTCGAGCAGCGGGGCGACCAGCCGGAGCACGAACGCTTCGGCGGCCTCGCTGCCGACGGACAGGAACGCGGCGCCGATCAGGGCCTCCACGGTGTCGGCGAGGATCGACGCCTTCGCCTCGCCGCCGGTGCGCACCTCCCCGCGGCCGAGACGGATGTGCGGCCCGAGCCCGATCGAGCGGGCGATGCGGGCGAGCGCGACCGTCGACACGACGCCGGAGCGCCGCTTCGCGAGGGCGCCCTCGGACTCGTCCGGGTAGCGCTCGTAGAGCAGTACGGTGACGGCGCGGCCGAGCACGCTGTCACCGAGGAACTCGAGGCGCTCGTTGTCGCTCGCACCGTGCTCGTACGCGTACGACCGGTGCGTGAGCGCCAACTCGAGCAGCTCGGGATCGATGTCGACCCCGAGCACGTCGAGCAGGCGTGGTGGGGGCGCGTCGGCGCCCGCCACGTCAGGCGTCGGCGACCCGGCGACCCTTGTACTCGAGGTACAGCGGCACGCCGTCCGACCCCTCGACCACGCGGGCGCGGTGCGGCAGGGAGTACACGACCTTGCCGTTCTCGATGGTCTTGACGAGCGTGGGCGCGTCGGCCTTCCACTGCGAGCGGCGCGCGTGGGTGTTCGCGCGGGACTTGCGGCGCTTCGGAACCGCCATGGCTATCTCTCTTCTCTGTCGCTTGCCGCGGCCGGGAAGTCCTTGAGGGCCGCCCAGCGGGCGTCCACAGGCTTCGGTGCATCCGCCGTGATGAGGCTGATGCCGGGGCCGAGGTCGAGGTCCTCGCAACCGTCGACGCATTCGGGCTGGAAGGGCAGTGCCAGCACCACCGCGTCCCGCACCACCGACTCGAGGTCGAGCGTGTCGCCCTGGAGCGAATGGTCGAACGGTTCCTCGGAAGGATACGCGAAAAGCTCGGCGAACTCGACTTCCACCGGCAGCGACACCGGCGCCAGGCAGCGCGCGCACTCGCCGTCGGCACGGGTTCGGACGGTGCCGGAGGCGAGCACGCCCTCGTGGAGCGACTCGAGCTTCACGTCGATGTCCATGGGCGTGCCCTCGGCGACGGCGACGAGGCCCTCGCCGAGATGCTCGGGCGCGCCGAAGTCGAGGTGCCGCTCCCGCATCTCGCCCGGATGGCGGACGAGGTCGCGCACGTTCTGGACGTAGGGGTTACGGGCGATCACGGCCGAAAATCCTACGCGGGATCCGGCCGTCCTCCTGCCACCCCCTCCCAGCGCACCCTTGCCACGTTCTGACGTCGAACGCCTCGAATGAGGTCGGAACGTGGCAAGGGTGCGTGCTAGGGCAGGACGGCGTCGAGGATCGCGACCCCGCGCCGGGCCTCCTCCTCCGTCACGATGCAGGGGGGGACCACGTGGATGCGGTTGTCCTGCACGAACGGGAGCAGCCCCGCGGCGAGCAGCCGGCGCTTGATCGCCGCCATCTCGGCGGCGTCGAGCGGCCGGCGGGTGTCTCGGTCCGCGACGAGCTCGAGCGCCCAGAACACCCCGAGCCCGCGCACCTCGCCCACGACGGGATGCCGCTCGGCCAGCGCGCGCAGCGCCGGCCCGAGCACGTCCGCGCCGATCCGGGCGGCGTGCTCGATGATCCCCTCGTCGCGCATCGCGTCGATCGAGGCGATGATCGAGGCCATCGCGAGCGGGTGCCCGCTGTAGGTGAGGCCGCCGGGGAAGACGCGGGTGTCGAACTCCGAGGCGATCGACCGAGGGAGCAGCACGCCGCCCGCCGGCACGTAGCCCGAGTTCACGCCCTTGGCGAAGGTGACGAGGTCGGGCACGATCCCCGACGGGTTCAGCTGCGGGTTCTGGAACGCGAACCAGTCCCCCGTCCGCCCGAAGCCGGCCATCACCTCGTCGAAGATCAGCACGATCCCGTACCGGTCGGCGACGTCGCGCAGGCCCGCGAGCCAGCCCGGCGGCGGCACGAGCACGCCCGCCGTGCCGGGCACGGTCTCGACGAGGATCGCCGCGATCGTGGCCGGTCCCTCCGCCTGCACGATGCGCTCGAGGGCGTGCAGGGCCCGTTCCGCCTCCTGCTCCGGCGACGTCGACCAGTACTCGCTGCGGTACGGGTAGGGCCCGAAGAAGTGCACGTGGCCGCGGGCGTACTCGTTCGGCACGCGCCGCCAGTCCCCCGTCGCCGCGATCGCCGCCCCGGTGTTGCCGTGGTACGAGCGGTAGGCGGAGAGCACCTTGTCGCGGCCCGTCGTGAGCCGGGCGAGACGGATGGCGTTCTCGTTCGCGTCGGCGCCGCCGTTCGTGAAGAACACGGTGGAGAACGGCTCCCCCGCGACCTGGAGGATCCGCTCGGCGGCGAGGCCACGGGTGCGGTTGGCGTGCGCGGGCGCGACCGTCGGCAGCAGCGCCGCCTGCTCCTGGATCGCGGCGACGACCTTCGGGTGCGTGTGGCCGATGTTCGTGTTCACGAGCTGGCTCGAGAAGTCGAGGTAGCGGCGGCCCTCCTCGTCCTCGACCTCGCTGCCATGCGCGGCGGCGATCACGAACGGGGCGAGCGAGCCCTGCGCGCTCCACGAGTGGAACACCCGCTTGTCGAGGTCGAGGGTGGTGGCCTCAT
>DASYJR010000170.1:0-25080 GCA_035996305.1 Amnibacterium sp. | reverse complement strand
AGGGCGCCGGCCCGGTGAGCTGGGGGAGGGGCTCACCGGCCGGCGCCGCGTCGACTCGGGGTGTCGGAGGGGGTGCCGTCACGTCCGTCTGGGGATCCGGCCGTGTCGTTGATCAGTGCTCCGAGGCGGGTCTGCCTCGGTCCGGCGACCGGGGATCGCCGCCTGTCAGAACAGTAGGACAGACCGATCTGTCTGTCCTCACCCCACTTCGGGTGCCCGCGGCTTCCTCGACGGGCCGATTCGGGCGTTCCGGGGCGTCATCGGACGCCCATCGTGCCCGAACCGGCCCGTTCGGGTTCGGGCCGGTTCGGGGGTCGGGGCCGCTCGGGTCAGTCCGCGCGGCGCTTCGCTGCGGCCTTGTCCTTCTTCTCGGTCCGCTTCTCCTTCAGGGTCTTCGCCGCCGCGGTCTTGGCCGCGGACTTCTTGGGGCTCTTGTCGCTCATGCGTGGTTCCTCCTCGGAACTCGTGCGGCCGACACTATGCCGAGGCGGCGCCGTGCGGGGACGGCGGACGACTCGGGGTCGGCGCTGGACGGCGTGTCGGACATGTGGGGCTCAGGCGCAGCGGAATTCGGCGGCGGCGGGGCAGTCGAAGGGATCCGCCGCTCGGATGCCCACGCGGTGCAGATACCGCACGACGATCACCCAGGACTGCAGGAGCGTCGTCTCGGTGTACGGGACGCCGTGAGCGTGGCAGTAGGCCCGCACGATCGGTCTCGCCCGGCGCAGGTTGACGCTCGGCATGCTCGGGAAGAGGTGATGCTCGATCTGGAAGTTCAGGCCGCCCATGGCCTTCTCGATCAGCCATCCCCCCGTGATGTTGCGGGATGTGAGCACCTGGCGGCGCAGGTAGTCCGTGCGGACGCCGGGCTCGATCAGGGGCATCCCCTTGTGGTTGGGTGCGAAGCTGCCGCCCATGGTGAAGCCGAAGACGGCGAGCTGCACCCCCATGAAGGCGGCGCCGATCCCCGGCCCGGCCGCGAGCACGACGAGCGCCGGGAAGCCGAGCAGCCGGACCGCGAGCAGCGACCCCTCGATCAGCCGGTGGTCGACCGCGCGCCCGTGAACCACGGCGAGCACCGCGTTCCGGTGCAGGTCGATGCCCGCGAGCAGCAGGATCGGGAAGAAGAACCAGCCCTGGCGAGCCATCAGCCAGCCGGCGACCCCGGTGCGGCCGGCCGCGTCCTGCGGCGTGAACACGACGGCGCCGGGGCGGATGTCGCGATCGGTCCCGATCGTGTTCGGATGCGCATGGTGGCGTGAGTGCTTGTCGAGCCACCATCCGTAGCTGAGCCCGATGCCGAGGTTGCCGATCACCCGGGAGAAGAGCACACCGCGGGTGCCGGACTCGAAGATCTGCTTGTGGGCGCTGTCGTGCGCGAGGAAGGCCGTCTGGGTGAACAGCACCCCGAAGTAGACGGCGGTCAGGAGTTGCCACCAGGACTGGCCGAGCCCGAAGAGCAGGGCGAATCCCACGCCGAACAGGGCCAGCAGCACCAGCGTGCGGCCGACGTACCAGCCACGCCGGCGTTCCAGCAGGCCTGCCGCCCGCACCTGCGCGAGCAGGACCCCGAACTCCTTGACGTGGTCGTCCCGTGCGTCCCCCGCAGGATGCCTCCGGGGAGAGACGCTCCGCACACGAGTCGGCTCGAGCGATACGGCGTACGGGTCCACGGGTGCCCCTCCGGTTCGGTGATGGACCGCCGTCAGGGTCTGGGACGACACCGCCAGGCTAGGGCCGCAGCGGGCTCGCCGGGCGCATTCGCAGGGCGGATGCAGGAGAGCCGCAGAGGGTGCTGAGCGACAGCCGGACGGTCCTCGCTACATCCAGCCCCCGTCGACCACCCAGTTCTGGGCGGTGCAGCCGCGCGAGTCGTCCGCAGCGAGCCACAGCAGCATCCGCGCCACGTCGTCCGGGACGAGCTTCTGCGGCAGGCACTGGTTCCGCTCGATCGCCGCCTCGGCCTCCGGCGTCACCCAGTGCGTCAACTGCTTCTCCGTCATGATCCAGCCCGGGATGATGCAGTTCACGCGGATCGCCCACGGGCCGAGCTCGCGGGCGAGCGTGCGGGTCAACCCCTCGACGCCCGCCTTCGCCGTGATGTACCCGGGCAGGTCCATCAGATCGATGTGGGCGCTGATGGAACCGAGGTTGATGATGGAGCCACCGCCCGCGTCGCGCATCATCGGGGCCACGGCCTGCGCCGCGAAGAAGTGGTGCCGCACGTTCACCGCGAGCCGGTCGTCCCACGTGCGCTCGTCCAGCTCCATCACCCGGTCCCGCTGGTCGTTCGCGGCGTTGTTCACGAGGACGCGGATCGGGCCGAGCTCGTGCGCGACCCGCTCGATCGCGGCGCGGAGCCCGGGCACGTCGCGCACGTCGCAGGGCAGGAAGCGCGCCGACAGCCCCTGCTCCGCGAGCTCGCGGGCCACGGCCGCCCCCCGCTCCTCGTCGAGGTCGACGAAGCCGACAGCGACACCCTGCTCCGCGAGGCGGCGGACGAACGCCTCACCGAGCCCGGACGCGCCGCCGCTGACGAACGCGGCGCGCCCGCGCAGCGAGGGGTAGACGGCGAACCCGGATCCGTCGGCGCTCACGGCTGGCGACTCTCGATCATCACTACGCTCCGTTTCGGAAAGGTCTGGCAGGAGGAGGCGTCATGCGGGTTCTCGGTGTGCTGGGGGCGGCGGGCATCGCCCCGGCGGCGGTGCTGACGCCGGTGCGGCGCCGCGACGACGTGGTGGTGGGTGCGGTCGCGTCCCGGTCCGCCGCGCGCGAGTACGCGGACCGGCACGGCATCGCCACCGCCTACGACTCGTACGCGGAGCTGCTCGCGGACCCGTCGATCGACCTCGTCTACAACGCGCTGCCGCCGTCGATGCACGCCGAGTGGACGATCGCGGCGATGCGGGCGGGCAAGGACGTGCTCTGCGAGAAGCCCTTCACCATGACGGCCGCCGAGGCCTGTCGCGTCGTCTCGGTGACGCAGGAGACCGGCCGGCGTGCGATCGAGGCGTTCCACGACTTCTACCACCCGCTCCAGGAGTCGGTGCGGGCCCTCGTCGCCGACGGCGTGCTGGGCCGGGTCCGGTCGGTGGAGGCGGTCTTCGACGGCTCGAACCCGTACGCGGCGAACACGATCCGCCATGAGCCGGCCCTGGGCGGCGGCGCGCTCATGGACCTCGGCTGCTACCCCGTGCACTGGGTCCGCTCGCTGTTCGGTGAGCCGGCGGTCGTGCGCGCGGAGGCGGACCGCAACCCGTCCGGCGCCGACCTCGCGATGCGTGCCGAGCTCACCGTGGGGCCCGACGCGGCCCCGGTGTCGCTGCACTGCAGCATGGTCGAAGGCGTCGCCCTGCGCTCCGCGATCGTGATCCGGGGCGAGCGGGGCGAGCTGCAGGTCGAGAACCTCGTCTTCCCCTCCGCCGGGCACTCCGTGCGGCTGACCCTCGACGGCGTGCCCTACGTCTCGACGGTGGCGGGGCGGCAGACCTACGACCACCAGCTGGAGGCCGTGCTGGCCGCCCTCGACGCCGGGACGGCGCTGCCGACCGAGGGCGGCGACGCGGTCGCCAACATGGCCGCGATCGACGCGATCTACGCTGCGGCGGGCTTCGAGCGCCCCTGGTCCTGACGTCTCAGCCGTCCAGCCACGTCGCACGGGGCGGCACCAGCCGCTCGAGCTCGTCCCACAGCCCGTCGGGCACGGCGATCTCGGCGAGCGCGATCGTCTCCGCGACCCGCTCGGGTGCGGAGACGCCGACGACCGTCGAGTCGACGAACCCGGCGCGGGTCGAGAACTGCAGCGCCGCCGCCGCGAGGGGCACGCGGGCCTCGTCGCAGGCCGCCTGCATCGCCCTGGCCGCCGCGGCGATGCGGTCGTCGCGCTCCCCGTACGCGTACTTCGGCTGCACAGCAGGACCTCTGGCGAGCATGCCGCCGCCGTACGGCGCGGCGTTCAGCACGCCGAGGCCGGCGTCGTGCGCTCGCCGGAAGAGGGTCTCGGCCGAGCGGTCGAGCAGCGTGTACCGGTTGTGGGTCAGCACGACGTCGAAGGCGCCCGTGTCGAGGTACGACTGCAGCAGCCCGACCGGGCCCCCGGCGACGCCGAGGGAGCCCGCGAGTCCCTCGTCGCGCAGCGCGATCAGCGTGTCGACGGGGCCGCCCTTCGCCACGCCCTCCTCGAACGGGATGCGCTCCGGGTCGTGGAGGTGCAGCAGGTCGACGCGGTCGAGGCCGAGCCGCTCGAGGCTCTCCTCGAGCGAGGCCCGCACGCGGTCTCCGGAGAAGTCGCCGGTGACCGGATCCGGGTCCACCTTCGTGGCGAGCACCAGCCCGGGTGGCAGGCCGCCGGCGCGCCGGATCGCGGTGCCGATGCGGCGCTCCGCACTGCCGTCCTCGCCGTAGCCGTTCGAGGTGTCGAGGAAGCGCACCGGGCTGTCGAAGACGGCCTGCACGGTGGCGACGGCGCGTTCCTCGCCCACCGCGTAGCCGTACAGATCGGCCATGCTGGCCAGCGGGCTCGTGCCGATGCAGAGCGCGGTGACGGACAGCCCGGTCGATCCGAGCGGCGTGGAGGGGAGCACGGTGCTCACGATGCCACCGGCTGCGGTGCGTGGGCCGCGAACACCTCCGCCGCCGCGTGATACGCCGTCACCAGCCGGTCGAGCACGAGGTCGGTGGCGGCGTCGCCGACCGTCGACGCCGGATGCGCCGTTCGCCACGCGGCCATGCGGACGGCTGCCCGGTGGAACGTGAGGCGAGGCGCGTAGCCCGGCACGAAGGCGCGGAGCTTCGCCGTGTCGAACACGGCGCTGTGGCCGATGTCGCCGACCATCTCGCCCGACCAGAACCAGTCGGGGGCGACGAGGGGGAACATCTCGGACGCGACGTGCACGAGCTTCGCCTCGGTGCCGAACGCCCGCGCGACGATCGAGTAGATCTGGTCCCAGGTGTAGACGTCGGGGCCGGTGATGTTGAACACCTCGCCGATGGTGCGCGGGTTGCCGAGCAGTCCGACGAGGCCCTGCGCGAAGTCCTCGGCGTGGGTGAGCGTCCAGAGCGACGTGCCGTCGCCGTGGACCGGGATCTCCTTGCCGGCGAGCATCCGCTCGACGACGGTCCAGCCGCCCGGCAGCGGCGGGTTCGCGTCGTCGTAGGTGTGCGAGGGGCGCACGATCGTCACGGGGAAGCCGGTCGCGCGGTGCGCGGCGAGCAGGGCCTCCTCGGCCCGCAGCTTCGCTTGCGCGTACTCGAGGGCCGCGTTCGGCGCCACCGGTGTGGACTCCGTGATCGGCACCTGCAGCACGGGCTTCGCGTAGATGGAGCCGGAGCTGATGTGCACGTACTGCTCGGTGCGGTGGCCGAAGAGCTCCACCATCCGGCCGGCGTCGTCGGCGTCGTAGGAGAGGAAGTTCACGACCGCGTCGTAGCCGCGCCCCGCGAGCGCCCGCTCGAGCGAGGCGGGGTCGGACACGTCGGCCGTGATCGACCCGACCCCGTCGGGCAGGGTGCGCTCCGCGCCGTTCCGCCCTCGGTTCAGCACGTCGACCCGCATGCCGGCCGCCACGGACGCCCGCACGCAGGACGCGCTGATGGTGCCGGTGCCGCCGATGTACAGGATCCGCAAGGGCGCCTCGTCGAACTGCAGCATGGTGCGTACCTCCTTCTCGTGACCGGTCAGAGCCGGCCCGCGTATCGGTTCTCGAAGCCGCAGGGATGCGGGCGCATCCGCTACGCCCCGTTCCGGGGTGTGATCAGGTCGCGCACCGAGTCGAGCATCCGCATGACCTCGATCGCGTTCTCGATCGGATGGACGGGGGAGTCGGTCAGGCCGTCGGCGACGGCCTGGGCGATCGCGGTGGACTGCCAGGCGAGACCCTCGCGCAGCGCGAGGCCGGAGCGGTCCTCCCACACCTGCTCGTCCGATCCGGTCCGAACCGCGAACCTCGCCGGGAACACCAACGGGTCGAGGAAGCGGATCGTGCCGGCGTCGCCCACGATCGAGCCGAGGCCGGTGTTCGTGGCGGTCATGGACACGGTGACCGCGGCCATTCGTCGGCCGGCCCCGGAGAGGACCGCGGCGAGCTGGTCGTCGACGCCCTCAGCGGCGAAGCTGCCGACCGCCTCGATCCGGTGCGCGGCGCCGATGGCGAAATGGGCGAACCAGAAGGCGTACACGCCCATGTCGAGGAGCGCGCCGCCGCCCACCGCCGGGTCCCAGAGCCGCGGCGCCGCGGCTCGCGGCACGTTCCAGCCGATGTCGGCGGTCGCGAGACGGACCTCGCCGATGTCGCCGTTCCGCAGCAGTTGCGCCACGACGGAGAAGCCCGGCAGGTATCGCGTCCACATCGCCTCGGCCGCCAGAACGCCCGCGTCGCGTGCCGCGTCGCGGACGGCGACGGCGTCGTCCGCCGTCAGACCGATCGGCTTCTCGATGAGCACGTGCTTGCCCGCTTCAGCGGCCAGCACGCCCAGGCGGCGGTGCTCGCTGTGCGGCGTCGCGACGTACACGGCGTCGACCTCGGGATCGGCGACGAGCGCCTCCGGCGAACCGACCGCCCGCTCGACGCCGTGCGCGGAAGCGAACCGCTCCGCCCGTTCGAGCGACCTCGAGCCGACGGCCACGACCCGCTGGTCGGTGTTGCGGAGGACCGTGTCGACCCAGTCGCCGGCGATGCCACCGGGCCCGATCACGCCCCAGCGGAGCGTCGGGCCGCCGCGGAGCGGCGTGACATCGACTGGGGGGAGGGCGTGCACGGCGGCGGTCTCCGTTCTCGGGTCGGGCAGGTCAGGCCGCGTCGAGCCAGAGGCCAGGCGCGGGGAGCAGGGCCTCGGCCCTGGTCCAGAACTCCTCGGGGATCGGGTGGTCGAGGCTGTCGAGCAGCCGGGACAACCGCTCGGGCTTGGAGAATCCGACGACGGTCGTCGCGATCCGCCCGTCGCGGAGCGAGTGCTGCACCGCGGCGTCGGGGAGGGACACGTCGAGCTCGTCCGCGAGGTCGTGCAGGGCGCGAGCGGCGTCGAGGATCTCAGGCCGAGCGGCACGGAAGCCGTACAGCGGCTTCGCCGTGCGGGACGCCAGCAGGCCGCCGCCGAGCACCGCGGCGTTCATGACGCCGAGGCCCGCCTCGACGGCCCGGTCGACGAGCTCGTCGGCGGTCCGGTCGAGGAGCGTGAGCCGCGAGTGGGTCAGCACCACCTCGAACGCACCGGTGTCGAGCATCCGGTGCATCGTCGGCACGTGGCCCCCTGCGACGCCGAGGTGGCCGATCACGCCCTCGTCACGCAGTGCGACCAGCGCCTCCACGGCGCCGCCGGGCCGCTCGAACCCGGCGTTGGGATGGAACTCCGGATCGTGCAGCTGGACGAGCGGCAGCACCTCCAGGCCGAGGCGGTCCTGGCTCTCCAGGATCGAGCGGCGCACGCGCTCGCCCGAGTAGTCGCCATCCTTCGCGTCGACCTTGGTGGCGATGAGGAAGTCGGCGGGCGCGCCGCCGACCTCACGCAGGGCCATGCCGATGCGCTGCTCGCTCTTCCCGGCGGAGTAGCCGTTGGCGGTGTCGATCACGCGGATGGCGCTGCCGAGGATGTCGCGGACGAGGTCGATGCCCTGCCGCTCCGGCACGTCGTATCCGAACAGCTCCGGCATCCCCCCGATCGGCCCGCCACCGGCCGCGATCGCGGACACCTGCAGCCCGGTCGCCCCGAGCGGGCGGATCCAGTGCGCGCTCGATGTGGTCGGGACCGCCGTCATGACGCGGCCGTGGGGTAGGAGACGTAGGCGAACCGGCGCGAATCGGGCGCCCAGCTGTTCACGTTGATCGTGCCCTGGCCGCCGGGGAGCGGGATCCTCTCCACCGGCGTGGCCCAGTCGTCCGTGCGGACGACGACGAGCGTGACCTCGCGGTCCGCCGGGTGGCCGAGCGTTCCCGGCGGGAACTCGAGGTAGACGGCGGTGCGCCCGTCCGGCGCGAGGTGCGGGAACCAGTCCACGGTGCCGCTCGACACGAGCCGCTCCACCTCGCCCCCGCCGTCGGGGATGCGGGCGATCTGCGCGTGCCCGGGTTCGGAGGCCCAGTGCTCGGAGTTGAAGTAGATCCAGCGGCCGTCGGGGGACCACTCGGGGCCGTCGATGTGACCCGCGCCCGTGTCGACGACGGAGCTCTCGCCGCCGGCCGCCGGCATGATGGTCAGCAGTCCGGGCTGGTCGAACGTCGTGATCCGCACGTACGCGAGCCGTTCGCCGTCCGGGGACACCCCGTGGAGGAAGTGCCAGACACCCTCGTCCGAGGTGACCTTCCGAACGGAGCCACCCGCGAGCGCCCCGTGGTAGATGTGCCCGTCCATGGCCGACAGGTAGATGGCGTCGCCACTCGGATCGAGCACATGGTCGTTGTTCACCTCGGGCAGACCCTGGAACTCGATCCGCTGCGGTGTCGCGCCCGTTTCGGGCGCGAGCGACCAGACGAGGCCGCGCCCGTTGATGAGCAGTGCCTCCCCGTCGACCGACCAGTTCGGCGCCTCGAAGAGGACGTCGGTGGCCTCGTGGACGACGACGTCCTCCCCGGTGGCGGCGTCATGGACGTGGATGCGCGCGGACTGTCCGGGCGCGAGCTCGCGATAGGGCATGGATGTGGTCCTGTTCGATGGAGGAGCGGTCAAGCAGCGACGGCCGTGCGCGGTCGCGGAGGAGGAGCGGGCCGCCGGCGCCGTGACACTGGTCGCGCCCGCGTCGGTGCGCTCCGAGAAGACATCGTTGGTTCTCTTCCGCGTGTGCTCCGGCGACCTGCTCCGTCGTGGCGAGCCTATTGCGGGCTCCCGCCGTTAGCAACAGGTGGGTAAGAAAGCAAGAGCGCGCGGGAGGTGCCGCGCCGTCACGCCGTGTGGTGCGGCGTCAGCCGGCGGTGCAGGACGAGCGACGCCGCTCCCACGGCGGCGGCGTTCGGATCGACCGACCGCAGCTGCACCTCGACCGGATGCAGGGTGTGCACGTAGGAGGTGTCGAGCGCTGCCCGGACCGCGCCGAGGAAGATCTCACCGGCGTCGGCGAAGCCGGGGCCGGCGAGGAACACGAGGTCGAGGTCGAGCGTGTTGGCCATACCGACCACCGCGGTCGCCAGGTACTCCGCCGCTTCCTGGATCACGGCGAGGGCGGCGGGCCGTCCCGCTGCGGCGCTCGCCGCCACGGCCGCGTAGATCGATCGGGGAGAGGCGTCCCCTGTGAGCCGGAGCTCCGCCATCAGGTCGGGCATGCGGCTCACGCGTCGTGCAACCGCCTGCGGCGTGCCGGTCACCTCGAGGCAGCCCTGTCGCCCGCACCAGCACGGTGTCTGTCCACGATCCACATAGACGTGGCCGATCTCACCCGCATGCGCGGACCGGCCCCGGTAGACGTCCCCGTCGATCACGATGCCGGCGCCGATCCCGTCGGCCGCGTAGACGACCGCGAAGTCGTGGCCGGCGGCGATGCCGCCCGACCAGAACTCGTTGAGCGCGGCGCAGTTCGCGTCGTTCTCGAGCAGCACCTCGATGCCGGTGAGCTCCTCCAGGCGGCTGTCGACCGGCGTGCGCTCGGTCCAGTCGGAGACGACGGCCTCGGGATCCTGGTACCCCCGGCGCCCCGCCAGTGCGACACCGATGCCGATGGCCCTGCCCGGCGCGGTCGTGCGTCCGTCGAGGAGCTCGAGGATCGCCGCAGCCACGCGCCGAAGGACCTCGTCCGGGTCGTCGGCCGGGGCCGGCCAGATCTCGATCGAGCTCACCCGCGACCCGTCGATCGCGCAGAGCACCACCACGATGTGGGTGAGGTCGAGCACGACGCCCACCGCCCACAGCGTCGAGGTGTCGAGCCGGAGCAGGGTGGCGGGCTTGCCGCCCGTCGACTCGGTGCGCCCCGATTCGACGATGACGCCCTTCGCGAGCAGGTCCTTCACGACCTTCGAGATGGTGGCTTCCGTGAGTGCCGCCCGTCGGGACAGCTCCACCCGGGTGATCTCGCCACTCGACCGGATGAGGTCGAGGACGGCGCTGCTCGTCTCCGCGAACGATCGGCCGCGGAGGCTTTGCGGCGCCGGCGGCTCGGTACTCATGCATATCCTCGACTTTCTGCGGAAGTCTACATGGGGCGCGAGCGCGGGCGATTCGCCGATTCGGTGCGTTCGGCGGAAACGATTCCCCGGTCTTGGGATGGGAATTCGACGGTGAATATCCCTCGTTCCGGCGAGCAATTCCTTGCACCATTCGAATCGCGCGCACGGTCTCGACCGCCCTTTTCGGGCGACCACTACGCTGACCGCATGTCACGGATCCTGCCGCTCGGCAAGCTGGAGATCACCGACGCGTTCTACGCGCAGCTCGAGGCCGAGGACCGCGAGCTGCGGTTCGATCGGTTCGAGCACGCCGACGGTATCGCGGTCGGGCAGTACCTGCTCCGCGCGGCGAGCGAGCGTGGCCTGTCGATCGCGGGAGCGCTCTGGATCGGTGGTCAGACGGTGTTCTCCTTCGCCCTGCCGGGCACCTCCGCCGACAACGACGTGTGGCTCACGCGGAAGGCGGCCGTCGTGCGCCGCTACGACGCGAGCTCGTTCCTCGCGGCCGCGAGGTGGTCGGGCCTCGGTGCGGCGCCGGGCCCGGAGGTCGGCGTCGACACGATCGCGTACGCCTTCGCCGGCGGAGCGGTGCCGATCCGGATCGGCGCGACGCAGGTCGGGGTCGTCGGCGCGACCGGGGTGAACGACTTCGTCGAGCACGACCTCGTCGTCGAGGCCCTTCGTGCCCGCCTGACGTCGGCGGCCGGCACCGACTAGGCGGATCCCGTCAGGCGAGTCCCTCGCCAGGGGGCTGTTCGACGTCACGCATCCGCGCCAGCGCGTCCTTCATGGCGCGCACCCGGCGCAGGTGGGCCTCCGAGCTCCGCAGCGCCACCGCTGTCGCGAGCACGTCCACGACCACGAGTCCGGCCAGGCGGCTGACCGTCGGGGTGAACATGTCCGTGTCCTCGAAGGTGCTGAGGCGGATGTCGACGTCGGCATAGGACGACAGCGGTCCGTCGTCGCCCGTGATGGTGACGACCCGCCCGCCGGCTTCGCGGGCGGCGGCCGCGATCCGAACCGTCTCCGCGGTGTGCCCGGTGTGCGAGATGGCGACCGTCACGGTCCGCGGCGTGCTCATCGAGACCGCGATGAACTGCTGATGGAAGTCCGCCGGCGCATCGCACGGGACGCCGAAGAGGGGGAACTTCTGCTGAGCGTCCTGCGCGATGATGCCGCTCGCCCCGAAGCCGACGAAGACGAGGGAGCTCGCGTCGGCGAGCAGGTCGACCGCCCGGTCGAGGGCCGCCGGATCCAGCCTGCGCCTCGCCCGGTCGAGGCTGGCGATCGAGTGGTTGAAGATCTTCTCGCCGAGCTGCGCAGGGGAGTCGTCCCGATCGAGCCCCGAGTGCGCGATCGGCAGCCCGACGGCGACCGCCTGCGCCAGCGCGATCTTGAACGACCGGAAGCCGTCGAATCCGATCGCGCTGCAGAACCGCATGACGGTGGGCTCGCTCACGCCCGCCGCGTCCGCGAGGCCCGCCATGTTGTGATCGAGGGCTCCGATCGGATCGTCGAGCACGAGGGCGGCGACCTTCTGCTCGGAGGGCCGGAGCTCCGCCATGCGCGCGGCGACCGCGGCGAGCAGCGTGTCGACCTGGCCGGGGTGCGACGGCAGCGTCACCGCGTGCTCCTCGCCAGATCGGACAAGCGGTCGAAGGACGGGCCTCGTGCGGGGATCGCGATGTGGAACACCTCGGCGATGACCTGGGTCCAGCCGTGGAGGAAGTACGTCCAGCCGTCCTCGACGGTGAGATCGACCGCGGACTCCTGGGCGCGGGACTGATCGAGGAAGACCAGACGGCCCCGATAGTTGAGATCCCAGGCGTATCCGCCCTTCGGGAATCGAGCCTCGTCGGTGAGCGGTGACCCGGGCGCGTCCTTGCCGAGACCGGTGGCGTTGACGACCAGGGAACCGGGCGGCGCGGCATCGACGACCCGGTCGTTGTCCGCGGGTGCCGGCGCGTGCACGAGGTCGAATCGGACGTCGGTGTCGAAGTCGTCGAGCATCCGGCGCAGCGCCGTGAGCCGGGCGGGCGAGCGGTTCGTGACGACGATCCGGCGCGGACGGTCGTCCCCGCGAGCGGGACGGCTCAGATACCACGCGATCGCGATGCTCGAGCCCCCCGCACCCAGCAGGACGGCGTCCGCGTCGGATCCGCGCCACACCCCGTCGGGCAGGAACGCGTCCAGGGCGAGCCCGCTCGAGATCGGATCCTTCGCATGGCAGACCAGCCGGCCGGCGGACTTCGAGATGCAGCTCGTCTCGTTCATGAGGTGGGCGAGCGGGTCGATCTCGTCGAACAGGTCGGCGGCGGCGCGGAAGAGGTCGATCTTGTGCGTCGTCACGAGCGCACCCAGGCTCAGCGGATCGTCGGCCAGGAAGCGGACGACGGCGCGGTAGTCCTCGGCCGGCGCGTGGACCGGCAGGTCGACCCCCTGCAGCACGGCGTCGCCGAGTCCGAGCTCGGCCGCCCAGCGGGGGAAGACGGCCTGGATGGACGACCCGCCGGTCGTCACGCCGACGAAGTAGAGCGTGGGCCGGGTCGCGGGCGCGAGGTCCTCCGGGCCGACGCTCGGAAGGATCATCGGCTCGTCCCGCCGCCCCGGTAGCCGGCATGGTCCGGGTTGTCCCGCAGCCCCCAGCCGTCGCTCGTCGCGACGACGAGGCGCCGCATGCCGCCCGCGTCTCCGATCACCGAGTAATCCTGACCCGCGTCGGACGCGTAGCAGAACAGGGTGCTGAGGGGTTCGTCGCCGGTGTTCACGCTTCGATGGATCCAGTGCCCGGGCACATGGACGGCGACGCCGGGCCGGATCTCGAGCGCCCGCGTCTCGCCGGTCGTCGTCTCCAGCAGCATCACGCCTCGCCCCGCCAGGCCGTAGTAGAGCTCGGCGTGCACGGGATCGGCGTGGATGTGGCCGCGGGTCATGGCGAACTCGTCGCCCACGCGCCCGGGCAGCAGTGTGCTGATGCCGATGCTCAACGCGCCGGGCCCGTGCTCCACGACGCTGGTCTCGACCCAGTAGGCGAGGGCGTCCTCGCCCCCGCTTCGCAGCAGGGCCTCGAACGCCTCCCCGTCGCGGTAGAGCCCCTCGAGGTCGGCCATCCGCTTCTCGTATCGCTCGGTCGAGCCCCTCATCCTGCCCTGGTCGGGCTCGAGGAGCAGCGTCGCCGGCGATGCGGGACGTCCGTCGGTGGCGGCCATGCCGGATCCTTTCGAGGTGGAGCACTACTCCGAGATGCTCGAGGTCGAAGCATCGAACCAGGGCTCGAGTCGGGCGTAGGCGTCGAGGAAGCGCTCGTGCGCGAGGGCGTAGGCGCCGTGCCGGGCGGGATCGGGATCCACGGGCCGTGACCGCTCGGAGAGCCTCGCGCCGATCGCGAAGTCGTCGAACACGCCGACCCCGACGCCCCCGACGACGGCCGCCCCGAGCGAGGTCGCCTCGTCCACGAGGCTGCGCCGGGTCACGGGCACCCCCCACGTGTCCGCGAAGAGTCGCAGCAGCAGGTCGGAATGCGCCGCCCCACCGATGGCGTCGATCCGTGTCGCGGGCGAGCCGTTCTCGGCGAACGCCTGCAGGCCCGTCCGCAGGTTGAAGGCGACTCCCTCGAGGACGGCGCGCACGAGGTGGGCTCGTGTGTGGTGGCGCGCGAGTCCGACGAACGCGGCCCGCGCCGCCGGGTTCCAGTAGGGGGAGCGCTCCCCGAGCAGGTGGGGGAGGAAGTAGAGATCCTCGGCGCTCGCCTCGACGTCGGCCGCCTCGTCGAGCAGCGACTCGTACCGTCGATCCCCGGACGGGACGAGCACCTCCGTGATCCACTGCAGGGAGGCGCCGCCCGCCTGCATGGTGGCGGTCGGGACGAACATGCCCGGTACGACGTGGTTGAACGTCATCGTTCGCATCGCGTCGTCGTGGAGGGGGGCCGTCGCGGCGAGCGAGACCCAGGACGACGAACCGAGATACGCGTACGCGCCCGAGTCGGGCCCGACGATCCCTGCGCCGAGCGCGGCCATCGGCCCGTCGCCACCGCCCAGCACGACCGGCGTGCCGGCGAGCAGCCCGCATGCGTCGGCGGCCTCGCGCGTCACGCCGCCGATGACGCTCGTGGACGGCAGGACCTCGGGGAAGAGGGCGCGCGGGACGTCGGCGGCGTCGAGGATCGCGTCCGACCAGTCGCCCGCGGCCTGGTCGAAGGCGTTGGTGCTGCTGGCGTCCGACGGGTCGGTCGCGAACCGGCCCGTGAGCCGATGCACGACGAAGTCCTTCGCGAGCACGATGTGACGCGTCCGTGCGAAGACGTCCGGCTCGTGCGCGCGGACCCACATGACCTTCGGCAGCGAGTACGTCGCGTTGAAGCGGTGGCCGGTGACGCGGTACGCCTCCCGCATCCCGAACCGGTCGACGAGCAGTCGGGCTTCGTCGACCGCCCGCGTATCCGCCCAGATGATGGCCGGCCGCACCGGTGCGCCGGCATCGTCGAGCAGCACCGCGCCCATCATCTGACCGGAGAAGCTCACCGCGGCGATGTCGCGCTCGATGCCGGGCCGTTCGGACAGCAGCAGTCGCGTGGCGTGGCAGACCGCACGCCACCAGTCCTCGGCGGACTGCTCGGCCTTGCCGCCTGCGCCGAAGTGCGCCGGGTAGGGGACCGACGCGGCGGCGAGGAGGGCGCCGTCCGCCGACGTGAGGGTCGCCTTGTCGCCCGTCGTGCCGAGGTCGTGCGCGAGGATCACCGCGCCGTCGCGTGTCATGGTCAGACGAGCGAGTAGCCGCCGTCGAGCAGCAGCTCGGTGCCCTGGCAGAACGCGGCCTCGTCGCTCAGCAGGTACGCGACGGCCGCGGCGACCTCCTCGACGCGCCCGAACCGGCCGAGCGGGGTCCGCCCGAGCCACTCGCCGTGCATCGTCGTCTTCAGCGCGTTGAGGGGTGTGTCCACGTAGCCGGGCGAGACCGCGTTCACCCGGACGCCTCGGGCGCCCCACTCGACCGCGAGTGAGCGCGTCAGGGCGGTGACCGCGGCCTTGCTCGAGTTGTAGACGCTCTGGCGCTGGGGGACGTTCACGACCGCGTTGCCCGACATCGATGCGATGTTGACGATCGCCCCGCCGCCGTGTTCGAGGAGCGCGGCGCCGAAGTCCCGGCAGGTCAGGTACACCCCGCGGAGGTTGACCGCCATCACCCGGTCGAAGAGGTCCATCGGCATCGCCTCGGCGGCGACGTCGTTCTCGACGATGCCGGCGGAGTTGACGAGCGACACCGGTGACGGGTCGCTCCGGTAGAGGCGCTCCACGACCGCGGCGACGGAGGCCTCGTCGGTGAGGTCCATCGCGATCCCGGTGACCCCCTCCGGCATGGAGTCGATCCCCTGGCGATCGAGCCCGTACACGGTCGCGCCCTCCTCCAGCAGCAGCGCGCAGATCGCGCTGCCGATCCCGCCCGCGGCACCGACCACGGCGATGCGACGGTCGGCGAATCGGTCCTGCATGGGTGCTCCTTCGGATGTCCGGACCTGGCGACGGTTGGCCGCGACCGGTCGGATATGTAGTATTCCTACACGTTCGGCCGCAGCGCGTCGACCCCGCGTCGGGAGGAGCTCGATGGAGACGCCCCAGGTGCTCGTCTCGCCCCGCTCCGTGACCGCGCGTCCTCTCGATGAGGTCGCCGAGCTCCAGCCGCTGCGGGCGGCCGGGTACCGGCTCGTGGCCGCAGGCACCGGCACGATGCCGTCGGAGCAGGACCTGCTCGCCCTCCTGCCGCCGTGCGTCGGGTGGCTCGCCGGCGTCGAACCCGTCACCGCGCGGGTGCTCGACGCGGCGCCCCGGCTGCGGGCGATCAGCCGGAACGGCACCGGCCTGGACAACATCGACCTCGGTGCGGCCGCGGCGCGCGGCGTCGTGGTCGAACGCGCCGCCGGGGCCAACGCCCAGGGCGTGGCCGAGCTGACGTTCGCACTCGTGCTCGCCGCGCTGCGCGGCATCCCGTGGTCGGCCGATGCGCTGCGCTCAGGGGTCTGGGAGCGGGCAGCGGGCCGTGAACTCGGCGACACGACGATCGGCGTCGTCGGGCTGGGCGAGATCGGCAGGCGGGTCGCGCGCGGGTTCACCGCCCTGGGCGCCCGGGTGGTGGGCCACGACCCCTTCGTCACGAGCGCGGAGTTCGAGACCACCTCCCTCGAGGGGGTGCTCGACGCCGCGGACGTCCTGACCCTCCACGTCCCCGCGCTGCACGACGGGCCGCTGATCACGGTCGACGCGATCGCGCGGCTGCGCGACCGGGCCGTCCTGGTCAACACGGCCCGCGCCGCCCTCGTCGACGACGACGCCGTGCTCGCCGCCCTCGAATCCGGGCATCTCTCGGCCTACGCGGTCGACGTGTTCGACACGGAGCCCCCGGCGCCGTCCCGGCTGCTCGGGCACCCCCACGTGCTCGCGACGCCGCATCTCGGCGGGTACACGGACGCCAGCATCCGCCGGGCGGTCGCCGAAGCCGCCCACCGTCTCGTCGTCGCGCTCGCCGAGACCGAACGACGATGACGGTGGCCGTGCCGCCGGTTCCCGCCGGCCTCCGCGCCGCCGGGGTCGTCGCAGTGCTCCGTGCACCGACCGCGGACGCCGCGGTGTCGGCGACCGACGCCCTCGTCCGCGGCGGGATCACCGGAATCGAGATCACCTACAGCACACCCGATGCGGCCGGCGCGATCGCCCGCATCGCCGAGCGGTACGGCGACCTGGTGTACCTCGGTGCAGGCACCGTGCTGACCCCCGAGCACGCCGTCGAAGCGGTGCGCGCCGGTGCGGTGTTCCTCGTGAGCCCCGGGCTCGACGAGCCGGTCGCCGCAGCCATGCGAGCGACCGGGGCCGCGATGCTGCTCGGCGCGCTCACCCCGACCGAGGTGATGGCGGCCCGTCGCCTGGGCAGCGCGGTCGTCAAGCTCTTCCCCGCATCGCTCGGCGGTCCCGCGTACCTCCGGTCGCTGCGCGGCCCCTTCCCGAGCACACCGCTCATGCCCACCGGCGGGGTCACCGCGGACAACCTGGGGGAGTGGTACGCCGCCGGTGCTGTGGCCGTCGGCGCCGGGTCGGAGCTCTGCCCGCCCGCCGCCATGGCCAGCGGGCGCTGGGACCTGATCGAGGCGACGGCGCGACGCTTCGCCACGGCGCTCGCCGCCGTCCCCGTCGAGCAGCGGGCGCCGGCCGCCGGGGCGACCGCGTGATGTCCCGAGTCCGGACCGCCCTCGGCGACGTCGGCAGCGGCGAGCTCGGCCGCGTCGACTATCACGAGCACCTGTTCCAGGTGTCGCCCCTGCTGCCGGAGGACGACCTGGACGATGAGCGGGCGAGCGGGGAGGAGGCCGCTGCCCTCGCAGCGACCGGGTTCGAGGCCATGGTCGATGCGACGCCGACGGGGCTCGGCCGACGTCCGGAGGCCGCAGCGCGCATCGCGGCCGCCGCGGGTCTGCACGTGGTGCTGTCCAGCGGCGCGCACCGGGAGGAGCACTACGGGGACGGCCATCCGCTGCTCGGCCGCTCGGAGCGGGAGCTCGCCGACGCGTTCCGCACGGACGTGGCCGAGGGGATGCGGCAGACGGATGACGCGGCGGCGGCTCCGGCTCTCGGCCCCGGTGGTCGGCCCGTCCGCGCCGGCCTTCTGAAAGCCGGTATCGGGTACTGGAGGATCACGCCGTTCGAGCATCGGGTGCTCGCGGCCGTCGCGGCGGCGCACGTCGTGACGGGTGCGCCGGTCATGGTGCATCTCGAGCACGGCAGCGCCGGATTCGAGGTGATCGAGGTGCTCGCCGCCGGCGGTGTGCCGGCCTCCGCGATCGTGCTCGCGCACGTCGATCGAGCACCCGACCCCGTCCTGCACGCCGAGCTGGCGGCTGCCGGCGCCTATCTCGGATACGACGGCTGGGCGAGGTACCGCGAGTGGCCCGATTCCGTCATCGTCGCGTGCGTGACCCGGGCGATCGAGCTCGGGGCGGGCGAGCGGGTGCTGCTCGGCGGCGACGTCGCTCGTCGTACCCGGTACGTCGCGTACGGCGGGATGCCCGGACTGGCCTACCTCGGGCGCCGGGCCGTGCCGGCGCTGCGCGCGGAGATCGGCGAGGCCGCGCTGCGAACGATGCTCGTCGACAACCCGGCTCGGCTGCTCGCCCGATTCTGACCGTCAGCGAAGGTCGATGACCGCCTTCACGCAGGCGCTGTCGGCGACCGCAGCCAGCGCATCGCCGTAGTGCTCGAGATCGAACCGGTGCGAGATGAGCGGATCGGTCCGCACCGTGCCGAGCCGAAGCGCTGCGAGGGCCCGGTCGAACGAGAACTGCTGGGCGAACGATCCCTTGATCGTCAGCTCCCGCCGGAAGACCTCGTAGGCGGGTACGGGCCATCGCGCCGTTTCCGGCGTCATCCCGTACACGAACACGGTGCCGCCGGTCCTCGTCAGGGGGATCGCCTGCTCCAGCACCGCGACGGCGCCGGTCGCGTCGACGACCACGTCGAAGCCGTGCTCGGTGAGCGCGCGGAGCGCGTCCGCAGCCCGGGACGGCGCGTCCCGGTCCATCGGAACGACGTGACGGGCGCCGAGCGCGGCGGCGAGCTCGAGCTTGTGCGGGCTCGGGGCGGCGACGGTCACCGTGCCGCCCGTCGTGGCGGCGAGCAGCTGCGTCAGCAGCAGACCGGTCGGCCCGGCGCCGAAGACCAGCACATCGACGCCCGCCGCGGGCCGCAGCACGTCCAAGCCGTGCACGACGCACGCCGTGGGCTCCGCGAACACGGCCGTGTCGGGCTCGAGGTCGTTCACGAGGAAGCAGCGATGCGCGGCCGCGACGACGAGCTCGGCGAACCCGCCGGGTGCGTTGACCCCCTGGGCGACGAGCCGCAGGCAGAACGCGGGACGCGCGCGGCGGCACTCGACGCAGGAACCGCAGGCGGTCGTGTTGTCGAGGACGACGCGGTCCCCGATCTCGAGCCCGGCGACCGCGTTCCCACGGCGTCGCACCTCGCCGACGATCTCATGTCCCGGGGTGAGCGGATAGGTCGGCCCGAACTCCCCCTCGTGCAGGTGCAGGTCGGTGCCGCACACCCCGGCCACGAGCACACGGAGCAGGACCTCGTCGTCCCGGATCTCGGGGTCCGGCACGGTCCGGAGCTCGAAGGAGCCGGGCCGGTCGTACACGATGGCCTTCATCCGCGGTCCTCCCTGTGCACGCGTCGGTTCAGATGCGTGTGACGTGCAGACCCAGCACGTCGCCGACGAGCTGGAGCCGTCTGGTCACGTCGCCGACGGCGAGCACCGCGTGGTGCGACGGGAGGGCCTCCACGTAGCGGTAGCCGTCCTCGACACGGAGCACCGCGCCGTTCAGGCAGTCGCTGTCCTCGTACTGCTCGTAGTTCGTGAGCAGCGCGGGCGTGACCGTCAGCTCGGTCGCCGTGCTGTCGATCTTCACGATCGTCAGATCCCCCTCCGGGAAGCGGGCGTCGAGCGCGTGCGCGTTCTCGTCCACGATCTCGAGGACACGGGGTCGCACGGCCCACGACGTCGACCAGGTGCGCGGGACGATCCCGAAGTAGCCGCAGTGCGCCGCCAGGATGTGGTTCTGCGGATCGTCGACCTCGGGGAAGTAGGGGATCCGCTCGTGCTTCAGGGCGGCGTCCCCCATGAGGAACGGGTAGAGGTTCGTCATCATGACCGGAGTGCGGAGCGACTCCCAGGTGAGGAACTTCGTGATCATCGAGGTCAGGTCGGCCTCGCAACCCCAGATGAGGCCCCGCTCCTCGAAGAGGAGGCTCCAGGCGAGACACGGCGTCGTCGTCGAGGTGCCCGACTCGTTCAGGCAGTTGATCCCGGCCGCGATGACGCCGGCGGTCTCATCGAGCTCGTCGGCGAGCGCGAGCTTCAGCCGGAGGGCGTCCATGCGAGACCGGCGAGCCACGTCGGAGGCGATCGGCACGCCGGCCTCGACGGAGGCGAGCTCCTCGAGCACGCGGCGCTCCGGGAGCGCCTGGGCCCGCGCCCACAGCGCCTTGTAGCTGCGCCGCTCCACCCGCACGCCCAGCTGCTCGCGGAGCACGTCGACGCACTCGTCCTCCCACCAGAAGAACCGCTTGAAGATGTCGGGCTGCTTCCCGGCGCCGAGCTCGTCCTGGTAGGCGAGCATCACCGAGGAGCCGAGCCGCTGCTTCACGTCGAGTGCGCGGCACAGGTCCGTGAACTCCTCGAGCGACGTGGGGGCGACCGTGGGAACGCCGCGCCGGCGGAGGAAGTCCCGGATCTCCCAGTCCCACATCGACACGGTGCCGAACTCGCTCGTCACGATCAGGATCGGCACGTCGAGAGCCTGGAACGCCGCGAGCGACCGGTAGGCCGTTCCGCTCATGTCGGGCACGACGACGGCGTCGCATCCGACGCCCGGGGCGTCGCCGATCCGCACCGGGTCGAGCCAGGTGACCGCCGCTCCCGTGAGCCCGTGCATGGCGTCGAGCTGCCGGACGAAGGAGGGCTGCGCGGTGTCCTCGAGATGGACCGGGAGCAGACGGGCGGGCATCCTTCTCAGTCCTCCATCCAGGGCTCGTCCTCGAGGGTGACCGCGGAGCCCGTCCGAGCCGCCTCCTCGACGGCCAGGCCGAGGCGATGGTCGTGCAGCCCGAGGGCCAGCGGGTACGGCGCCGGACCGTCGCCCCGCGTCCATGCGCCCATGGCCGCGAGCAGCTCGGCGACGCCGACCTCGTCGTCGGAGAGCCGCCCGCCCTCGAAACGGTTGCGGAACACGACCCGTCCCTCGAAGGAGAGGTGCGTCAGGTCGGTGCCCTCGTAGTTCATGCCGATGCCGGTCGTCGCACGCTCGATCCGGGACATGACGGGCGTCACGGGATCGGCCATGCGGACGACGGATTCGTCGTGGATCTCACCGTGCGACCCGCGGACCGTCATGCGGTCGGGCCGGAGGGGATTCCACCACTGGTTGTCCGTGAAGTCGTACAGGCCGACACGGTCGCCCGCGAACCTGACCGTGGCGAGCACGCTGGTCAGCTCCTTCGGGGTCGTGTCGTGGGTCCAGCCGGTCGGCGTGATCGGGTCGACGAGCGGCGCGCTCCACTCCACGGCGGACACGGTGGCCGTCGTGATCCCGAGCCCGAGATGCAGCCGCAGCAGGGCCACCGCGTGGTACAGGTGCGTCGAGCTGACATGCGCCGAGGTCGGCGTGCCGATGACGCCGTCCCGGACGAGGGCCAGCCGCGCGGCGTGCAGGGGCATCAGCGGGTACTGCTCGGCGACCTGCACGAGGTCGGCCGTTCCGACGTCCGACCAGAGGGCGCGCATCCCGGCGACGTCCGGCGCAGGTGGCGTCTCGGCGAGCACGGGGATGTCGGCGGCCACGAGGGTCCGCGTCAGCTCGGGCGTGAGCGGCCACGGGACGCTGAGCACCACGAACTCCGGGTGCTGCTCCTGCAGCAGCTCCTCGATCGTCCGGTACGTCGGAACGCCGAAGTCCCGCTGGATCGCCTCACCGGCCTCCGGGCGCCTCGTGACGACGCCGACGACGTCGAAGAGCTCCGGCAGCACAGCGCCGAGCCGTAGGTAGACGGTGGAACGCCATCCGTTGCCGACGAGGGCGTACCGCGCTCGTCCGGGTCGATCCGTCCCCTTCGTCGTGACGGCGTCCGGCACCATCGCCGAGCTGACGACCCGCCGGTCGAGACCTCCGCTCACGCGCCGTCGCCCTCCGCGAGGAAGGTCGCGAGCCAGCGGCCGCTGTCCTTCACCGTCCGCTCGAGCGATCCGTAGTCCACCCGCACGATGCCGAAGCGGCGGCTGAAGCCCCACGCCCACTCCCAGTTGTCCGTGAGGGTCCAGACGAAGTAGCCGACGAGCGGCAGCCCCTGCTCGATCGCCCGGGCGCACGCGTCGATGTGGGACTCGAGGAACGCCCGGCGGTCCTCGTCGTGGATCGCGCCGTCCTCGACGCGGTCGTCGTACGCGGCTCCGTTCTCGGTGATGGCGATCGGCAGCTCCGGCCGGCGGTCGTGGACCATCGATATCACCTCGATGATGCCGTCGGGCGTGATCGGCCAGCCCATGTGAGTGCGGCGGTCCGTCGTCGAGTAGAAGCGCACCGGTGTGCTCGTCGGGTGCTCGAGGTGCGGCTCGGTGTCGTGGTCACCGGCCCCGACCGTGTTGCGGAAGTAGTAGTTGATGCCCACGAAGTCGATCGGAGCCGCGATGACCGCGAGATCGGCCTCCTTCGTCGGCGCGAGCCAGTCGCCGAGCTCGAGGTCCTCGACGACGTCGTCCGGATAGCTGCCGGTCAGGACTGGATCGAGGAAGAGCCGGTTGGCGAGGCCGTCGATGCGGCGGGCGGCTTCGAGATCCTCGGGCCGCTCCGTGCGGGCCACGCTCGGCGTGAGGTTCAGGGTGATGCCGACGGATGCGGACGGGTCGGCGGCGCGGATGGCCGGGACGGCCAGCCCGTGGGCGAGCATCAGGTGGTGTGCGGCGCGCCCGGCACGCTTGCCGACGCGGCGGCCGGGTGCGTGCGCTCCGGCCGCATACCCGAGGAACGCCGAGCACCACGGCTCGTTCAGCGTGATCCACCGGTCGACGCCGCTGCCGAGCGCCTCGCTCACGAGGCCGGCGTAGTCCGCGAACCGGTTCGCCGTGTCGCGATGCAACCAGCCGCCCTCGTCCTCGAGCGACTGCGGGAGGTCCCAGTGGTAGAGGGTCGCGAAGGGCGCGATGTCATGAGCCCGCAGCTCGTCGACGAGGCGTCGGTAGAAGTCCAGACCGGCCTGGTTCGCCGGCCCCGAACCCGTCGGCTGGATGCGCGGCCACGCGATCGAGAAGCGGTACGAGTTGAGCCCGAGGTCCGCCATCAGCCGGACGTCCTCACGGAACCGGTGGTAGTGGTCGTCGGCGACGTCGCCGGTCGAACCGTCGTTGATCGCGCCGTGGCTCCGCGCGTACACGTCCCAGATGCTCGTGCCGCGGCCGTCGACCTCGGTCGCTCCCTCGTTCTGGTACGAGGCGGTGGCCGTTCCCCAGGCGAAATCGGACGGGAAGTCCCGGCGTGAGACGGTCATGCCTCCCGCCCGCCCCGCCCGCTGCGGGCGGATGCGGCGGGTGCCGCCTTCCGCACGATGGTCGTGTCGTCGTCGAACACGTGGCCTCCCTCGGCTGCTCGCTCCCGTGCAGTCGGGCGGGAGGTCCCTAGCCCTCAGGTCCGACTGCGTAGTGAAACTACACACTTTCTGTCGCGTGTGGGGCTAACCCGTCCTAGCATCCAGGTGGCGATCGCGACGCGAGGCACCTGTCGACCTGGTCGCCGTTCGAGGACGGGGCCGCTCGATGACCGAAGCGACGAACGCGAGGGGACTCGAGGCCGGGCGGTCGCCCGGGCGGACCGACCTCCAGGTGGGCCAGGTCTCGCAGCTGATCGTCGCGGACACGCGCGACGGCTCGCAGCGCCTGGTTCTGCAGACCGATCTCCTGATCGAATCGCCGAACTGGACGCCCGACGGTGAGTGGCTGATCGTCAACGGGCAGGGGAGCCTCTATCGCGTCCCGGCGGACGGCAGCGGGGGGCTCGAGCCGATCCCCGTCGGGGCCGTCCGCGGGGTGAACAACGACCACGTGCTGTCGCCCGACGGCGAGCGGATCTACTTCAGCGCCGACGGCCAGCTCTACTGCGTCCCGGTGGGTGGTGGCGACGCCCGCCGCGTCTCCAACGCGCATCCGGAGGAGCAGCACTACAGCTACTGGCTGCACGGGGTCTCGCCGGATGAGACGACGCTCGCCTACGTCTCCGTGGAGCCGGAGGGCGACGAGCCCCGCGCCCGTCGCAACCTCGCGACCATCCCCGCCGTCGGCGGACCGGACAACCAGATGACGGAGGGCGTCAACACCTACGACGGCCCCGAGTTCTCGCCCGACGGAGCGTGGATCTACTACAACTCCGAGGAGGCCGCCACGCGGCCAGGGCACGCCCAGATCTTCCGCATGACGCCAGACGGCGGCGGCCGCGAACAGCTCACGTTCGACGAGCGGGTGAACTGGTTCCCCCACCTGACGCCGGACGGCGGGTCCTTCGCCTACATCAGCTACGAGCCGGGCACCGTCACCCATCCGGCGGATCTCCCGGTCGAGCTGCGCGTGCTGCCTGCCGGCGGCGGGGAGCCGAGGACGGTCGTGAGGCTCTTCGGGGGGCAGGGCACCTTGAACACCAACAGCTGGGCACCGGACAGCCGGCGGTTCGCCTTCGTCGCCTACCCCTCGACGCGCTAGTCGCCCCCCGCGCGTCCGATCACAACGCGGCAGCGAGCCGCGAACCGGCTCGGACGTCGTGCGACCCCGCCCACCCGGGGGCCGGTCGGCGGGGAGCATCCGTCTCTCACGAGGCTCCGATCCGACGGTGCGGGGGGCTCGCCGCGTCGACACGCGAAATCTTTCTTTCGGAGCTATTGCTATCTCTGCGCCTGTCGACGTAGGCTCCCCCGCGTCACAGCACCGAGGCGAGGCGTAGGAGCGTCGCCCACACATACCGACGGGAAAACAATGCCGTTTTCAAGAATGAGGCGCGCCGTTGCGGCGGCCGTCAGCGGAGCAGTCCTCGTGTCGTTGGCCCTCACGGGCTGCGGAAGCCAGGCGGCCCCCAGCAACGGCGGCTCCGCCACCAAGGGGGCCATCAACTGGTGGTCGTGGACGCCGGACAACGACCTCGCAGCTCGCGAGATCGCCGCGTTCAACAAGCAGTACCCGAACATCAAGGTGACCTACAAGAAGGTCCCGATCGACAACTACGCCGCGGTCCTGCGCCCGGCGCTCTCGTCGAACTCCGGCCCTGACGTCTTCTCCGTGAACGCGAGCGGTGCGTTCTCGGGCAAGACCTTCGCCGCGTACGCCTACGACCTCACGCCTGCGATGAAGAAGCTGCTCGGGGCGGACTGGCAGACCAAGATCGACCCCGGCAGCACGAAGGCCTTCACCATCA
>DASYJR010000169.1:0-12640 GCA_035996305.1 Amnibacterium sp. | reverse complement strand
GGATCTGCGGGAGCGAGAGGACAGACGCGGTGAGCGGGTCGAGCGCGACGGCGTGGAAGGCGGCCTCGCGGTCGCGCTCCATCGCGGCCTTCACCGCCAGCTCCTGGACGGCGATGTTGGTCATGTTCAGCGCGGCGCACTGCGGCGGCAGGGCCCCCATCGGCACCGCCTGCAGCCCGCTGCCGTCGACGAGGTGCGGCACCTCGACCACGGCGCCGGCCGGCAGGTTGTCGATGAGGCCGCGGTTCGGCACGTTCGCGTGGATCTCCCGCGGCGTTCCCGTGACGACCGAGTGGATGATCTGCGGCGCGTACTCCGCGGCGCCCTCCTCGAGCGTCAGCGGGCGCCCATCCGCGAGGGCGGCCCTGGCGTCCTCGAACTCGGCGACGTTCTGCTCGCTGATCCCGAGGTACTGCAGCGGCTCGATGCGGAACCGCTCGACCTGGTCGGGCGAGCGGAGGAACCACGACAGGTACTCGCTCGAGTGCTCGCTGGTCTCCGTGGGGAAGTAGCCGATGCGCTTCAGCATCTCGACACGCACCCGGCGCTCGAGCTGCGGGTCCGCGCCGATGCGGTCCCACAGCCTCGGGTAGAGGGACTCGCCGTCGCGGCTCCAGTCGAGCAGCCACGCCTGGTGGTTCACGCCCGCGGCGCGGAACCGCGTGCCGTCGAGGGGCACGCCGATCAGCTCGCAGAGGTCGTGCACCGTCCAGTAGACGCTGTGGCAGAGCCCGACGGTCCTGATCTCGGGGGCGACGACCGATGCCCACCAGACGTTCATCGCCATGGGGTTCGTGTAGTTCAGCAGGAGCGCGTCGGGGCACAGCTCGCGCATGTCGCCGAGCAGCGCGGTGAGCAGCGGGAAGGTGCGCAGCCCCCGGAAGACGCCGCCGACGCCCGTCGTGTCGCCGATGGTCTGCAGCAGGCCGTACCGAGCCGGGATCTCGAGGTCGAGCCGGGTGGCCGCGATGCCGCCCACCTGCACCATGTTCACGACGAAGTCCGCGCCGGCGACCGCGGTGCGCCGGTCGAGCGTGGCGGTCGGGGTGATCGTCGCACCGAACCGCTCGGCGACCTGCCTGGCGGTGCCCTCGGCGACGCCGAGCCGCTCCCCGTCGATGTCGTGCAGGCGCAGATCGAGGTCCCGGAGCTCGGGGAAGCGGAGGAGATCGGCGAGGAGCTGGCGGGTGAACTCGACGCTCCCGGCGCCGATGAACGCGACGGAGGGCATACCGGCGATCCTGTCCGGCGCGGCCGTCCGCCGTCGACGGCCGTTGCCGTTCCTGCGCGAAGTGCGCAATCCTTCTGAGCGGACCGTCCGCCCCGGACGGGCGGGACCGAGCGGGACCACGGAGGGACGGGCGATGCCGACGACGACGAACGGGCTGCGCCTGCCCGCCACCAGCGCGAAGCGGTCGGACCGGATGCTCGCCGTGCTCAAGTCGGTGAACGCGCGCGGCGCCGTGTCGCTCGCCGATCTCGCGGCCGAGCTGCGCGTCTCGGCGGCGACCCTCCGCCGGGACCTGGCGAGCATGGAGGACCAGGGCCTGCTCGTGCGCACGCACGGCGGCGCCCGCTCCCAGCCGGTGCACGAGGAGGTGCCGGTGCACCTCCGCGACCTCGAGGCGCGGGACGCGAAGCGCCGCATCGCCCTCCGGGCCGCGGAGCACATCCCGCCGGGCCCGTACGCGGTCGCGCTGTCCGGGGGCACCACCGCCGCCGAGGTCGCCCGCGCGCTGTCGCGGCGCCTGCAGCTCACGATCGTCACGAACGCGCTGCCGGTCGCGATGGAGCTCGCCGCCCGGCCGACGGCGAAGGTCATCCTGACCGGCGGCATGGTCCGATCGACCTCGTTCGAGGCCGTCGGCGTGCTCGCCGAGAACACCTTCAGCGCCGTCAACGTCGGCACGGCGATCCTCGGCACGGACGGCATCAGCGCGTCCGGTGGCGCGACCACCCACGACGAGGTGGAGGCCCGCACCAACCACGCGATGGTCGCGCACGCGCAACGGGTCATCGTCGTCGCGGACGGATCGAAGGTGGGCAGGACGACGCTCGCGCGCATGGCGGACTGCGGGGAGATCGACGTCGTCATCACCGACGCCTCGGCCGACGCGGACGAGCTCCAGCGGCTGCGCGCCGCAGGCGTGGCGGTCGAGGTCGTGAGCGCCGGGCGCTGACTGCTCGGATCGTGCAGTTTTCCTTCGCACTTGACGCTCCCCGTTGCGGGGGTGCGGACCCGCCGCGGAGCATGGTCGCGAGCACCATGAGCATCGCTGCCGACCCGATCGCGACGACGATCCGCCGCCACCGCGCGGGAGCGGGCGGCGGGCTGCCGTCCATCTGCTCCGCGCACCCCGTCGTGCTGGCCGCCGCGGCCCGGCAGGCGGTCGCCGACGGCACGGTGCTGCTCGTCGAGGCGACCAGCAACCAGGTCGACCAGTTCGGCGGGTACACGGGCATGCGGCCGGCCGACTTCCGCGACCTCGTCGCCGGGATCGCCGCCGGCGAAGGGCTGCCCGCCGACCGGCTCGTGCTCGGCGGCGACCACCTCGGGCCGAACCGCTGGCAGCGGGACGACCCGGGCACGGCGATGGCGAACGCCGTCGACCTCGTGATCGCCTACGTCGAGGCCGGCACGACGAAGATCCACCTCGACTGCAGCATGCCGCTGGGCGGCGAGGCCGCGCCGCTCGACGACGCCACCGTCGCGTCGCGGGCGGCCCGGCTGCTCGACGCCGCCGAGCGCGCGGCGGCCGGCACGGCGCTCGAGGGCCGCATCCGCTACGTGATCGGCACGGAGGTGCCCGTGCCGGGCGGCGCCGCTCATGCGATCGACACGCTGGCGCCCACGCCGCCGGAGGCCGCGCGCGCCACGCTCGCCGCCCATCACGCGGCGTTCACGGCGGCCGGCCACCCGGACGTGTGGCCCCGCGTGATGGCGCTCGTCGTGCAGCCCGGCGTCGAGTTCGACGCCCGCCGGGTCGTCGACTACGACCCGGCGGCCACGACCGCGCTGCGCCGGGTGCTCGACGACGAGCCCGACCTCGTCTTCGAGGCCCACTCCACCGACTACCAGCTGCCCGAGGCCCTCGCCGCGCTGGTCCGCGACGGATGGGCCGTGCTCAAGGTGGGGCCGGGCCTCACCTTCGCCCTCCGCGAGGCGCTCCTCGCCCTCTCCGTCGTCGAGCGCGAGCTCGTGCCCGCGGGGGAGCGGGCGGACCTCCCGGCCGTGATCGAGCGGCGGATGCTCGCCGAGCCGGGGCAGTGGGAGCGGTACTACGAGGGCACGGCCGACGAGCAGCGCATCGCCCGTCGGTACAGCTACAGCGACCGGCTGCGGTACTACTGGCCGGATCCCGAGATCGCTGCCGCCGAGGAGCGCCTGCTCGGGAACCTCGAGCGCACCCTCGTGCCGCTGCCGCTGATCAGCCAGGTGCTGCCGGACCAGTACCTGCGCGTGCGACGCGGGGAGCTCGCGCCCGAGCCGCGCGAGCTGGTGATCGACAAGGTGCGGGACGCCCTCCGCCCCTACGCCGCGGCCTGCCGCCCCCTCCCGAACGGAGCCTCCTCGTGACCGACACCCTTCCGCGCGCCGGTGCGGGCACCGCCACCGAGCGGGAGATCCTCCAGCAGCCGTCGGTCTGGCGGGAGGCCGCCGCGCGCCTCGCCGAGCGCCGCGCCGAGCTGGACGCGTTCCTCGCCCCGTTGCTCGCCCGACCCGACCTCCGCATCCTGCTCACCGGTGCCGGCACGTCGGCGTTCATCGGCGAGGTCGCCGCGCCGTTCCTCACCGGGCACCTCCGCCGCCGCGTGGATGCGATCGCCACGACCGACCTCGTCGCGGATCCGGTCGAGCTGCTCGCCGAGGACGTGCCGACCCTCCTCGTCTCCTTCGCCCGCTCCGGCGACAGCCCGGAGAGCACCGCCGCGACCGCGCTCGCCGATCGGCTCCTCGCGGACGTGCACCACCTCGTGCTCACCTGCGACCCGAGCGGCGCGCTGCATCGCGCGCATGCGGACCGGACCGACTCGTTCGTGCTCGAGATGCCCGAGCGGGCGAACGACGAGGGCTTCGCCATGACCTCGAGCTTCAGCTCGATGCTGCTCTCCGCGGTGCTCGCCCTCGGCGGCGCGGCCGACGTCGAGCCGCTCGCCGCGGCCGCCGACCGGGTGATCGGGCAGCGGGAGCGGATCGAGGCGCTCGCCGTCCGGGAGCCGGGGCGGATCGTCTACCTCGGCAGCGGGGCGCTCACGGGACTGGCCAGGGAGTCCGCGCTGAAGCTGCTCGAGACGGCCGCCGGCCGCATCGTGGCGGTGCACGACTCGTCGCTCGGCTTCCGGCACGGGCCGAAGGCGCTCGTCGACGGGACGACGTTCGCGGTCGTCTACTGCTCCGGCGACCCGTACACGCGGGCCTACGACCTGGACATCGCGGCGGAGCTGCGGACCGCGATCGGCGACGACGCCGTGCTGACCGTGACCGCCGAGCCGGCGGACGGCCAGGCGCTCGTGCTGCCGGGGCTCGAGGGCGTGCCGGACGCGCTGCTCGCCCTGCCGTACGCCGTGTTCGCGCAGCTGTTCGCGCTGCACACCTCCCAGCACTACGGCGTGACCACCGACGACCCGTTCCCCGGCGGCACCGTGAACCGGGTGGTGCGGGGCGTGACGATCCATCCGCTGCCCTGATGGCGGTCCACCTCGGCGTCGACGGCGGCGGTACGAAGACCGCGTTCGTGCTCGCCGACGACGCCGGCACGGTGCTGGGCGAGGCGACCGGCCCGAGCACCTACTACTTCGCCGCGGGGATCGATCTGGTCGAGCGCGTGCTCGAGGACGGCGTCGCTGCGGTGACCCGCACGGCCCGCATCGACCGGTCGGCGATCGACCGCGCCTTCGTGGCGCTGCCGGGCCACGGCGAGGTGAGCGGCGACGTCCCGGAGCTCGACGCGATCGCCGGCCGGGTGCTCGGTCACGACCGGTACGACGTCGGCAACGACGCGGTCGCGGCCTGGGCCGGCTCGCTCGGCGGCGAGGACGGCATCAACATCGTGGCCGGCACCGGCTCGATCGCCTACGGGGAGTGGCGCGGCGCCGCGCATCGCGCGGGCGGCTGGAGCGAGGTCTTCGGCGACGAGGGCTCCGCCTACTGGGTCGCGGTGCGGGGCCTCAACGCCTTCTCGCGGATGAGCGACGGCCGGCTCCCGCGCGGGCCGCTGCACGCCGCGGTCCGGACGCGGCTCGACGCGGCGACCGACCTCGACGTCATCGGCGTCGTGGTCGACGCCTGGGGCGCGAAGCGCGACCGGATCGCAGCGCTCGCGCCCGCCGTCACGGAGGCGGCGGAGGCGGGCGACACGGCGGCGCGGGCGATCGTGACCGAGGCGGGCGCGGAGCTCGCCGCGCTCGTCGGTGCGGTGCGCGCGGGGCTCGGCGTGGCGCCGGGGGAGACGGTGCCCGTCTCGTACTCGGGCGGGGTGTTCCGGGCCGCGGGGATGCGGGCGGCGTTCGAGGCGGCGCTCGGCGACGGCGTCGCGCTCCGCGAACCGCTCGCGGGCCCCGCCCTCGGCGCCGCCCTGTACGCGCGCCGCCGGGCTCGAACCGTCCGACCCGCGTAGGACGGCGAGGGGAGCGGTCGCTGTGCAGCGCCGTCACCCGGATGCGCTATCCCTGGATCCATGACGGAGACCCGGGGCGACGCGACCGTCGTCGCCACGCGGAGCGGGCTCGTCCGGGGCCGCCGCCACCAGGGCCTCCTCGCGTGGCGGGGGATCCCGTACATCGCGCCCCCCGTCGGTCCCCTGCGCTACCGGGCGCCGCAGCCCGTGGAGCCGTGGGACGGAGTGCTCGACGCCACCGCGTACGGGCCGGTGCCGCCGCAGCCGCGCACCTCGCCGGCCGCCGGCGCCGGCCGCCGCACCGCGACGGCCGAGGACGCGATCACGATCTCGGTGCTCCGCCGCGCGCGATCCGCCGGCCGGCGACCCGTGATGCTGTTCATCCACGGCGGCGGCTTCGGGATCGGCGGCGCGAGCGCCACCGCGTACGCGGGGGAGCGGCTCGTCGCCCACGGCGACGTCGTCTTCGTCGCGTTCAACTACCGCCTCGGCGCGCTCGGCTGGGTGGACCTCTCCCGGTTCGGCACGCCCGCCGCGCCCGTCGACGGCAACCTCGGGCTCCGCGACCAGGTCGCCGCGCTCACCTGGGTGCGGGACAACATCGCCGCGTTCGGCGGCGACCCCGACGACGTGATCGTCTTCGGCGAGTCCGCCGGCGCGACCGCCGTGCTCACCCTGCTCTGCGTGCCCGCCGCCCGAGGGCTCGTCACGAGGGCCATCGCCCAGAGCCCGGTCATCGGCGCGATCCCCGACGCGGACCAGGCGGCCGCGTGGGCGGACGAGTTCCGGCTCCTGCTCGACGTGACCCCGGCGGCGATGCCCGAACGGCTGCGGTCCGCGAGCGCCGGCGAGCTGATGGCCGTCACGAAACGGCTCGGCGACCGGATCAGCGAGGAGCGCCCCGGCACGCTGCTGCTCGCACCCGTGATCGACGGCGACCTGCTGCCCGTCCGTCCGCTCGACGCCTTCGCCCGCGGGCGCTCGGCGCCCGTGCCGCTCGTGATCGGCACCAACGCGGACGAGGGCACCCTGTTCCAGCTGCTGGTCCGCGATCTCGCCGCGACGCCCGGCCACATCGACCGCCTCTTCGAGCAGACCCTGCCGAGCGCCCGGCAGGCGATCCTCGGCGGCTATCCGACCTATCCGCGGGGCCGGTCCATCGCAGGCCTCGTCACGGACCTCATGTTCTGGGCACCGGCGGTCGGCGTCGCCGCGGGCCATTCCGCGGTCGCGCCCACCTGGATGTACCGGTTCGACTTCGCGACTCCGCTGATGGACCGCGTCGGGCTCGGCGCCACGCACGCCGCCGAGCTCGACTTCGTGTTCGGCCGCCCGGACTCGGCCTTCCAGCGCGTCGTCGGCCTGCTCGGCGGCCGTCGCGCGACCCGGGCGGTCGTCGCCCGGATGCACGCCCGCTGGCTGCGGTTCGCGGTCGACGGCGACCCGGGCGACGACTGGCCGCGCTACGAGCCCGAGACCCGGCGCACGCTCATCATCGATCGGCTCGACCGCGTGGAGCCCGATCCGCGGGCGGAGACCCGCCTCGCATGGGAGCCGCTCACGGCCCTGCGCTGACCGGCGTCGCCGGCGCCGCGCTCGAGGTCGCAGGGCGCGCCCACGGGTCAGCGGCCGGCGACCCGCCACCCGGTGAATGCGGCGTCGCCGGCCCGCCAGGCGACCTCGATCATCCGCTCGGTGAGCTGGTGGGTGATCGGCACGGTGATCGGTGCGCGGGGCGTGATCGCGCTGACGGTCCACTGCGGATCCGCCGAGGTCGGCGCCGCGACGACGACCGTGAAGCGGGTGGTCCTCGCCAGCAGCGCGGTCAGGCGATCGGCGGGGGCACGGCCGCTCGTCCTGAAGGCGACGCCGAGGCGCTGATCGCTGCCGACCGGCACGCCGCTCGCGCCCAGGGCGGCCGAGTCGCCGGCCTGGCGGTCGAGCGCCGCCTGCAGCACCGGGCCGGGCGCGCGGTCGAGCTCGCGGGAACCGGCGGCCGTGATCCCCAGGGCGTCGTCGAGCTGCGCGACCGTCATGGTCGACGCCTCGTCGGAGGCGGCCGCCGTGCGCAGGGCGATGCCGCCGAGCACGAGCGCGCCCGCCGCCAGCGTGCCGAGCAGGATCCTCGTCGCGGTCCGCCGCCCCTGCGCGGTCGTCGGACGCGGCAGGGGCGGGGCGGCCTCGGCGATCACGCGGGCAGTCTGCGCCGCCCCGTTCCCGTCCCGGGCACCCCACGCCATGATGGAACGATCCTTCCCTCGAACGGGGGGCGGAGGCTCAGGATGCCCTGGCACTCGGGCGGGAGCGGGCTGCGTCCCGCGTTTCGCATCCCTGCGGACCGCCGGCAGGGGCGCAGGTCCGGCTGCGCTGCGACGCTCAGGCCTCGCCGACCCGGTCGGTGCCGTCCGCCTTGTCGGCCTCGAGCGCGTGGACGTGCCGGACGGCCTCGTCGGCCAGCGCGAACCAGTCGACCTCCTCGCGGAGCGCCATCGAGAACCAGCCCCGCATCGGCCGCCGGCCGCCGAGCGCCATCGGCTCGGCGAGGCCGACCCGTTCGAGCCGCTCCGAGGTCTCGGCGGGCAGCTTCGCGACCAGCCGTCCGGATTTGTTCACGAAGCACGCGATCTTGCCGTCGACGCAGAGGGCGTCGGATCCGAACATCCGCTTCGCCTCGATCGCGGACGAGCCGGCGTAACCGGCGAGGATGTCGCGGAAGACCGCGTCCGCCTCCGGTACCCGTTCCGCCATGCGGCGATCCTCCCGCGCGACGGGGCGTCTGCCTAGTGGGCGGCCCGGTTCCGCCCGTCGGCGGATCGGCCGGGTACGGTCGCCTCGTGCCGGCCTCCCTCGAGCAGCGCGCCGCGGCGCGCGGCGCGGACCTCGTCCTCGAGGGCGGAGGCGTGCGCGGGATCGCCCTCGCCGGGGCGGTGGTCGGGCTCGCCGAGCGGGGCGTCGTGTTCCCGCGGATCGGCGGTACCTCCGCCGGCGCGATCGTCGCCGCGCTGGCGGCGGCGTACCAGGTGGCCGGGATCCCGCTGACGCGCATCCACGACGACCTCGACGGCCTCGACCTACCGACGCTCGAGTCGAAGGGGCCGGTCGAGCGGGTCACGGGGCCGTTCGGCAAGGCCGGCGCGTTCCTCACCCGCTCCGGCCTCTACCGCACCGATCGGCTCCGGGAGTGGCTCGTGGCGCGGCTGGAGGAGGCCGGCGTCCGCACCTTCCGAGACCTGCGGATCACGGGCGATCCGGGCAGCGATCTGCTGCCGCAGCAGCGGTACCGGCTCGTCACCCACGTGACGGACCTCACGCGCCGCTGCCTGGTGCGGGTGCCGTGGGACCTGCCGCACTACCTGCTCCCCGACGGTGCGGCCGCCCCGCTGTCGGCGCAGCTCGCGGCGATCGACGCGTACCCGGTCGCGGACGCGGTGATCGCGTCGGCGTCGCTGCCGTTCTTCTTCCAGCCGTTCGCGCAGCCGACGCCGGAGGGCACGTGCACGTGGGTGGACGGCGGGCTGCTCCAGTACTTCCCGATCACCGTCTTCGACCGCACGGACGGCCGTCGCCCGCGCTGGCCCACCTGGGGCGTCCGACTCACGAGCGCGCCGCCCGCGGTCGTGCCCGACAAGGCGGTCGCCGGTCCGCTCGCCGAGGCCCTCGGACTGCTCGAGACCGCGATCGGGCAGTGGAACCGCTACGCGCTCGCGGACGAGGGCGTCGACGCACGCACCGTGCTCGTCGACACCTCGGGGGTGGGCGCCACCGACTTCGACCTCGACGACGCGACCCGCAGGCGCCTCTACGACAACGGCCACCGCGCGGCCACGTCGTTCCTGGCGGCCCACCCCCGCTGACCGCTCACCCCACACGCACACTTGCCACTTTCTGCCCTCAACCGCGTCGGATGAGGGCAGAAAGTGGCAAGTGGCGCTGGGAAGGGGTCAGGCCTTGCGGATGCTCGCGGTCACCGGTGTCGGGTTGGCGAAGAGGTCGAGCACGGGGCAGTGGGCGTCGACCGCGGCCTTCAGCTCCTCGTAGCGCTCGGCGGTCTCCGGCCCGGTGACCGTGATCGCGAGGCGGACGGCGGAGAAGCCGGCCCGCACGGTCTCGTCGATGCCGAAGAGGCGGCGGGCGTCGAGGTCGCCCTCGGCCGTGATGTCGATGTCCTCCACGGCGATGCCGAGCGCCTCCGCGTACAGGCGGTAGACGACGACCTGGCAGGCGATCAGCGCGCCGAGCGCCACCTCGACGGGGCTCGCGGCCACGTCGTCGCCGGCGAGGGCGGCGGGCTCGTCGACGAGGAACTCGTGCTTCCCCGCGCGGAGCCGGGTGGCGACGGCACCCTCGCCCGAGCCTCGGACGCGGTAGCTCAGCAGCGCGTTGGCGGGGTCGTCGCCGATGCGGCCGTGCCAGGCGGCGCCGGCGTCCTGGAGGCGCTGAGCGCGCTCCGCGTCGTCGACGGTGGGGATGGCGGGGGAATCGAGAAGCGTCATGCGGCGACCGTAGGGACGAGTCGTGGGCGGCCGTCGACTGTGACGACACGGGACGCAACGCGGCGTCATCTGCCCGCCGCCGTACCGCGAGCAGGACGAGCGGTCAGCGGGCCGCGACCACCTGGATCTCGAGCAGCCACGCCGGCTGCGCGAGGTGCGGCACGGTGACGAGCGTGCTCGCGGCGCGCCGACCGCCGAGGAACGCGTCGCGGGCGGCCATCGCCTGGCCGAGGCCGTCGGCCATGGCGTCGGCGACGAGGTAGGTCGTGACGCTGACGACGTCCTCCGGCCCCATGCCCGCCTCGGCGAGGATCGCGCCGACGTTGCGCCAGATCCGCTCCGCCTGGGCGGGAACGCCGTCGGGCACGCGGCCGTCACGATCGGTCGGCACCACGCCCGCGGTGTGCAGCCACCGCGTCGCGTTCGTCACGAGGACCGCGTGGGCGTAGTTCGCGGCGGGCGCACCGATCGCGGCGGGGGCGACCTCCTGATGCACCCGCCGACGCTATCGCCGGGCCGCGCCTCTCGACAAGGCGGGTCGCCGCGGCCGGGTCGCGCCGCCTCGCGGCACGGAGCGCCGGGCGATCCGGAGGGTCCGCGTCAATGCCATCCCGGACGGGCGGCGACCCGGATCGCAGGCACCTGAACCGTGGGCGGAGCGGGCACGACCCCGATCCGTGGGTGGGGCGACAGGGACGGCGCCCAGATCGCACTCGGGACCGAGGCGCCGAGCCCCACCACCGTGACCGCCGCGGCCGCGCAGATGAGGCACCCGGCCAGCAACGCCTCCAGGGCGTGACGGACCTGGTGGTCCGGATGCCAGTGGCCCGGCGACGGGTGCGCGTGCAGCGCGTGCATGCGACGACGCTAGGCCGCGGCCGTCCCGCGTGCGATACGCAGAATCCGGTATCTCTCGAGCGGCGGAGGTCAGTGCCCGAGGATCAGGCTCAGCACGATCGTCGTGCACAGGCGCGCGATCTCGATGCCGGCGGGAACACCGACGATCAGCGCGGCGCCGATCAGCGTGATCCGGCGCAGGCCGGGCTCGGCGCGTTCGCGTTCGACGGGGACCGCCTCCGGGGAGGCGTCCTCGACGAGGTCGGGCGTGGGCACGGCGGTGCTTTCGTTCGCGGAGCGGATTCGTTTCCACGCTAATCCGATATCGCGTCCGACAATCGACCCAGAACGGGGCACGAGCGGCCTCCGATCAGCGGAAACGCTCGAACGGAATGCACGCCGTCGCGATGTCGGACGCCCCTGCCATCCTCCGGTCAGCGGATCCGCGTTCCGGGTCGGAAAGGCAGGACGACATCGTACGAATACCGCTGGAATCCGTCGATGCGGGATATGTGATCGGCGAGGTGCTCGCCTTCGTGCTGCTCTTCGTGGTGCTCGCCGCCGTGCTGAGCGCCGGCGTGCTCCTGCTGACGGCCTGCTGGCGTCTGGCGTTCGGGCCCCACCGGCCGCTGGTGCCGCGGCCGCCCGCGCCGCCGGACGACTGGGACGACGAGGAGTACAGCGCGCGCCATCACCACTGACCCGGCGCGGGTTCGAGCGGGGTGCCGATGGTCCGCCAGTCGCGCGGCGTCGACCCGTACGCCTTCCTGAACTCCCGGCTGAAGTGGGCGTGGTCGGAGAACCCGCAGGACTGCGCGACGGCGGAGATCGTCATCCCGCGGCCCCCCGGCGAGGTCAGCAGGCGTGCCGCGGCCGCGAGCCGTTCCCGGCGGAGGAACTCGCCGAGGGTCGTGCCCTGGGACGCGATGGCCGCGTAGACGCTGCGCTCGGAGACGTGGTGGGCGGCGGCGAGCGCCGCGGCGCTCAGGGTGGAGTCCGCGAGGTTGCGGCGCGCGTGGGCGAGGAGCCGGAGCGGGAGGGTCCGTTCTGCGGAGTCCGCCGCCAGCGACCGGGCATCGGCCTGCGCGGCGACCGCCAGCCGCACGAGGTCGAGGGTCGGTGCCTCCAGGGCGGTGAGGGCGTCCGGCGCGAGGTCCGGCGCCGCCGACGACAGCGCGCCGAGGTAGTCGCGCAGCACCCGCGTCTCGGCCAGCCGGATGTCGAAGGGCCGGCCCGCCGATTCGTCGAGGAGCCGGGGCGGCAGGCCCAGCCGGGCGACCCGCACCATGACCGCGGTCTTCCGGGCGCCCCGCGCGTAGCTGCTGAGCTGCGGAACGGTCGACGCCGTCGCGACGAGGTCGCCGCGCCTCAGGCTCACGCTCCGGGCCGGGGTGGCGATGTCCGCCCGCCCCTCATGGACGAGCGTGACGGTCAGGCGGGGCTCGGTGTCGTCGTGCGCCAGCGCCCGGGTCCGCACGCCTACGAGGCCCGTCGCATCGACCGTGTGCAGATCGCTCCGGCCGAGGGCGTAGGCGCGGGTCGAGATCCGGAGCCGCCGGACGTCGGACGCGTGCGCGATCAGTGGGACGGTGCTGGCCGAGAGATAGGCACGGACCGCCTCGAAGCGGCCCGACGCCGCCGACACGTCGATTCCGACGCTCATGGTGCCCTCCCCTCACGGTTCGGGGACGA
>DASYJR010000168.1:0-2045 GCA_035996305.1 Amnibacterium sp. | reverse complement strand
GGTGGCTACTACCGCGTCGACTGCGCCGACCTCGACCGGGCGACGGCCATCGCCGGGCGCTTCGTCGAGGCGCGGTGGTCGCCGATCGAGGTGCGGCGGATCGGCACCGACTGAGGGTCAGGCCGCGCGGATCCGCGCGACGTGCAGGTCCGTCTGCGCGAGCGCGGACCGCAGGGTGTGCCCGGTGAGGTGCTCGAAGCCGGCGCTCCAGCGGATCGCCCGCGCGATGGCCCAGGTGGACGCGTCCGGCTGCGCGGCGAGCACGGCCGCGATCTCCGCGCTCCGCCGCAGGTGGTGGGCGCGCATCGCGGCGACCCGCTCGGCCAGGCCGCGGAACCGGTACCCGTGGCCCGGCAGCACCTCGACGTCGAGGGACTCGAGCGCGGCGAGCGACGCGAGGTGGTCGTCGATGGCGTTGCCGGCTCCGCGGCCGCCGAGCCCGACGCCCGGGTAGACGGCCGGCAGCACGGTGTCGCCGGTCAGCAGCAGGCCGCGGCCGGCATCGTGGAGGCAGATCGAGCCGCGGGTGTGCCCGGGGGTGTGCAGCACGTCGAGCGACCAGCCCGGCACGTCGAGGCGGTCGCCGTGCCGCACGACGAGGTCGGCGCCGGCGGGCGGAGCCGCCGCCTGCACGGACGGGTCGAGGCGACGCAGCTCGGGCCGGCGCAGGTCGGGCACGCCCCACGCGTCGAGCCGCGACTCCGTGCTCGCCGGGTCGAGCGGGTCCACCGTCCGCTCGGCGCGCACGTCCTCCTGCTCGGCCTCGTGCAGCACGACCGCGGCCCCGGTGGTGGCGCGGAGGACGCCGGCGAGGCCGAGGTGGTCCGGGTGCAGATGGGTGACGACGACCTGCCGCAGCGGTCCGCCGAACCCGGCGACGGCCTCGGTGAGCAGACGCCGGTTCGCCGGGGTGTCCCACCCCGGGTCGACGACGTGCACACCGCCGGCCGCGTCGCGGATCAGCACGGCCAGCGTGGCGCCGACGACCGCGGCGGCGGTGATCGGCACGGCCAGCACGACGAGGTCGTCGGCGACGCGGTCGGGCCCGGGGTCGTGCCCCGCGGCGAGGGCCTCCGCCCACGCGGGGACGCTCGGCACGATCGGGGGCATCCGCTCGACCGTAGCGGGCCGGTCGTGCTCCGCGCATCCGACGGAGGATCCGCGTCCGCCGGCCTCGAACAGGCCGCTGACCGGATGCGGGCCGAGAACTTCCGTCGTTCGCGCAGCGGTCGCCGTACGCTCGCGCCGTGCACCCCGACCGCTTCTACGACCTGATCGAGTCCGCGCGCCCCGGATCCGCCCCGTCCGACCCGACCGCGGACTCGGAGGAGCTCGCCTCGCTGCTCCACGAGCTCGACGACGAGGACCTGCTCGGATTCGTCCGCACCTTCGAGGCGGAGCTCACCCGGCTGAACCAGTGGGCGGTGTGGGCCGCGGGCTACGTGGCCGCGGGCGGGATGAGCGACGACGGCTTCCACTACTTCCGGGCCTGGCTGATCGGCAAGGGGCGCGACGCCGTCGAGACCGCGCTGACCGAGCCGGACGCGCTCGCCGACTTCCTCGACGGCAGCGAGCTCGAGAACGAGGAGCTCGAGTACGTCGCGTTCGACCTGCTCGAGGAGCGCGACCTCGAGCGGGAGCTCGACGAGGACGACCGCTCGCGCGAGGGCGAGCCCGACGGCGTGCCGTTCGACGAGGACACGGTCGCCAGGGCCTATCCGCGCATCGCCGCCGCGGTCGCCTGACCGCCCGCTCCGCGCGAACGACGGAGTCCCCGTCTCCACAGGGCCCGAAACAGGCCTCCGACCGGATCCACGCTCGATTCCTCCGTCGATCGCGCGGGGGCGGCGGGGCCCCGCGTCACACGGCGTCACCGTTCGCCGGAACCGGCTCGCCCGCGCGGGTACCGTCGAGGCATGGCTGATCACGAGTACGGCTTCCGCACGCGAGCGATCCACGCGGGCAACATCCCCGACCCCGTGACCGGCGCCCGTGCCGTGCCGATCTACCAGACGAGCGCGTTCGTCTTCGACGACACCGAGGAC
>DASYJR010000167.1:0-1647 GCA_035996305.1 Amnibacterium sp. | reverse complement strand
TACACCGACATCGCGCTCGCCGACGGGTTCGTGCGCCACCGCCTCACCGCGCCCGACGGCTCCGGCGTCGAGCTGTGGGGGGAGGCGGACTTCGCCTACACCCAGGTCTTCACGACCGACGTCTACGAGACGGCCGACGGGCGGATCTCCGCGGTCGCCATCGAGCCGATGACCTGCGCCGCGGACGCCCTCAACTCCGGGCGCGGGCTGCGGTGGCTCGAGCCGGACGAGCAGTGGGTGGCGAGCTGGGGGCTCTCCCGCATCCGCCCCTGAGGCCGTGCGCGAACGACCGAGTCCTCGCCCCGCCACGGTCGGAGACCGGCCCCTGACCGGATCGGCCCGGATCCTCCGTCGATCACGCAGCCCGGGCGCCGGATCAGCGGCGGCGGTACGACGGACGCGTCGAACGGCGATCGAGCGCCACGAGCAGCACGCGCCAGCCGACGAGGAACGCGCCGAGCACGATGCTCGCGACGACGACGAACGCGAACTGCACGCCCTGCCCGGACAGCAGCCGCAGCAGCATGCCGACCACGACGGTCACCACCCAGACGACGAGACCCGTGTGGCCGATCGACATCGGCCGGCGCCACGCACGCGCGGCCGCCCACCCCACGGCGAGACCGACGAGGAACGGCCAGAAGGTGATGAGGAAGCCGCCGGGGCTCAGCTGCTCGCCATGGCTCGATCGGCCGACCGCCACGAACACCAGCACGAGCGCGACGTCCACGACCGCCGCCACGGGGACCGGCGGCAGGCTCTTCACATCCCGATCCTCCCAGACCACGCCTCGCGCCCGGTCCCGGCGAGCACGAGCGTCGCCGCGGTGGCCTCCCGTCGCCCGGCCCGATGAACCGGATGCGCCGCTCATCCGTCGTAGAGGTGAGACCCTGTCGACAGGAACCCCATGTCACCCCGAATCCCCAGCCGCCGCGCCGAGGTACGCCGCTGATGCGCGCCGTCCGGCGCCGGACGGATCCGTCGATCGCCCTGTTCCGCGCGCTGCAGGACGAGCACGGCGGTGATCTGCTGCGGTACGCGCAGCGGCACGCCAGGAACCGGGAGGCGGCGGAGGACGTGGTGCAGGAGACGTTCGCCCGCGCCTGGCGGCACCCGGCGTCCGTGAGCGGCACTCGCGCCTCGGCGCGGGCCTGGCTGTTCACCGTCGCCCGCAACCTGATCGTCGACGAGATGCGCAGCGCGCGCCACAACCGGGAGATCGCCGTCGAGGCGGTCCCGGAGCAGGCCGTTGGTGACGCGGCCGACGCGCTGCTCGACCGGATCCTCCTCAGCGACGCCCTCACCGGCTTGTCGCCGGAGCACCGGGCCGTGCTGGTGGACGCCTACTGGGGCGGACGCTCGGTGCGCGAGATCGCGGAGCGGCTCGGCGTGCCGGAGGGCACCGTCAAGTCGCGTCTCCACTACGGCATGCGGGCGCTGCGCCTCGCCCTGCAGGAGCGGGGGGTGACCCGATGAGCGCCGACCGGTACACCGAGTGGGACGGGGCCTACGTGCTCGGCGCGCTGAGCTCGGGCGAACGGCTCGAGTTCGAGGCGCACCTGGAGCAGTGCGACGACTGCGCGGGCCGGGTCGGCGAGCTGGCCGGGATGCCGGGAGTGCTCGCGCGGCTCGACCGGCCGTCCGCGG
>DASYJR010000166.1:0-14953 GCA_035996305.1 Amnibacterium sp. | reverse complement strand
CCTCTGGACGCTCGGCGTCGTCGTGCTCTTCTGGCTCACCAGCGGGGCGCTGAACGCCTACGAGCAGGTGCTGTTCAGCGCCCACATGCTCCTGCACATGATGCTCACGATGCTGGTGCCTCTGCTGCTCGTGCCGGCCGCGCCCGTGACGCTTGCCCTGCGCGCGGTGCGGCGACGCACGGACGGCACCCGCGGCGTGCGCGAGTGGCTCCTCCTCGCCGTGCACTCGCGCCCCGCCCGCATCCTCGCCAACCCGGTCGTGGCGGCGGTGCTGTTCGCCGGGTCGCTCATCGTCTTCTACTACTCGTCCCTGTTCAGCTGGGCGACGACGGACCACGTCGGCCACGAGTGGATGACGGCGCACTTCCTCGTCACGGGGTACCTGTTCGTGCAGGCCCTGATCGGCGTCGATCCCGCTCCGGCGAAGGTCCCGTACCCGTTCCGCCTGCTCGTGCTGCTCGCCACGATGGCGTTCCACGCGTTCTTCGGGCTCTCCCTGCTCCAGGGCCAGAGCCTGCTGCTGGCCGACTGGTACGGAGCGATGGGCTGGGGTACCAGCGCGCTTGCGGATCAGCAGGCCGGCGGTGGCATCGCGTGGAGCGTCGGCGAGATCCCGACGCTGGCGCTGGCGGTGGCGGTCGCCGTGAGCTGGGCCCGCAGCGACGAGCGGGAGGGCCGCCGCTCGGACCGTGCGGCCGACCGCAACGGCGACCGCGACCTCGCGGCCTACAACGAGATGCTCGCCCGGCTGGACCGCGGCCGCGTGTGACGGCGGTGGGCACACCGGGAGCCGTCGTCGAGCTCACGGAGAAGCAGCGCCGAGTGGCGGGCGTGGTCGTCGAGGGCGGCGGCCATCTGCTCGTCACCGGCCGGGCGGGCACCGGCAAGTCGACCTTGCTCGAGCACATCGTCGCGTCGACCGAGCGCCGCGTGGCCGTGTGCGCGCCGACCGGCGTCGCGGCGCTCAACGTGGGCGGCCAGACGATCCACTCGCTGTTCAAGCTGCCCATCGGCCTGATCGGGCCGACGCCCCTCGTGCAGGACCGGCCGCTGCAGAAGCTGCTCTCCGCGATCGACGTGCTGATCATCGACGAGGTCTCGATGGTCAGCGCCGACCTGCTCGACGCGGTCGACCGCAGCCTGCGCCTCGCCCGGGCCCGGGAGGAACCGTTCGGCGGCGTCCAGGTGGTGCTGTTCGGCGACCCGTACCAGCTCGCGCCGGTCCCGGGCAGCGCCGAGGAGCGTGCCTACTACACCGACGTCTACCGGTCGATGTGGTTCTTCGACGCGAAGGTGTGGGACGAGGCCGACCTCGGCATCGTCGAGCTCGACCTCATCCACCGGCAGCGGGACGAGGAGTTCCGCGCCCTGCTCACGGCCGTGCGCCACGGCCGGGTGACCGCGGAGATGGCCGCACGCCTCAACACGGCCGGCGCCCGGCCGCTGCCCGACGACGCGCCACTCACCCTCGCGAGCCGCAACGACACCGTCGCCGCGATCAACAAGACGGCCCTCGCGAAGCTGCCCGGGCGGGAGGCCGTGAGCCTGGCCGAGGTGGAGGGCGACTTCGGGGGTCGCACCTTCCCCGCCGACGAGGAGCTGCGCCTCAAGGAGGGCGCCCACGTCATGATGCTTCGCAACGACGGCGACGGGCGGTGGGTGAACGGCTCCATGGGGGTCGTCTCCCGCATCCGTCCACGCCGGCTGACCGTCCGGATCGACGGGGTCGACCACGACGTCGAGCCGGTGAGCTGGGAGCGTCACCGCTACGCCTACTCCCCCGGCTCGAAGGAGCTGCGCCGCGAGGTGGTCGCCGAGTTCCGGCAGCTGCCCGTGCGGCTCGCCTGGGCCGTCACGATCCACAAGTCGCAGGGCAAGACGTTCGACGCCGCCCGCATCGACCTCGGTCGGCAGGCCTTCAGCCCCGGCCAGACCTACGTCGCGCTCAGCCGGCTGACGAGCCTCGACGGGCTGTACCTCACCCGGCCCCTCGTGCCCGGCGACGTGATCGTCGACCCGGACGTGCGCCGGTGGATGGGCGAACGCCGCGCAGCCGCGCGGGCCGCCGCGGAGGCCGCAGCAGCCCGCTAGTGGCCCATCCCCTGCATCGCGATCGCGCCCACGGAGGTGGCACCGAGGCTGGCCGAGGTGATGCCCGCGACCACGGCGGCGCCCGCGGCCACGCCACCGAGGTAGGGCCACACCCCCGGCTGCCGGCCCTCGATCCGACGTCCGCGGCGGAGCACGACCGCGAGCGCGGCGGCGCAGGCCAGCTCGAGCACGGCCGCTCCGAGCATCGGCACGGCCGGCGCACCGTCGAGCGTGCCGCTCGCGGCCATCGCCGGCATGTGGGCCATCGCTCCGGCGCCCAGCACGAGCACCGCCACGACGGCGAGGACGGCGACGGCCGCGACTCCGAGCGCGATCCGGGGTAGCGGGACGTGCCGGCCTGCCAGGGCTGCGACGCCCCAGACCACCTCGGCGGCCCCGAGCACGGCGAGCGGGACGAGGGCGGCGAGCGGAGCCCCCGCGGCGACGGCGACATGCACCAGGCCGGCGCCCAGCGCGCCGAGGCCGAGCCAGGTGCGGATCAACGTCGCCACGGGAGCTGCTCCGCCCGGGTCAGACCGCAGCCGCGACGCGGGTCTCTGCGCGCCGGTCGGCGCCGAGGCCCACGGCGAGCAGGACCACCGCGCTCGCCAGGTGCAGGAAGTGGTCCGGCGTGTTCAGCGAGAGGAAGTTCAGCGCCGAGCCGTGGTTCGCCGCGAGGAAGAAGCCGAGGATGCCGAGCAGCAGGTAGACCGCGCCGATCGTCGTGTTGGTCGATTTCGCCGCCGGTGCGTTCGCGGTGCCCGCGATCACGAGGGCGATGCCGATCAGCAGGTGCGCGACGTTGTGCAGCGGGTTGACCTCGAAGACGCCGAGGATCAGGTTGCTCGATCCGTCGCCCGGTCCCGCGAACGGGACGCCGCTGGTCCAGAAGAAGCCGATCAGGCCGACGAGCAGGTAGACGACGCCGAAGACCGTCGCGACGATGCGGTTCGGCGAGGCGCCGAAGCGGGTACCTCGTGCGGGGGTCGCTGTGGTGGACATGGGGTGGTTGCCTCCTTCAAGGCACGGTCTGCGCCGTGCGTGATGGGGTTCGGATCGGGACGCGGTTCGGATTGCTCCCAAGGAACACCGATACGGCGGCAAGGATGCAATCACGGATTGAAGGCCACCTGAGGCTTTGCCCGGCCCGAACTGGGGGCCGCGGCGGGCCGATCACCCTCGCCAGCATGGGTGATCTTGGGCGCGATCGGTGCCGTGCGCGCCTCGGCCGCAGCGGCGCGGGCCACGCGGGAGCGATCACCGGCATCGTGCTCGCCGTCGTCGGTGTGCTCGCCGCGCTCGTCGAGCTCACCGTGCGGATCCCGCTGTTCCTCGGCGTCCAGCACGGGGAGCAGACGGCCGTGATCCGCTCCGCGGTGCTGCAGCAGGCCGGCGACCGGGGCGTGCGGATCACCGAGATGAGTTGCCCGGCGACCGCGAGCCCGAGTGGGGCGGCCGACGGTCGAGGCGGCTGGAGCTGGACGGCACGACCGGCCGTCTGAGCCCCTGGGACGGAGCGGGCGACGGGAATCGAACCCCGCGACGGCGGCTGTGCCGTTGCGGCCCCCGGCCCCGCGTGAGGGTCCCTGGGACGGAGCGGGCGACGGGAATCGAACCCGCACTACCAGCTTGGGAAGCTGGAGTTCTGCCATTGAACTACGCCCGCGAGGCGTCCGAGTCGGGCGCCGGGTAGCGATCGTACCGGACACCTGAGGCGTTGGTAGGGTCGAGCCGTGCTGCTGTCGGACCGCGACATCCTGGCGGAGCTCGAGCAGCGGCGGGTGGTCCTCGAGCCGTACGACCCCGGGCTGCTGCAACCGTCGAGCTTCGACGTTCGACTCGACCGGCTGTTCCGGCTGTTCGACAACCACAAGTACGCGGTCATCGACCCCGCCGAGCACCAGCCGGAGCTCACGCGGCTGGTGGAGACGCGGGGGGACGAGCCGTTCATCCTGCATCCGGGAGAGTTCGTGCTCGGCTCCACCTACGAGCAGGTGACGCTGCCGGACGACATCGCGGCCCGTCTCGAGGGCAAGAGCTCCCTCGGGCGTCTCGGGCTGCTCACCCACTCGACGGCGGGGTTCGTGGATCCGGGATTCACGGGACACATCACCCTCGAGCTCTCGAACGTCGCGACGCTGCCCATCAAGCTGTGGCCGGGGATGAAGATCGGGCAGCTGTGCTTCTTCCGGCTCAGCTCGCCGGCGATGCGGCCCTACGGGTCCGGGGAGTACGCGTCGCGGTACCAGGGGCAGCGCGGTCCGACCGCGTCGCGCTCGTACCTGAACTTCCATCGCACCGACGTGCAGCCGCCCGCCGACGCCTGACCCGCGCTGCGATGTCCGCCGGGGGAGGGTCAGCGGGCCGCGGCGGCCAGGGCCGGCAGCTGCAGGGTCAACCAGGGGCTGAAGGCCCAGGGCGCCGCCGTGACGGCGTCGGCGAGGCGCGCCGGGTCCACCCACCGGAAGTCCATGACCTCGTCGGGGTCGGGGAGCACCTCGTCCTCCGTCGTGGCGGTGTACACGGGGCAGATCTCGTTCTCGACGATGCCGCCGGCGTCGGTGGCGATGTAGCGGAAGTCGGGCACGACCGGTTCCAGCGCCGAGACTGTGACGCCGAGCTCCTGGAGGGCCCGCCGCGCGACCGCCTCCAGGATCGACTCGTCGGGAGCCGGATGGCCGCAGAACGAGTTCGTCCAGACACCCGGCCAGGTGCGCTTGCCGAGCGCCCGGCGTGTGACGAGCAGCCGGCCCGCGTCGTCGGAGAGGTGGCAGCTGAACGCGAGGTGGAGCGGCGTCTCGGTGGTGTGGACCGTCGCCTTGTCGGCCGTCCCGATGCGGGTCCCGTCATCGGCGAGCAGGACGACCTGCTCGGGATGGTCCACTGTGCGCACCGCTGTACCCTTGGCTCCGTGACCAGCGACGGCGCCCCTCTTCGGGGGCGTGGCGCTGCCTGGAGGTCGAGACTAATCGCAGTCCCGGCGCAGGAGGTCGACTGACCGGTGGCGGCCTCTCCGCTCGAGCGCTACGAGCGCGCCGCGTGGCGGTCCTCCGCCGTCGTCATCGGCGAGTACTCGACGTCGTTCGGACTCGCGACCCGGTTGCTCCCCGGGACCGCGCGGCGGCACGTCCGCAACGTGTACGCGCTCGTCCGGCTCGCGGACGAGATCGTCGACGGTGTCGCCGTCCAGTCCGGGCTCGGGCGCGAGGAGGTCGCGGCCGCGCTCGACGCGCTCGAGGCGGAGACCTACCGCGCGATGACGACCGGCTACTCGACCAATCTCGTGGTGCACGCCTTCGCCGCGACGGCGCGGAGCGTCGGGATCGACGGTCGCCTGGTGCGGCCGTTCTTCACCTCGATGCGGATGGACCTCGACCACGTCGAGCACTCGCCCGAGTCGTTCGCGACCTACGTGTACGGGTCCGCCGAGGTCGTCGGCCTCATGTGCCTCAGGGCCTTCCTCGCGGAGGCGCCTCCGCCGTCCGCGACGGACCTCGTCGTGCTCGAGACCGGGGCCCGCCGGCTCGGTGCGGCCTTCCAGAAGGTCAACTTCCTCCGGGACCTCGCGGCGGACGCCGGCGGCCTCGGTCGCGCCTACTTCCCGGGGGTCGCGCCGGCGAACCTCGACGAAGCGACCAAGCAGGCCCTGCTCGACGACATCGAGGCCGATCTCGATGCCGCCGCCGCCACGCTGCCGCTGCTCCGCCGCGGTCCGCGTCGGGCCGTCGCGCTCGCGCACGGCCTGTTCGCGGAGCTCGCCGAGCGGATCCGTCGCACGCCGGCGGATCGGCTGGTCACCACCCGGGTGCGGGTGCCGGACCCCGTGAAGCTGCGCCTCGCGGCGCTCGCCACGGCCGACCTGCTGCCGAGGAAGCGGTGAGCGGCCTGACGGCCGTCGTGATCGGTGGCGGGATCAGCGGGCTCGCCACGGCGGCGCTGCTCGCCGAGGAGGGCTACGCCGTGACGCTGCTCGAGGCGCGCGACACGCTCGGCGGCCGCGCCGGGGAGTGGGCCGTCGACGGCTACCGATTCGAGACCGGGCCCTCCTGGTACCTCATGCCGGAGGTCTTCGACCATTTCTTCCGCCTGCTCGGCACGACGGCGGAGGAGCAGCTCGACCTGGTGAAGCTCGATCCCGGCTATCGCGTCGTCTTCGAGCCGGAAGGCGGGCGCCCTGCGGAGGTCGTCGACGTGCTGGGCGACCGGGAGCGCAACCTCGCCGTCGCGGAGCGGCTCGAGCCGGGTGCCGGAGCGCGCCTCGCCGCCCATCTCGATTCGGCCGCCTGGGTGTACGGCATGGCGAAGCGGTACTTCCTCTACACGACCTTCGCCGACCTGCGACCCCTCGCCACCCCCGAGGTGCTGCGTGGGCTGCCCCGCCTGGTGCCGATGCTGGCCCTGTCGCTGCACCGGTACGTCACGCGGCGGTTCCGGGACGCGCGGCTCGCGCAGATCCTGCAGTACCCCGCCGTCTTCCTCGGCGGCTCGCCGTATGCCACGCCCGGCATGTACCACCTCATGAGCACCCTCGACTTCGAGGGCGGCGTGCTCTACCCGCGGGGGGGCATCAGCGCGCTGATCGAGGCGGTCCGGCGGCAGGCCGTGCAGCGGGGGGTCCGCATCCGCACGGGGGCGCCCGCGGAGCGGATCCTCACCGACGGCGCCGTCGGTGCGAAACCCCAGGTGACCGGGGTGCGCACAGCCGACGGCGACACCGTGCCCGCCGACCTGGTCGTCGCCGCGATGGACCTCGAGGCCGCCGAACGTCGCCTGCTGCCGCCGGCGCTCCGCACCTACGACGCCGCCTGGTGGGAGCGCCGCACCCCCGGGCCGAGCGCGGTGCTCGTCCTGCTCGGCGTGCGCGGGCCGCTGCCGCAGCTGCTGCATCACACGCTGCTCTTCACGAAGGACTGGGACGCGAACTTCGCGGCCGTCATGCCGAAGCGGGGCCGGCCGGCGCCGCCGCTGCCCGAGGCCCTGTCGCTGTACGTGTGCCGCCCCAGCGCGACGGACGGGGTCGCGCCGGCGGGCCACGAGAACCTCTTCGTGCTCGTGCCCATGACGCCCGATCCCTCGATCGGCGTGGGCGGCGTGGACGGAGGCGGATCGCCCGAGGTCGAGCGCATCGCCGACGGGGCGATCGACCAGATCGCCGCGTGGCTCGACGTCCCCGACCTCCGGGAGCGGATCGAGGTCCGCCGCACCATCGGCCCCGCGGACTTCGCGAACGACCTCGGCGCCTGGAGCGGGACGGCACTCGGACCGGCGCACACCCTCGCGCAGAGCGCGCTCCTCCGTGCCGGCAACGTGAGCCGCCACGTCGAGGGGCTGCTCTTCGCGGGGGGCTCGACCATCCCGGGGATCGGCCTGCCGATGTGCGTGATCAGCGCGGAGCTCGTGCTGAAGCGGCTCCGCAGCGACACCACCGCCGGTCCGCTGCCCGAGCCGGCGGTCGTGCCGGTCGGATGAGCGCCCTCTACCTCGCCGCCCTCGTCGTCTCGATCGCCGGGCTGCTCGTGCTCGACGGGCGGTACCGGCTGTTCGTCTTCGCCGCACCGGTCCGTGCACTCGTCGTGCTCGCGGCGGGCGTGCTCGGGTTCCTGCTGTGGGACCTCGCGGGGGTCGGCCTCGGGATCTTCTTCGAGGGGAACCACGCCCTGCTGACCGGCGCCGACGTGGCCCGCGAGGTACCCGTCGAGGAGCTCTGCTTCCTGGTGCTGCTGTGCTTGACCGCGATGGAGTCCTACGGGATCGCCCGGCGCCTGCTCCCGTCCGGCGGGCGCCCGTGACCACCTACCTGCTGCTCGCCCTCGGCGTGCTGCTGCCGGTCGCGGCGGTGTCCCTCGTGGTGCTCGTCCGCGCCGGCCGCGCCGTGCTCGTGCCCGCCCTCGTCGCGGTCGGCGCGCTGCTCGTCGTCACCGCGGTGCTCGACTCCGTGCTGGTCGGGACGGGGATCGTCGGCTACGACTCCGCGCGCATCCTCGGCGTCCGAATCGGCGCGGCCCCGATCGAGGACTTCGCCTACCCCGTCGCCGCGGGCCTCGGCCTGCCGGCGCTGTGGCACCTGCTCGCCCGGCGGCGGACGCGCCCGTGATCGGCCAGCTCCTCACGGCATCGCGGCCGCTGTCCTGGATCAACACGGCCTACCCGTTCGCGCTGACGCTCCTGCTGCTGCACCGCCCCGTCGACGTGCCCCTCCTCGTGGTCGGCACGGTCTACTTCCTCGTGCCGTACAACCTCGCGATGTACGGCATCAACGACGTCTTCGACTACGAGTCGGATCTGCGGAACCCCCGCAAGGGCGGCGTGGAAGGCGCGGTGCTCCACCCGCGGTTCCACCGGCCCGTCCTCATCGCGGCCGTGGTCGTGAACCTGCCGTTCCTCGTCGCCCTCGTGCTGCTCGGCCGTCCCGCCTCCTGGCCGGTGCTCGCGATCTGCGTGTTCGCCGTCGTCGCGTACAGCGCCAAGGGGCTGCGCTTCAAGGAGCGGCCCGTGCTCGACTCGGTCACGTCGAGCACCCACTTCGTGAGCCCCGCCGTCTACGCGGTCGCGCTCACGGGCCGCGTCCCGGACGCGCGGACCGTGCTGCTGCTCGCCGCGTTCTTCTGCTGGGGGATGGCGAGCCACGCGTTCGGCGCCGTGCAGGACGTCCCGGCGGACCGGGAGGCGGGGATCGGGTCGGTCGCCACCGTGATCGGCGCCGGGCGGACGGTGGCCGGTGCGACCGTCCTCTATGCCGCCGCGGGCGTCCTGGCGGCGTGCTCGGGGTGGCCGACGGCGCTCGCCGCGGTCGTCGCGCTGCCGTACCTCGCCATGTGTGCGCCGTTCCTCATGATCGACGACGCCCACGCCGAGCGCGCGAACCGGGGGTGGCGCCGGTTCCTCGCCATCAACTACGGGGCCGGCTTCCTCGTCACCCTGCTGGCCATCGGCGCCGTCGCGTTCGCCTGACGCGCAGCGGTGCTCCCCCGGGCGCGCAGAATGAAGGCATGCCTATCGCGCGGCGGATCGAGCCGGATCCCGGCCAGGAGTCGGTCTGGGATTACCCCCGGCCCCCACGGGTGGAGGCGACCGCCGAGCGCATCCGCATCGAGCTCGGCGGATCGACCGTCGTCGACACCACCGATGCGGTGCGGGTGCTCGAGACGAGCCATCCGCCCGTGTACTACGTGCTGCGCGACGCCGTGACGGCGGAGCTCACCCCTGCGCCCGGCGCCAGCTTCTGCGAGTTCAAGGGCACGGCCCGATACCTGACGATCGCCGCGGGCGACCGCCTCGAGCGGGGCGCCGCCTGGTACTACCCGGATCCGGCGCCCGGATACGAGGCGCTCGCGGGCCGTGTCGCCGTCCATCCGTCCCGGATGGATCGATGCGAGGTCGCGGGCGAGACCGTGCAGCCGCAGCAGGGCGGCTTCTACGGCGGATGGATCACCTCGAGGATCGTCGGACCCTTCAAGGGCGGCCCGGGGACGCTCGGGTGGTGACCGGTGCGCCGCGCCGTGTCGCGGGATCGCGGCCGACCGGGCAGAATCCCTGACTTGTGACCACCGAGCGCACCGACCTCGAGGTCGACCCCTCCGTCTGCTACCGGCACCGCGACCGGCACAGCTGGACCCTCTGCGCGCGCTGCGGGCGGACGATCTGCCCCGAGTGCCAGATCCCCGGGCCCGGCGGCGTGCGCTGCGAGCCCTGCGTGGCCGAGGAGGGCGGCCGGGTCACCTGGCAGCCCGCCGGCGGATCCGAGCCCAAGCCGGCCCGGCGGCGGCGCCGCTCGCTGCACCTGCCGTCCTGGCTGACGACCGACGACGCGCCCGTGAGCCGCGTCGTGCTCGTGGTGTCCGTGCTGCTCTGGATCGCCGGCTTCTTCACGGCGAACCTGCCGTTCGGGCTGCTCGCCGCCGTGCCCGGCTCGGGCACGGGATGGCAGCTGTGGCGGTTCGTCACCGCGCCGCTCGTCTCCCCGGCCGCGCTCGACGGGCTCACGATCGTGGGCTTCCTGCTCCAGGCGGTGTTCTGGGTGCTCTCCGCGCCGCAGGCCGAGCGGATGCTGGGCCGGCGCCGGTTCGCCGAGCTGCTGGTCGCCGCCACCCTGGTCGGCACGGCCGCGGCGGTGCTGGCCGGCCAGTACGCCTACGGCCTCTTCGGCCCCCTGTTCGGCTCCTTCGCGGCGGTGCTCGTGCTCGTCTGGCACGAGTCGGCCGTGCGGAACCGCTTCCTCGTGATGATCGGGGTGAACCTGCTCCTGATCCTCGTGCTCTCGCGCGGGGTGGGGCTGCCCTGCGTGATCGGCGCGATGCTCGCGGGCGCCGGCCTCACCGCGCTGCACGCCAGGGCCGCGGACCGGCCCCTCCGGCGACCCTGGAACCCGCAGCTGATCGTCGGCGGAGGAGCCGCCGTGCTCGTGCTCCTGGCGGCGCTCGCCGCCGGCTAGTCCGCCCGGACGCCGCGCACCGGAACGAGCAGCGCGAGCCCCACGGCGAGCACGAGCACGATCCCGAGGATGCCGTACGACTGGTCCCCGGTGAGCTGGATGAGCAGCGCGAAGAGTGCGGGCGCGAGGAACGTGGCGACACGGCCGGTCGTCGCGTAGAGGCCGAAGAGCTCGCCCTCGCGCGAGACGGGCGCGAGGCGAGCCAGCAGCGACCGGCTCGCCGACTGCGCCGGACCGACGAAGCAGCAGAGCACGAGGCCGCCGATCCAGAACGCGGTCGTGCCGGCACCGTGCGCCGCGAAGACGGCCAGCCCGGCGGCGACCAGCCCGACCAGGGAGACGAGGATGACCGGCTTCGGTCCGAACCGGTCGTCGAAGCGGCCGGACAGCAGCGTGGAGACCCCGGCCACCACGTTCGCGGCCACGCCGAAGATCAGGACCTGACCGAACGTGAACCCGAACACCGTCGAGGCGATGACCGCGCCGAAGGTGAAGACGCCGGTGAGCCCGTCACGGAAGACGGCGCTCGCGGCGAGGAAGGCGAGCAGGTTGCGGTCGGTGCGCCAGAGCGCGGCGATGTCGGCCCCGAGCTTGCGGTAGGCGGCCACCAGGCCGCGCCGCGGGAGTCCGGGCGCCGGCGGGACGTCCGGCACCGCGACGAGCACCGGGACGGCGAACACGGCCGTCCAGACGGCGCAGATCGCCGCGCAGATCCGGATGTCGAGGCCCCCGTCGTCCGGCACGCCGAGCAGCTGCGGCCCCTGGGGGATCAGCGTGACGTACAGCAGGAGCAGCAGCAGGATCCCGCCCAGGTATCCGCTCGCCCAGCCGAACGCGCTCACCCGGCCGATGGTGCGCGGGGCCGAGATCGTGAGCAGCATCGCGTTGTAGTGGACGGTCGCGATCTCGTAGGCGACCGTGCCGACGCAGACGAGCACGACCCCCGGCACGAAGAACGGGGGAGCGGCGACCACGAACGACATGGCGAGCATCGCGACGACCACGACGGCGGTGCCGAGCGCCACCCCGCGTCGCCGTCGCCCGGTGGCGTCGGCGCGCTGGCCGAGCACCGGGGCCAGCAGAGCGACCACCACGCCCGCGATCGCGAGCCCGATCCCCAGGCCGCTCGACAGTGAGGCCTTGGCGACGGTGAACGCCGCCGTCCCCCGGGGCACGGCGGCATCGACGAAGCGGTCGCCCGTGAGGTAGACGGTGAAGACGAAGGTCGTGATGACCGCGTTGAACGCGGCGCCGCCCCAGTCCCAGGCCGCCCAGGCCAGCACGCGGCGGCGGGTCGCGGGCGCCTGCGCCACCACGGTCATGGCGTCAGCGTAGGGGCGGGGCCGTCGCGGCCGCCTGCCCCCGTCCGGACGTCAGTCGATCGTGTCGGGGCCCGGCTGGGGACGAGCGCCCGCGGGGGTGCCGTGCGGGTCGGCGTCCGGCTCGGCCGTCTCGTCGAGGACCACGAGCGGCGTGCCGGGGGTGATCAGCAGATGGGCGTCGGTGCCGCGGCCCTGACCGGACACGGCACGCAGCCACGGCGGCCCCCCGGCGAGCGCGGCCTCGATCCGGTCCCGGATGTCGGCCGACTCGGCTCCGGGGATCGTGAACTCGCGTCCGCCGTAGACGAGGCGCACCCGCCGCATCAGGCCTCCTTGCCCGGGTCGGGGGGTTCGGGAACGATGTGCAGCCCCGCCGACGAGTTCGCCGTCTGGAGCAGCGCCTCGACCCACGCCCGGTTGATCGCGGGCTGCTTGCCGCCGAAGTACTTGAACACGAGCGGCAGCGCCGGGTGGAGCCAGATGGTGGTGCGCCCGTCGCCCACCGCGGCGTCGTCCCGCCAGCTGAAGGCGAAGGACTCCCCACGGCGCAGCTTGGTCGCGATCACCATCTGCAGGTGCGCGAGCAGGCGGTCGTCGAAGTCCACCACGACGGTCGAGTCGTAGGTCAGCTTGCCCATGGCGCTCCGATCCCGTCGTGGCGCCACCCTTGCAGAATTCGGGGGCAAGTCAAGCGCCATCGGCATCGCCGGGGAATGATCCGGCTCGCTGAGAGTTGAGTATCAATGGCTCAACTTCGACGCGCGGGATTCGACATCGGATCGTGCGGCTCGTAAGGTTGAGTCGTCAGGACGCAACTCCGTGAGGAGGACGGCGGCCTGCCCCCCAGACCCCATATCGAAGGAGAACAACCCCATGGCTCGTGCCGTAGGCATCGACCTCGGAACCACCAACTCGGTGGTGTCCGTGCTCGAGGGCGGCGACCCTGTGGTCATCGCGAACGCGGAGGGCTTCCGCACCACCCCGTCGGTCGTCGCATTCACGAAGGACGGCGACGTGCTCGTCGGCGAGACCGCGAAGCGTCAGGCCGTCACCAACGTCGACCGCACCATCTCGTCCGTGAAGCGCCACATGGGCACCGACTGGACGACGTCGATCGACGGCAAGAAGTACACGCCGCAGGAGATCTCGGCGCGCATCCTCGGCAAGCTGAAGCGCGACGCCGAGCAGTACCTCGGCGACACGGTCGCCGACGCGGTCATCACCGTTCCGGCGTACTTCAACGACGCCGAGCGCCAGGCGACGAAGGACGCCGGCGAGATCGCGGGCCTCAACGTGCTCCGCATCATCAACGAGCCCACCGCCGCGGCGCTCGCCTACGGCCTCGACAAGGGCCGCGAGGACGAGCTGATCCTCGTGTTCGACCTGGGTGGCGGCACGTTCGACGTGTCCCTGCTCGAGGTCGGCAAGGACGAGGGCTTCTCGACCATCCAGGTGCGCGCGACCGCCGGTGACAACCGGCTCGGTGGCGACGACTGGGACCAGCGGATCGTCCAGCACCTCATCAAGAAGTTCAAGGACACGACCGGCGTCGACGTCTCGAAGGACAAGATCGCGCTGCAGCGCCTCAAGGAGGCCGCGGAGCAGGCGAAGAAGGAGCTCTCGAGCTCGACCTCCACCTCGATCCAGCTGCCGTACCTCTCGCTGACCGAGAACGGCCCGGCGAACCTCGACGAGACGCTGACGCGCGCACAGTTCGAGAACCTCACCTCGGACCTGCTCGACCGCACCAAGAAGCCGTTCACCGACGTGATCAGCGAGGCGGGCATCAAGGTGGCGGACATCGCGCACGTCGTGCTCGTCGGCGGTTCGACCCGCATGCCGGCCGTCACCGAGCTCGTCAAGCAGCTCACGGGTGGCAAGGAGCCCAACAAGGGCGTCAACCCGGACGAGGTCGTCGCCGTCGGCGCCGCGTTGCAGGCGGGCGTGCTGAAGGGCGAGCGCAAGGACGTCCTGCTCATCGACGTGACCCCGCTCTCGCTCGGCATCGAGACCAAGGGCGGGATCATGACGAAGCTCATCGACCGCAACACGGCCATCCCGACGAAGCGCAGCGAGACGTTCACGACCGCCGACGACAACCAGCCGTCGGTCGCGATCCAGGTGTTCCAGGGCGAGCGCGAGTTCACCCGGGACAACAAGAACCTGGGCACGTTCGAGCTCACCGGCATCGCGCCCGCTCCGCGCGGCGTCCCGCAGGTCGAGGTGACGTTCGACATCGACGCCAACGGCATCGTGCACGTGTCCGCGAAGGACAAGGGCACGGGCAAGGAGCAGTCGATGACGATCACCGGCGGCTCCAGCCTGCCGAAGGACGACATCGAGCGGATGATCCGCGAGGCCGAGGAGCATGCAGCGGACGACAAGCGGCGTCGTGAGGCCGCCGAGGTGCGCAACTCGGCCGAGCAGCTCGTCTACTCGATCGAGAAGCTCATCAAGGAGAACGACGAGAAGCTGCCCGCGGACGTGAAGGACGAGGTGCAGGGCGACGTCGACGGTCTGAAGTCGGCCCTCGCCGGAACCGACGACGATGCCGTGAAGGCGGCGTTCGACAAGCTGTCGCAGAGCCAGACGAAGCTCGGCCAGGCGATCTACTCCCAGTCCCAGGCCGGTGAGGCTCCGGCGGGCGAGCAGCAGGGTGCGCAGAGCGGTTCGACCACGTCGTCCTCGGACGACGACATCGTCGACGCCGAGGTCATCGACGAGGAGAAGGGGCCGCATCGATGACCGATCCGAACGAGCGGAACGAGGGGGTGCCCGGCGAGGCGCGGGGCACCCCGGACGGGTTCCTCGCGGCCGAGGGGCCCGACGTCGAAGCCCCCACCACAGGTGAGGGCGTGAGCTTCTCGGATGCGGACCAGGCGTTCCTCGAGGGGCTGTCGACGCCGGAGGCGGCTGCGGGCGCGGACGCGTCCGGCGAGCACCTCGCCGATCTGCGTCGGGTGACGGCGGAGTACGCGAACTACCGCCGCCGCGTCGAGCGGGAGCGGGTCGTGGAGCGGGAGCGTGCCGTCGGCGACGCCGCCCGCGCGATCCTGCCCGTGCTCGACGACCTCGATCGGGCGGAGGCGCATGGCGACCTCGCCGACGG
>DASYJR010000165.1:0-6647 GCA_035996305.1 Amnibacterium sp. | reverse complement strand
CCACCAGCCGCCGCCGGACCGCCGCCGGCACGTCGTCGCCCAGCTCGCCGAGCAGCTCCTCCGCGACGCGGGCGCCGATCACCGGGTCGCGGGCGTCGCCGAGCGTCGCGCCGCGCGGACGGAGCCGGCCCCGGAGCGCCGCGCCCGCCTCGCCCGTCACGTCCTCGAGGGCGAGCATCGAGCGGAGGCGGCGGATCGTCTTGCGCGCCGCATGCACCTCGTCGGGGCCGCCGGACCGCAGCGCGGCGACGTCCCGGTGCAGCTGCTCGGTGAGCCGGGCGACGATGCGCCGCACCACCTCGCCGGCCGTCGTCGCCGGCTCGGGCTTCTCCGCCCGCTCCCCGCCGAGCGCCTGGGCGAGCTTCGCCGGGCTCGGCGACACCCGTGCGCCGGCGGCCTGCAGCACCGGATCCGTCGCCGCGAGCAGCGCCGCCGACGCGGCGGCGTCGTCGCCGACCTGCTCGACCTCCCACTCGCGCCAGGTCCGCACGACGCCCGCCGCGATGTCCGTCGCGGTCACGCGGTCGTCGACCACCTCGACGGCCCCCCGACCGGACGCGTCGCGCAGCACCGTCGCGGTGCGCTCGGTGGCGATGCGGGCGATGGGCTCGAGCGGATCCGCGCGGACCCGGGTCGCCACGAGTTCCCGGATCGCGTCGGGCAGCACGTCCGGCGCCTGCGGGTCGATCGGTGCCTGCAGCTCCGTGCGCCCGACCGCGGCCGGCAGCTTCACGTGCCAGCCCGCGTCGTGCCCGCCGATCCGGCGGCGCAGCGCGATCCGGGCGCGCACCAGCACCCGGTCGGCCGTGTCGAAGTACACCGCCTCGAGCCGCATCGGATCGGACCGCGCCACCACCACGGCGCCCGGCACCGTCGCCAGATCGGGCATCACGGCCCGCTCGTCGACGGCGTACTTGACCTCGATCTCCGCATGCCCCTGCGCACTCACCACCCCATCCTCCCGCGCCGCCGCCGGATAGGATCCGGTGACCGCGAGGAGAGGCCGATGGGCGGACCGCCGACCGCACCGCTGCGCACCCTGCAGGACCGGTACCGCCTCACGGAGGTGCTCGGTCACGGGGCGCGCGCGACCGTGTACCGCGCCGAGGACCTGGTGCTCGGCCGCGACGTGGCGGTCAAGCTGATCGCCGTGACGGCCGCGGAACCCGGCGCCCTGCGGGAGCAGGAGGCGGAGGCGCGCCGGCTCGCGTCGCTGACCATGCACGGCCTCGTCACCCTGCTCGACGCCGGGGTCGAGATCCCGGCGGACGGCCCGCCCCGGATCTTCCTGGTGCTCGAGCTCGTCGAGGGCACCGACCTGAAACGGGTGCTCACCCGCGGCGCGCTCGCGCCGCGGCAGGTCGCCCACATCGGGTTGGACGTCGCCGAGGCGCTGCAGTACATGCACGACCGGGGCGTCGTGCACCGCGACGTGACGCCCGCGAACGTGCTGCTGCTCGACCACGGATCGGAGCGGCGCCCGCGCGTGAAGCTCGGCGACTTCGGCGTGCAGGGCATCGTGGGAGCGGCCGCGGCCGACGGCGCCTACCGCAGCCCGGAGCAGGTCGCGGGGCGAGCGGCCGTCCCGGCCTCGGACGTCTACGCCCTCGGGCTGGTGCTGCTCGAGTGCCTCACCGGGGCCGTCGGTCCCGGCGCCGCGGCGGCCGCCCCGCCGGACCCGTGGCGGTCCACGATCGCCCGGATGCTCGATCCCGATCCCGCCCGCCGACCGGATGCCGCGGCGCTCGCCGCCACCTTCCGCCGGCTCGTCGTCGAGGAGACGGGCCGGCACCGCGGCCGGGCGGCCCACCCCGGGGAGGACGACCGGCTCGCCGCGGTCCGCGCCTACGGCGTGCTCGACACCCCGCCGGACGCGCCTTTCGACCGCATCACCCACCTCGCGTCGCTCGTGCTCGACGCACCGATGGCGGGGATCGGGATCCTCGACGCCGACCGGGTCTGGTTCAAGTCGCGCAGCGGCCCCCTGCCGGCCGAGGTGCCGCGGGCGGCCGCGCTGCACGCCGCCCTGCTCGACGGCGACGGCGTGGTCGAGCTGGCGGACGCCGTCGACGCCTTCGCGGCGGATCCGCTCGTGGCCGCGGCCCCGCAGGTGCGGTTCGCGGCCGCGGCGCCGCTCCTCACCGCCGAGGGGGTTCGGGTGGGCCTGCTCGGCGTGTACGACACGGCACCCCGCATCCTGCCGCCCGGCGCGGCCGAGACGCTCGCCGATCTCGCCGCGATCGTGCTGCACGAGCTCGAGCTGCGTCGCGCGGCGCGGCGGGCCGCGCTGGCGCGGCGCTGACGTCGGGCCGGCCGCGGGGTACCCGCGGCGGATGCTCGGACTACTCGGAGCCCGGGTCTGGCTGACTGGAGACGACGCGGGCACCGTTCCGCGCGAGGGGAGCGTCATGACGGAACTCGACTTCGGCCCGGTCGTCCTGGGCGGCAACGTGTTCGGCTGGACGGCCGATCGCGACGAGAGCTTCCGGGTGCTCGACGCCTTCCTGGACGCGGGGGGCCGATCGATCGACACCGCCGACGTGTACTCCGCCTGGATCAGCGGCAACGCCGGTGGCGAGTCCGAGTCGATCCTCGGGGAGTGGGTCGCCTCCCGCGGCGTGCGCGACCGCGTCGTGATCGCGACGAAGGTCGGCAGCCTCGAGGGCCGTCACGGCCTCTCGTCGGCGAACATCGCCGCCGCGGTCGACGACTCGCTGCGCCGGCTGCGCACCGACCGGATCGACCTCTACTTCGCGCACCGGGACGATCCGACGGTCGCCCAGGACGAGACGATGGGGGCGTTCGACGCCCTCGTCACCGCCGGGAAGGTGCGCGAGATCGGTGCGTCGAACTTCTCGCCGGCGCGGCTGCGGAGCGCCGCGCGCATCGCCGCGGGCTCCGGGCTCACCCCGTTCACGGTCGCGCAGGACCAGTGGAGCCTCGTCGAGCGGGACGCCGAGATCGACCTCGTGCCGACGGTCGGCGAGCTCGGCATGGTCGAGGTGCCCTACTCCGCGCTCGCGAGCGGATTCCTGACCGGCAAGTACCGGCCCGGCGTCGACGTGGACTCGCGGCGCCGCCGCCGTGCCGCGGCGTACCTCGACGACCCGCGGAACGTCGACCTGCTGGACGCCCTCGACGACGTCGCCGCCCGGCACGGGGTCGGTGTCTCCGCGGTCTCGCTCGCGTGGCTGCGCGAGCAGCCGCACGTCGCCGCCCCGATCGCGAGCGCCCGCACGGTCGAGCAGGTCGCCGAGCTGATGCGGTCCGCGACCCTGTCGCTGACCCGCCAGGAGCTCGAGCTGCTGTCGGCGGCCACCGAGCCGGTCTCCGCCTGACGGGTGGCTGCGCGCGAGGCCGACATCGTGCAGGGTGGGCACGTGGTGCATCCCTCGACGGCTCGCGCGCCGATCCGCGTCCGACGCCCCCGGTCCTGACGTGGCGGACGAGAAGGAGCCCGGCGCCGAATCCGCCGTCACCGTGCTCGTGGCACTCGCCGCGAACCTGCTCATCGCGATCGCGAAGTCGGTCGCCGCGCTGATCACCGCGTCGGCGTCCATGCTCGCCGAGGCGGCGCACTCGTGGGCGGACACCGGCAACGAGGTGTTCCTGTTCATCGCGGGGCGCCGGGCGGCGAAGCCGCCGACCACGCGGCATCCGCTCGGGTTCGGCCGCGACACCTACGTGTGGTCGCTGTTCGCCGCGGTGGGCCTGTTCACGGTCGGCGCCGCCGTCTCCGTGCTGCACGGGATCGGGGAGCTCGGGGTGAGGGGACCCGCCGAGGAGCCGCTCATCAACTACGTCGTTCTCGCCATCTCGTTCGTGCTCGAAGCCGTCTCGTTCCTGCGGGCGTTCCAGCAGGTTCGGCGGAGCGCGGGAGCGGCCCAGCAGGACCTGCTCGACTTCGCGCTGAGCACCAGCGATCCGACCGTGCGGGCGGTGGTCTTCGAGGACGCGGCCGCCCTCGTCGGGATCGTGATCGCCGCGGCCGGCGTCGCGCTGCACCAGGTCACCGGCAGCGGGGTCTGGGACGCGGCCGGCTCGATCGCGGTGGGCGTGGTGCTCGGCGTCACGGCGATCCTGCTCATCCAGCAGAATCGCCGCTTCCTCATCGGTGAGGCCGTCGATCCACGGATCCGCGCGTCGGTGCTCGACCTGCTGCTCGAGCACGAGGACGTGCTCGGCGTCACGTACCTGCATCTCGAGTACGTCGGGCCCGGTCTCGTGTTCCTCGTCGCGGCGGTCGACCTCACGGACGACGCGCCCGAGCACGAGGTCGCCGAGCGCCTGCGCCGCCTCGCCCAGGAGCTCGAGCAGCGCCCGCACGTGCGGCGCGCGATCCTCACGCTGTCGGTGCCGGGGGACCCGCCCGCGGTGCCCTGATCGCCGCGGGCCCGCGCATTGGGGGTGCCGCCGCGCGTGCCGCCGGCGCGACCGTCGGCGATCCTGATGCGGCAGCCGCGGATGCGCTCGGGGGAGCGATCCGTCCTCGGCTCGGATCGGGGGGATCGTGCGCGATCAGGCGCATTCGGAGCGGATCGCGGCCGTGGCGGCCGCGGTGTTCGTCGTGGCGGTCGTGGCGCTGTGGCAGAGCTGGCAGGTCGGCGTCGTCGTCGCGCTCGCGGTGGGGGTCGCCGGGACGGTCGTGATCGGGATCGGCATGCAGCGGCAGGCCGCGGCGGTGCCGCACGACGGGGTGATCGACTTCGACGCGCCGGGGTTCGACGACCTCGGCCGGGACGTGCGCCGCATGCGGGTGCGACTCGGTGACGACTGGGACGACTTCACCCGTGCCGCCGCGGTGGTGACCGCGTCGCAGTGGGCCTCGACCGCGGGGCTGCAGCGCGACCTCGCCGTCCCGGCCTCGCGGGCCAGGCACCTGCTCGATCTGCTCGAGGCCGAGGGGTTCGTCGGGCCGCCGCGCGGGACGGCTCCCCGGGTCGTCCTCGTCCCGGCCGAATCGGCGGGCGAGGTGCGGCGTCTCCTGCACGTGTAGCCGCGACACGCCGCGGTTCCTCTCGACTCGATAACGACGCGCCGAGAAGACCCTTCGGGTGGCCCGATCCGGGCGTCCGGTCAGGCTCGGCCGGGGACAATGGACGCATCGCCGCGGCTCCCAGCCGCACCCTCTCGCCAGCGTCGCCGTGCCGTCGCCGGCTTCCGTCTTCCGGCGCGCCGTCACGGTGCCGCCCGGTCCGACGTGCGCCCGCCCGGCGGCCACAACCGATCCGTCCGCCGGAGGCCGACCCATGCTCCAGCTCACGTCCCACCCGAGACGCACCGCCGCGCTGCTGCTCGCCGGATTCGCCGCCGTCGCGGCCCTCCTCGTGCTCTGGTGGCCGGCCGGGACGGTGCTCGGTCTCGCCGCCGGCGGCTTCGCGGTGCACCGGATCGGCACGGAGATGCAGCGCGGCGCCGACGCCCAGCAGTGGGCCGACCTGCAGCAGGTCGCCGCCTGGCTGGCCGACGAGCACGGGGGCCCGGCGCAGGCGGTCCGCGAGCCCGCGCCGGTTCCGGCGCCGGTGCTGCGGGACGAGGTCCGGGCGCAGCTCACGGGGCTGAAGACGCGGCTCGGCGACGACTACCCCGATTTCGCCCGCGCTGCGCGCCTCGTCGTCGAGACGCAGTACGCGTCCGCCGCCCGGCTGCAGCGCGAGCTGCAGGTGCCGTACTCCCGGGCCAGACGGCTGCTCACCGACCTCGAGCAGCAGCACTTCGTGGGCCCGGCCACCGGCTCGCTGCCCCGCCAGGTGCTCATGCCGAAGGACCGGCTCCCCGAGCTCGAGGCCGTGCTCGCCGCCTGACCGCCGGCGGGATCCGGGCGACGCTCAGCCGAGCTGGTCGAGGCGGGCCCGCGCCCGGGCGAGCGCGTCCTCGGCGTCCTCGGCGGCCCGGCGGGCCGACCGCTCGTCGCCCCGCCGGTCCCGCACGTCGCGGTCCGCCGCCCGCAGATCGTCCTCCGCCGCGTCGAGCCGGCGCCGCAGCTCCGCGATGCGATCGCGCAGCTCCGTGGCGCGGCCGCCGGCCTCCTCACGGCGGCGGTCCGCGTCGGCGAGGTCGTCCTCGGCGTCCTGCTGGGCGCGACGGGCCCGGTCCCGCGCGCGCTCGGCGTCCGCCACGGCGCGTTCCGCATCGCGTCGCGCGGCCGCGGCGACGCGGTCCTCGTGCTCGCGGGGGGCTGCGTGCGGCCGGGCTGCCGGGGTCCCGCGCCTCGCCGGCGCGGCCGCCAGCGCCGGGGGCGCATCCGGCTGCGCGACGAATTCACCGACCGGGGCGCCCTCCAGGCCGTCCGCCGGCAGCGACCGGACGAGCCGCCCCGAGGCGACCGCAGCGGCCGCCGCGTCGTCGAGGACGGCCGCGGTGAGCGTCGCCGCGACCTCGTCGAGCGCCGCCGGGCCGGGCGGCCGCCCCCGTGCGGCGGCCAGTCCGGTGACCGCCTCGACCGCCTCCGTCACCCGCTGCCGACGCTCGACCCCGAGCTCCTTCAGCCGGGCGGCGTCCAGCTCCTCCTGCGCCCGGCGCAGCTCGGCCCCCGTCGCCAGGAGCGCGTGCACCACCTCCGGGCGCTCCCGCACCAGCCGGTCCACGAGCGAGGCGGCCGCCGTGGGCTTCGCGAGCCGCCCGACGGCGGCCGCCGCGTCGCGGTC
>DASYJR010000164.1:0-33840 GCA_035996305.1 Amnibacterium sp. | reverse complement strand
GCCGCCCTCCGCGGGGTCCTGCCCGAGCCGGGCTCGAGGCGCGCCTACCTGTCGGGCTCCGCGGCGTTCGTGAGCCGGGCGCGAGGCGTGCTCCGGGCCGCCGGCGTGCGTCGCATCCGTACCGACGTCTTCGCCGGGTACTGAGTACGCTCGCCCCGTGAGGGGGAGCACCGGGACCGTGCGTCGCCTGCCCGGCATCCCCGTGCTCGTCGGGGTGTTCGTCCTCGTGCACGTCCTGCTCGGCCTCGTCGGGCTCGTCCCCGGACTCGTCGGCCCCTTCGGCGACCCGACCCCGTTCGGCGACGTGACGGGCGTCTACCGCTTCTGGATCGACTCCTGGCACCAGCAGGGCCAGCTCGTCGGCATCGGGACGCCGTGGGTGTACCCGCTGCTCGCCCTCGTGCCGATCCTCGCGGCCTCCGTGGCCGGGGACGGCGCGTACGCGCTGCTGTGGGTGCTGCTCGTGTCCCTGCTGGACGCGGGCGCGCTCGTGCTGCTGATCCGCCGGGACCTCCGGCTCGCGTGGTGGTGGGTGGTCTTCACGGCCTGCCTCGGACCGGTCGCCATCGGGCGGATCGACGCGGTCGCCCTGCCCGTCGCGATCGCCGGCGTGCTGGTGCTCGCGACCAGGCCCACCCTCGCCGCCGTCCTGCTGTCGATCGCCACCTGGATCAAGGTGTGGCCGGCCGCGCTGCTCGCCGCGATGCTCGTCGCGGGTCGCCGGGCGGCGGCCGTGATCACCGGCGTCGCCTTCACCACCGCCGTCGTCGTCGGGATCGGCGTCGCCCTCGGCGCCGGACGGAACGTGTTCTCGTTCATCGGGACGCAGACCGGCCGCGGCCTGCAGATCGAGGCCCCCGTCACGGGGCTGTGGCTGATCGACGTCGTGCTCGGGGTGCCGGGTGCCTCGATCTACTACGACCACGACATCCTCACGTTCCAGGTCACCGGCCGGGGCGTCGCGGCGACGTCGCATGCGATGACGGCCGTGCTCGCGATCGGCGTGCTCGCCGTGGTGGGCCTCGCGATCGTCGCCCGGCTGCGCGGCGCCCGCGACGACGAGGTGCTCGCCCTCACCGCGCTCGGCCTCGTCTCGGCGTTCGTCGCCCTGAACAAGGTCGGTTCGCCGCAGTACCTCACCTGGTACGTCGCGCCGGTGCTGCTCGGGCTCGCGACCACGCGCCGGTTCCGCGTCCCCGCGGTGCTCGTGCTCGTGATGGCGGTGCTCACCCAGGCGGTCTACCCGTGGCTCTACGTGCTCGTCATCGACGCTGTGCCGTGGATGATCGGCGTGCTGGAGCTGCGGAACCTGCTCGAGCTGGCGCTGCTGGCGTGGACGATGGGCGCGCTGATCAGCGCGCGCGGCGCACCGCGCGAGGACGCCGTCGCGCCGCTGAGCCGCGAGGCCGATCCGGTCGGGTCCTGACGCCGCTGCGCCTCCCCGTGCGGACCGGTCGGCGCGCTGCAGCGCGCGGGGTCGTCCGCAGGGCGCTGAGCAGCCGCGGCGGTGCCGCGCGCGTCAGTCGGTCTGCAGCAGGATGCCGTCCTGGATGGCCCGCTTGCGCAGCGCCACCTTCGTGCCGACGTCGAAGCCGGCGACGCGGTACTTCTCTCGGATGCGCTTGAGGTACGACTTGGCGGTCTCCTCGGAGATGCCGAGCTCGTACGCGACCGTCTTCACGGGCTCGCCGCCGCCGTAGAGCGCCATGACCCGGCGCTCCTGCGCCGACAGCTTCGGGGAGCCGCCGACGTCGCCGGAGTTGATCGCGAGGTCGAGCTCCGCCGAGATGTAGGCCTCACCGCGGTGGGCGGCGCGGATCGCGTTGACGATCATCGACACGTCCTCGCTCTTCGGCACGTAGCCGAGCGCGCCGGACGCGAGCGCCTCACGGACGATGTTCGGCTCGGTGTAGCTCGACATGAGCACGGTCGAGACACCGGTCTGCTTCAGCTGCGCGAGCCGCAGGGAGACGGGGGTGTTGTCCTTCAGGTCCACGTCGAGCAGCACGACGTCGACGGGGAACCCCGGGTGGGCGAGGAGCTCCGGGAACGTGGTCACCGCGGCGACCAGCTGGATGTCGCTCGCGGCGCCGCGGATCCACTCGGTCAGGGCGCCGAGGAGCATCTTGTGGTCGTCGACGAGGGCGAGTCGGATGGTGCCGGAGTCGGTCACGTGGGGGTCCTTTGCTTACGCCGTTGGGGACGGACGGGCCGGTCAGCGCTCAGCGGGCTTGTCGACCACGCAGTCGATCTCCACGCAGAGGCTGCCGCCACGCTGGGAATCGATGTGGCGCCCGACCTTGCGCATAGCGTCCCACGTGGCCGGGTCGACCCGGCTCCGCGCCACGCCGGTGGTCTGGATGACGATCGGCACCCGCAGGGTCTTCGCCTTGCCCTCGACGGGCTTCGCCGGGCCGATCGTGATCTCGATCGCGACGCGGGTGGCGCTGCGCCTCGAGCGCTCGGGCGTGTCGCCGAGCATCAGCCACACGGCCTGCAGCAGCGCGTCGCGCTGCTTCGGGTCGAGCAGGCCGGCGAGGGACTCCGGATCGGACAGCGTCACGGCGCGGCCGAGCAGCTCGGACTCGCTGATCGCGTGGTACAGCCACGTCTGCCTGCGGCCCTCGATGAGGTGCAGGCGCAGCTCGGTGGCGAGCTCCGCGGCGGCCTGGGCCGACGCCGGATTCAGCGGCAGCCGGGTGCGTCCCGTGGCGACGGAGTCGAGCAGCTGCTCGGCGGCGAGGTCGAGGCGCGCGAGCTCCTCCGAGGCGAGCATCCCGACCGCGAAGCGCGGCGCGGACACCGTCGACTGCACGAGCACCCGCTCGAGCTCGCGCCCGATGATCCGCCGGAACGTGTGCACGATCAGGGCGGCGAGCACGGGCGGCAGCACGGCTCGGCCGATCATCGCCACCGCCGACTCGAGGGCGCCGGGCGGCACGGGCGACCCGGCCCAGGAGGCGAGCACGAGCACCGCGAGCGCGAGGCCGAGGGCGCCGGCGGCGAGGATGATGCTGCGGCTCGACCGCACCCCCACCATGGCGAGCAGCACCAGCGCGGTCGCGGGCGCCGCCGTCAGGTCACGGGCGAGATCGCCGCCGCCCCAGACGGCGCACGCGTCGAGCGCGACCACACCGCCGAGGCCCGCGATCAGGCCCCCGCCGATCCAGGGGTTCAACGTGTCGCCCGCCGCCCGGGAGGCGAAGGCGAGCCCGACGAGCAGCCCGGCGAGCAGCAGCCAGGCGAGGGCCGCGAGGCCGGGCGCCGGGTACTCGTGCCACTCGAAGGCGAAGCGGCCGATGTCGAAGCAGAGCAGCAGCACCGCGACGATGGTCGCCGCGATGCCGAGGAAGCCCGTGCCGAGGCTCGTGCGGGCCGGCCGGGTCGTCGCGCCGGCCCGCGGAAGGCGCAGCGCCGGGAGACGGCGGACGACGTCGTCGCCGTCGTTCGTGACGCGGTGCGCCCGGCGAGGCGCGAGCACCGGCGCCTCGGCGAGCTCCTGCTCGGGGGCGACGGTCATCGGGGGACCTCCAGGACCACGGTCGTGCCCGAGCCCTGCGCCGAGAAGACGCGGGCGTTGCCGCCGATCTCGACGAGGCGTCCCACGATCGACTCGCGGTAGCCGAGCTTGCCGGCCGGCACCGCGGCCGGCTCGAAGCCGGTCCCGTTGTCGGTGACCAGGGCGCGGACGGTGGTCTCGTCGTCGGTGATCGTGACGTGCGCCTCGTTCACGCCGGAGTGCCGGCGCACGTTCTCGAGGCACTCGCCGAGAGCGAGCAGGAAGGCGTCGAGCTTGTCGTGACGCAGGGTGACGGACGCGGCGCCGTGCCAGCTCACGTCGAGGCCGAGCCGCTCGAAGCGCTTGCGGACGCTCTCGAGCGAGTCCCCGTGGTCGGCCGCGCCGCCGTCCGCCGAGCCCTCCTCGGCGGCCTGGGCGCCGGCGCTCATGCTGAGCGGCGTGGCGGAGAGCCGCAGCTGCCGCAGCAGCCGCGCGTCGTCACCGGCCTGCCGGCGGAGGGCCTCCCGGCTGACGCCGACACCGGAGTGCGCGAGCAGGGTGAGCGTGGCGAGCACCGTGTCGTGCAGGAGGCGGGCGCCCTGCCGGCGCTGCGCCTCGGTCTCGCTCGCCTGCCGCTCGCTGCGGTGGGCGCGGCCGATGGAGGAGACCCGGCGCGCCGCGCGCAGCAGGCCGGCGGAGAGCACCGATCCGGCGGCGACGAGGCCGCTCCAGCCGGCGAGGGTCGACAGCGCGGCGAGACCGAGCAGCGGCTGACCGGCGAACACGACGACGACCGTGATCATCGTCGCGGTGAAGGCGCCGACGAGCACCAGCATCCGGCCGAGGCTGATGGTGAGCAGGATGCTCGCCGCCGCGATCGAGGCCGAGGAGAGCACCCGCATCGCGTCGGCGACCGGCAGCGGCAGCACCGCCGAGCCCGCGACGCCGGTCCAGGCGGTGAAGGCGCCGGCGACCTCGCAGCGGAGCAGCACGATCGTCGCGAGCCCGAGGACGATGCTCGCGATCGGCCACTCGACGGCCTTCGTGGACCCCATCCGCACCTGCACGCCCGCGAGCACCACGAACAGCGGCAGGGCGATCAGGAGCGCCGGCAGCGCCGTCCCGCCGAGCACGAGGAGCACGAACGCGACGACGGTCGACGTGAGCCCGATCAGACGGGCACTCGCGGCGAGGAGCCGATCGCGTTGCTTGAGGATGCGTTCCATGACTTCCGCTGCGGGGTGTCGGCGCGCGGCCGCGGGGGTGCGGTGCGCGAGTCGTCATGGAACCACAGGGCGTGCCCCGGACAGGGGGTGCCGCGCCGGTTGAAGGTTTTGTGTTCCCCGGCCGTCCGACGGCCCCGGTCGCCGGCGCGCTACTCCGGCGGGATCCAGCCCTCGCGGATGGCGTGGCGGCGCAGCAGCAGCTTCGTGCCGAGGTCGATCCCGGCGGCCCGGTACTTGCGGCGCCCGCGCTTGATGTAGCTCTTCGCGGTCTGGTCCGTCGTCGCCATGTGCATCGCGACCTCGTGCACGCTGCGGCCCCCCGCGTAGAGCTGCAGGGCCGTCAGCTCCTGCTTGCCGAGGCTCGGGTCGGCGCGGTTCGCGTACTCCTGCAGGGCGGCGGTCACGGCGGCGGAGCGGTGCTCGCGGCCCGCGGCGACGTCGTGCACGGCGGCGACGAGCTCCTCGGCGGACTCGTTCTTCGCCACGAACGCCGCGGCACCGGCCGCGAGGGCCGCGTGCACGGTGGCGGGATCGCCGGAGCGGGCCAGCGCCACGACGGGGATGCCGCTCTCCTCGAGCGAGCGCAGCCTCTGATCGAAGGGCACGCCGTCCTCGAGGTTGACCTCGACGACGACCACGTCGACCGGGAAGACCTCGTGGGTCAGCAGCTCGTCCCAGGTGGTGAGCGCGGCGGCCACCTCGATGCGCGTCCTGGACGCGCCGAGCCGGGCGGCGAGGCCCTCGACGAGCAGGCGGTGGTCGTCGATGATCGCGATCCGGACGCGGAGCGGGGCGGTGCCGTCGAGGGACCGTCGGTGCACCGGATGCGCTGCCGGTTGCGAGTGCGTACCGACCGGCGCGGTGGCCCTGCCGACCTGTCGCTCCTCGACCGTCATGCCGTCGTCCCTCCCGGGGCCTCATCGTAGGACCCGGACGCCCCCGGGGGCGCCGGGAGTCGGCGATCGCTCAGACGGCGAGCAAGCGGGCGAGCGCGGTCCCGACCGCGTCGCGCTCGATCAGGAAGGCGTCGTGACCGAAGGGGGAGGAGAGCACCACGGGCTCGGGGCCGTCGAGCGCGCTCGGCACGGCGCGCGCGATCCGCTGCTGGTCCGCGAGGGGGTAGAGCCGATCGGAGTCGATGCCGAGCACGAGCGTCGGCGCGGTGATCCCGGAGAGCGCCGCATCGACGCCGCCGCGACCGCGGCCGACGTCATGGGAGCTCATCGCGTCGACGAGCCGGATGTAGCTGTTCGCGTCGAACCGGCGGGGGAACCGGTTCCCGTGGAAGTCGAGGTACGACTCGACGGCGAACCGGCCGTGGGCGCCGAGCGGGGAGACCTCGCTCTGCCAGGAGCGGCCGAACCGCTCGTTCAGCTCGCCGGAGCTGCGGTAGTTCAGCAGCGCCATCCGCCGCGCGAGGGCGAGCCCCCGGTGCGGTCCCTCGCCGTCGGCCGCGTCGTAGTAGTCGCCGCCGTGGAACCGGGGGTCGGCGCGCACCGCCTCCGTCTGCACCGAGTTCAGGGCGATCTGGTCGGCCGTGGAGGCCGCGGGCGCGGCGAGCACCGCGATGCGCTCGACCCGGTCGGGCAGGCCCACGCCCCACTCGAGGGCGTGCATCCCGCCCATCGAGCCGCCGATCACCGCCGCGAACCGGTCGATGCCGAGCCCGTCGGCGAACGCCGCCTGCGCGGCGACCTGGTCGCGGATGGTCAGGAACGGGAAGCGGCCACCCCACTCGAGGAGGCCGGGCCCGAGCGACGCCGGTCCGGTCGTGCCCTGGCAGCCGCCGAGGATGTTCGGCGCGACGACGAACCAGCGGTCGGTGTCGATGGGCAGCCCGGGGCCGACCATGCCCTCCCACCAGCCCCCGGTCGGCTGGCCGGGACCGGGCCGGCCGACGACGTGCGCGTCGCCGGTGAGCGCGTGCAGCACGAGCACGGCGTTGTCCCGGGTGGGGGAGAGGCGCCCCCACTGCTCGTACGCGATCCGCACGTTCGGCAGCGCGCCGCCCGCTTCGAGCGCCAGGGCGCCGACGGACACGAACCGGCGGGGGCCGACGGGGTCGCCCTCACGCCACGCGCCGCTCGCGCGGGGCTTGCCGAGCAGCTGCCGCGCGTCGGCGTCCGTGATCGGCCGCGCCGCTTCGGAGTCCTCCGAGATCTGCCAGTCCATGTCCTGCCCAGTATCGGTGGAGCACGAAGGGCGTCCCCGCCGTGTTACAGCGGGGACGCCCTTCGCGGGTGATCCGTCAGACCGACGTCTCCTGGAAGGAGCGCGCGGCGGTGAGGCCCGCCTCGAGATCGGCCTTGAGGTCGTCGACGTGCTCGAGCCCGAGGGAGAGGCGCACGAGGCCCGGCGTGACGCCGGCCGTGAGCTGCTGCTCGGGAGTGAGCTGCGAATGGGTCGTCGACGCCGGGTGGATGACGAGTGAGCGCACGTCGCCGATGTTCGCGAGGTGGCTGAACAGGTGCAGGCTCTCGACGAAGCGGCGGCCGGCGTCGACGCCGCCCTTCAGCTCGAACGACACGACCGCGCCGACGCCCTTCGGCGCGTAGCGGTTCGCCGCCGCATACCAGGGGCTGGACGGCAGGCCGGCGTAGTTGACGCTCGCGACGTCCTCGTGGTTCTCGAGCCACTCGGCGATCTCCTGCGCGTTCTTCACGTGCCGCTCGATCCGCAGCGACAGCGTCTCGATGCCCTGGATCAGGGTGAAGGCCGTGTCGGGGGAGACGGCCGCGCCGATGTCGCGGAGCAGCTGCACGCGCGCCTTGATGATGTAGGCGATCCCGTCGCCGACCGCGGTCGTGTACGAGGCGCCGTGGTACGACGGGTCCGGCTCGGTGAGCCCGGGGAACTTGTCGACGTGCTCGCTCCACTTGAAGCGCCCGCCGTCGACGATCGCGCCCGCGACGACGGTGCCGTGGCCGCCGAGGAACTTCGTCGCCGAGTGCACGACGATGTCCGCCCCGTGCTCGAACGGGCGGATGAGGTACGGCGTCGCGATCGTGTTGTCGACGACCAGCGGGAGGTCGTTCTCGTGGGCGACGTCGGCGACGGTGCGGATGTCGAGCACGTTGATGCGCGGGTTGCCGATCGTCTCGGCGAAGAACAGCTTCGTGTTCGGCCGGACCGCGGCGCGCCACGCCTCCGGGTCGTCCTGGTCCTCGACGAAGGTCGTCTCGATGCCGAGCCTCGCGAGCGTGTACTTGAACAGGTTGTAGGTGCCGCCGTAGATGGAGCTCGACGAGACGATGTGGTCGCCCGCCTGGGCGATGTTCAGCACCGCGTACGTCTCGGCCGCCTGGCCGGAGGCGAGCAGCAGCGCGGCCGTGCCGCCCTCGAGCGTCGCGATGCGCTCCTCGACGACCGCCTGGGTCGGGTTCTGGATGCGGTTGTAGATGTTGCCGAACTCGGCCAGGGCGAAGAGGTTCTTCGCGTGCTCCGCGGAGTTGAAGACGTAGGACGTCGTCTTGTAGATCGGGGTCGCCCGTGCGTTGGTCACCGGGTCGGGGGCCGCACCGGCATGGATCTGCTCGGTCTCGAAGTGCCAGGAGTGCTCGCTCATGTGCCTCACCGTAGGAAGGTGGCGTCGTCCGCGGTAGCGCGGGCGACACACGCCGTAACGAAGGGCCGGCCGGGTGCTCTTGAATGGACGCATGACGGCACGAGCAGTGGTCACGGGGGCCAGCACGGGGATCGGGGCGGCGACGGTCCGGCGGTTCCGGGAGCACGGCTGGGACGTCGTGGCGGTGGCCCGGCGGGAGGAGCGACTCGCGGCCCTCGCCGCGGAGACCGGCTGCGACTTCGTGGTCGCCGACCTGACCCTCGAGGCGGATGTGGCGCGACTGTCCGCCGAGGTGGCCGCCGGCGGACCGCTCACCACGCTGGTGAACAACGCGGGCGGCGCCCGCGGACTCGACACGGTCGAGGGCGGGAGCGTCGAGGACTGGCGGTGGATGTTCGAGGCGAACGTGATCGCGACGAAGCGCGTCACCTCCGCGCTGCTGCCGCTGCTGCGGGACGGCGCCGAGGCCGCCGGATCCGCGGACGTCGTCACGGTGACGTCGATCGCCGGCCACGTGCCCTACGAGGGCGGCGGCGGGTACAACGCCGCGAAGTTCGCCGAGCACGCGCTCGTCGCCGTGCTGCGGCTCGAGCTCGCCGGGGAGCCGATCCGGGTCATCGAGGTCGCGCCGGGCCTCGTGCAGACCGAGGAGTTCTCCCTGAACCGCTTCGGCGGGGACCGGGCCCGGGCGGACGCCGTCTACGCCGAGGTGCCGGAGCCGCTGACGGCCGAGGACGTGGCGGAGAGCATCGTCAGCGCGGTGGAGCTGCCCGCGCACGTGAACCTCGACCTGATCACGATCAAGCCGGTGGCGCAGGCCTCGCCCTCGAAGACCGTGAAGGGCCCGCTCGCGGTCAAGCGCTGACGCGCGGGCGACGGGTCAGACGCGGCCGATCGCGGCGCCGAGGATCAGGCGTCCGCCGGCCACGACGGTGAGCAGCACCGCGGGCAGCGCGGCGCCCACGAGGGCGAGCCCGACGGCGGCGAGGGCGAACAGCACCGCCTCGGTGAGCAGCCGCGCGCGGGGGCCCACCCGGCGGGGCGCCCGCGGAGCCAGCCGGATGGTCCACACCGCGGCGACCGCGGCCGGCAGCAGCACCGCGAGCGGGATGCGCACCGCGAGCGGCAGCGGGCAGAGCAGGGCGATCGTGATCGCCGCGGCGAGCAGGCCGACCTCGCCGACCAGGGCGAGCACGGCGTTCGTCAGGATCGCGCGGCGCACCCTCTCATGCTGCCCTGCCCGATCCGATGCGGCGGACGCCGGTGTCGTGCGACAGGAACTCCGCCCGCAGCGGCACGCCGCTGGCCGTGCGGAACGCGGCCACGACCTGCTCCTCGTGCGGCGTGAGCCATGCAGGGCCGGGCCGCTCCCAGACGAGCACGAGCGCCGCCCAGCCGCCGAGCTCGGCCATCTCGGTGATGCTCGCGCCGAGGCGCGGCATCACCGCGGGCTCGAGCGGCACGTCCTCGATGGGGATCACGACGCGGAGCGGGACGCCGTCGGCGTCGAGGGGGAACAGCCAGAGCTGCACGTGGGCGGCGGGGCCGACGAGGGAGGAGACGGTCTCGAACAGGTCGGCATCGGTCGGGGCGGTGGCGGGAGCGGTCATCGGGGGATGGTGGCGCCCGCTCCCGGTGCGTGGCGGCGGACCCGGCAGGGACCGGTGGACGACGCGTCGGCCGATGCCTGGGGAGGAGCGGTCGTGGCACGGTCTTCGACGAACGGGCCGGCCACCGGTGAGGGGGACCCGCTCTCCCGCCGGCCCGGCGCCACGCCGTCGCCGTACCCGTCGCTCCGGCTGCGGCTCCGCTGACGGGGCCCGGCACCTGCAGGCGGATGGCCGGGCGCCACGGACCACGGATCGGTGGCCGGTACCGATCCGCGGAATCCGTACCGGGATCGGTGGCGGGCACGGATGTGGGAGGGGCCGTCCGCGACGACGCTCGGGGCATCCCGTTCGACAAGGAGCCCACCATGAACACCCTCCTCCACACCGATTTCGCCCGCCAGGTCGCCGATGACCGCCGCGCCGCGGTCCGGATCGAGCGACGCTCCGGGAGCGGCGCCGCCCGCCGGGTGCTCGCCGCCCTCATCCGCGCCGGCCGTCCCGCCCCCGCGGTGCAGCCCGAGCCGACGGCGGCCGCGTCCGCGTGACGGCTCTTCCCGCACCGCCCCTGGAAGCAGCGGGATCGGCCGGCGTGATCACCGGCCGCGTCGCTCCCGTCCGCAGCGCGGGACGCCGTTCCGCACCGCACCGCGTGCCTGCGGCGGCCGCCCGGGCCGTCGCGCCCGATCGACCCCTGTGCACCGTCGCCCCCACGCGGGATGATCTCCGCGTGACCGGCGTGCGGACGGTGACCGCGGTGCTCTCGCCTCGGGAGGCGGAGGTGCTCCGCGCGGTCGCCGATCACCTGACGAACGCGGAGATCGCCGCGCGGCTCTACATCTCCGTGCGCACGGTCGAGAGCCACGTCGCCGCGCTGCTGCGCAAGGTCGGCGCGCCCGACCGACGCGCGCTCATCGCCCTGGCCCCCGCGCTGCTCGACCCGGCCGCTGAGCGCCCGCGGCGCAGCACGGTCACCTCCTTCATCGGCCGTGTGGCGGAGCGGGAGGCCCTGGCCGCCGCCCTCGCGCAGCACCGGCTCGTCACCGCCCTCGGCCCCGGTGGCGTGGGCAAGACCCGACTCGCCCAGATCGTGGTGGCGGAGGCGAGCGAGCGGTACGCGGGCGGCGCCTGGTACGTCGACCTCGTACCGGTGAGCGATCCGGACGCGGTGCCGTCCGCGATCGCCGCCGTCCTCGGCATCCACGAGCGCCAGGGGCACTCCCTCGTCGACGGGATCGGCTCGTGGCTCGCCGACCGGGAGCTCCTGCTCGTGCTCGACAACTGCGAACACCTGGTCGACGGGGTCGCTGCGCTGCTCGAGCAGCTGCTGCTCGCGAGTCCCGGCCTCACCGTGCTGGCCACGAGCCGCACCCGCCTCGCGGTGCCGTTCGAGTGGGTCTTCCCCGTGCCCGGGCTCTCCACCGGGACGGCCGACGAGGCCGGCGACGCCGTGCAGCTGTTCGAGGCGCGTGCACACGCTGCCGGGGTGCCGCTCGGGCCCGCGCTGCGGCCGAGGATCACCGCGGTCTGCGCCGCGCTCGACGGGATCGCGCTCGCGATCGAGCTCGCCGCAGCGCGGCTGCCGGCCTTGGGCCTCGACGGGCTCGAGGCGGGCCTGGCCGACCGGCTGCCCCTGCTGTCCGGTGGGCGCCGGGCGGACGCCCGCCACCGGTCGCTCCGCGCCACGCTCGACTGGAGCTACGCCCTGCTCCCGGCGACCGACCAGTCCGTGCTCCGGCGGATCTCGGTGTTCGCGGCCCCGTTCTCCGCGACCGACGCCAGCGCCGTCGCAGGCGACGGGTTGTCGTCCGCCGCGATGCGAGGGGTGCTCGCCGAGCTCGTCGACAGCAGCCTGCTCAGTGCCGAGCTGGGAGGGAGCGACACCCGCTACGCCGCGCTGGAGACCATCCGGCAGTACGGTGCGGAACGGCTCGCCGAGCACGCGGAGGCACTGACCGCGCGGTCCGCGCACCTCGCCTGGTGCGTCCGGCGCGCGGAGGCGCTGCCGGTGCAGGCCGGGGAGGCCGCCTCCTGGCAGCAGGAGTTCGACGCGGTCGTGGAGGACCTCCGCGCGGCGCTCGGCTGGGCGCGCACACGGCCCGAGTGCCGGGAGCCCGCGTTCGCGCTCGCGAGCCGGCTCGCTTCCGCGCTGTTCGCCCGCGGCCTTCCCGCGGAGGCCCAGCGACGCTTCGAGGAGGCGGCCGCGCTCGCCCCGGACGACGCGACGGCGGCGGCCCGGTTCCAGGCCGCCGCCGGCGCCGCCGAGGCGCGCCAGTTCGGCACGGAGTCGCTCCGGCTCCGGAGGGCGGCGGCGGACGCCTTCGTGCGCGCGGGCGAACCGTTCCAGGCGGCGATCCAGCTCGCCCGCGCGGCCGAGCTGATCAACCGCGGCTCCGGCATGCTGGTGCCCCGACCACGTCCCGGGGACGTCGAACCGCTGCTCGCGGAGGCGCGGCTCCTTGCGGCCGACGACCGCGTCGCGTGCTCGCGGCTCGCCACGGCGGAGGCGTTCGCGGTCCCGCCCGACGAGCCGCAGGCCATGGAGCTCGCCACACGCGCGTTGGAACTCGCCCGCGCGGAGGGCGACATCATCGGCGAGAGCGCCGCACTGGACGGCCTCTGCGCACCGCAGCTGCAGTCCGGGGATCTCATGGGCGCGACGGCGAGCGCCGTGCGCCGCATCGAGCTGCTCGCGCCGGTCGCGCTCGCGCCGGAGGTCGGCATGGAGCTCCTCGACGCGCTCTGCATGTCGGCGGAATGCGCGCTCGGCATCGGCGATCTCCCGCTCGCCGGCCGCCTCGCGGACCGGCTGCTCTCGATCCCCTACCTGGGCGGCGAGCAGCACGTCGCCGCGTCCCGGCCGATGCTCGTGGCGGTTCTCGAGGGCGACCTCGCCCGCTGCGTCGCCCTCGCGGACCGGTTCCTCGACGGGTGGGACCGCGCCGGGCGGCCCCAGGTGTCGAACCTCAGCCCGTCCGCGCTCGCCGCCGCCGCTGCCTTCGCCCTCCGCGGAGACGATCGCAGCGCAGCGGAATGGCGCCGGCTCGCGTTCGGGCTGCTGACCCGCCCACTGCAGTCGGCGGACTTCGAGGTGAGCGGTCTGGAAGCGCTCGTGCTGCTCCACCGCGGCAGTGCGACCGAAGCGGTCGCGCGGATGGAAGCGGATCCGGAGCCGATCAACTCCTGGTACGAGGCGACCTGGCGGCCCTGGTACGCCGCGCTCTGGGCGGAGGCCGCAGTGCTCGCAGGTCGGGTGGACGCGGCGGAGCGGATCGAGCGCGGCCGCGCGGTGGCCGCGCCCAATCCGATCGCCGTGGCCCTGCTCGACCGCGCCGCCGCGCTGCTCGCCGGCGAGGGTGCGGCGCTGCCGGGGATCGCGGACCGCCTGGGTGCGCTGGGCAGCCGCTACCAGGAGGCGCGCACACTGGTCCTCGCGGGGGGTGCCGCGGCGGAGCGGGGCAGGGCGGCCATGACCGCGCTCGGCGCGACCGTTCCCGCCTGAGGAGGTCGCACCCGTCCGAGGGCGGCCGCCGCGATGGCCCCGCCGGTCCGCTGACGATCAGCCCCGGCCGTACGGCCAGGTCCACCCCGCGATCGACGGGTCGTCCTCGCCGTGCTCCCGCGTGTACATGCGCGCCGCCAGGCGCGCGTCCGTCATCCGCTGCCGCAGTGCCGCGTATCCGCTGCCGAGCGACGGCACCCGGTCGATCACGTCCGACACGAGCGAGAACCGGTCGAGCCGGTTCATCATCACCATGTCGAACGGCGTCGTCGTGGTGCCCTCCTCGATGTACCCGTGCACATGGAACTGGTCGTGGTTGGACCGCTTGTACGTGAGCCGGTGGATGAGGGTCGGGTAGCCGTGGTAGGCGAAGATCACGGGCTTGTCCCCGGTGAAGATGGCGTCGAACTCGCGGTCCGGCAGGCCGTGCGGATGCTCGCGGTCCGACTGCAGTCGCATCAGGTCGACGACGTTCACCACCCGCACCTTCAGGTCCGGCGCGTGCTGCCGCAGCAGGTCCGCCGCCGCGAGCACCTCCATGGTCGGGATCTCGCCCGCGCAGCCGAGCACGACGTCCGGCTCGCCGGGGCCCCCGTCGCCCGATACCGCCGCCTCCCCCTGCGCCGTGGCGGCGGGCCCCGTCGTCGACGCCCACTCCCAGATGCCGAGGCCGCGGGCGCAGTGCGCGATCGCCTCGTCGATCGTCAGGTAGTCGAGCTGCTCCTGCTTGCCGGCGACCACGACGTTGATGTACTGCCGGCTGCGCAGCACGTGGTCGCCGACGGAGAGCAGGCAGTTCGCGTCCGGCGGCAGGTAGACGCGGGCGATCTCGGCCTTCTTGTTCACGACGTGGTCGATGAAGCCGGGGTCCTGGTGGCTGGACCCGTTGTGGTCCTGACGCCAGACGTGGGACGTGATCAGGTAGTTCAGGCTCGCGAGCGGCCTGCGCCACTCGATCCGTTCGATGTCGTGCAGCCACTTCGCGTGCTGGTTCACCATCGAGTCGACGATGTGCGCGAAGGCCTCGTAGGAGCTCATCAGGCCGTGCCGACCCGTCAGCAGGTAGCCCTCGAGCCAGCCCTGCAGCAGGTGCTCGGAGAGCACCTCCATCACCCGTCCGTCCGGCGCGAGGTGGTCGTCGGTGTCGACGACCGGCTCCTGCCAGGCCCGGTCCGTCACCTCGAACACCGCCTGCAGCCGGTTCGACGCCGTCTCGTCGGGGCCGAACAGCCGGAACCTGGTCGGGTTCAGCCGCATCACGTCCCTGAGGTAGGCGCCGAAGACGGTGGTGGCCGGATCCATCGCGGCGCCCCGGGTCTCGACCTCGACGGCGTAGGAGCGGAAGTCGGGCAGCTCCAGGTCCTTCAGCAGCAGGCCGCCGTTCGTGCGCGGGTTGGCGCCCATCCGCCGGGGCCCGTCGGGCACGAGGGCCTGCAGGTCGGGGACAAGGCGGCCCTCCTCGTCGAAGAGCTCCTCCGGCCGGTAGCCGCGCATCCACGTCTCGAGCTCCCGCAGGTGCCCCTCGTTCGTGCGCACCTCCGACAGCGGCACCTGGTGGGCGCGGAACGTGCCCTCGACCTGCTGCCCGTCGACGACCTTGGGGCCGGTCCAGCCCTTCGGGGTCCGCAGCACGATCATCGGCCAGCGCGGGGGCTGGTGCGGTGTCGTCGCGGTGCCCGACCGGGCGGCGCGCTGGATGCCGTCGATCGCATCGAGCGCCGCGTCGAGGGCCGAGGCCATCGCCCGGTGCACCGGCATGGGGTCGTCGCCGGCGACGACGATCGGATCCCAGCCCCAGCCGCGGATGAGGGACAGCAGCTGCTCCTCCGGCAGGCGGGCGAGCACGGTCGGGTTCGCGATCTTGTAGCCGTTCAGGTGCAGGATCGGCAGCACGGCGCCGTCCCGAACCGGGTCGAGGAACGCGGGCGCGTGCCAGCTCGTGGCGAGCGGCCCGGTCTCCGCCTCGCCGTCCCCGACGACGGTGAAGGCGACGAGGTCGGGGTCGTCGAAGACCGCGCCGGTCGCGTGCATCAGGGAGTAGCCGAGCTCGCCGCCCTCGTTGATCGATCCCGGCGTCTCCGGCGCGGCGTGGCTCGGGATGCCGCCGGGGAAGGAGAACTGCCGGAAGAGCCGCCCGATCCCCTCAGCGTTCCGCCCGATGTGCGGGTACGTCTCGGTGTACGTGCCCTCGAGGTAGGTGTTCGCGACGACGCCCGGTCCGCCGTGGCCCGGACCGGCGATGTAGATCGCTTCGAGGTCGCGGTCGCGGACGACCCGGTTGCAGTGCGCGTAGACGAGGTTGAGGCCGGGCGTCGTGCCCCAGTGCCCAAGTAGGCGCGGCTTGATGTGCTCCGGCGCGAGGGGCTCGGTGAGCAGCGCGTTGTCGAGCAGGTAGATCTGCCCCACGGAGAGGTAGTTGGCGGCCGACCAGAAGCGGTCGATCCGGTGCAGCAGCTCGTCGTCGACGGTCGTGCGGCTGGGGGCGCGGTCGGTCACGGTCACGTGTGACAGGGTCGTCGCTCGCCCTGAACGGCAGCCCGCCGCCGGGTCGGAGCGGGATGAGCAGGTGCGCGGCGCCCCGGCCCCGCTACTCCGACTCGGCGAGGAAGCCGCCGAGCAGCTCGAGGACCGCCCGCGGGTGCTCGAGGTGCGAGCAGTGGCTCGCGTCCGGCTCGACGTGCGACCGCACGTCGGGGATCCGCTCCACGAAGGGCGCCCAGGTCTCGGGGGTGGCCTCGTCGTACTCCCCGGCGAGCACGAGGGTCGGCACCGCCACCCGCGAGAGGCGGTCGATGACGGTCCAGCCCGCCATCGTGCCGGTGACGAAGAACTCGTTGACGCCGTTCATCGTGTGGTAGACGGTCGGTTCGGCCTCCATCTGCGCGATCGAGGCGACGAGGTCGGCGGGGTACGGATCCATCCGGCAGACGTGCCGCCGGTAGTACACGTCGACCGCCGCGAGGTACTCCGGGTCGTCGACGGTGCCGTCCGCCTCGTGGCGCTCGAGCGCGCGGCGCGTCTCGTCGGGGAGGTCCTCGCGGAGCCGGTTCGCGCCCGCCACCCACAGCGCCATGGACGCCGGCGAGTTCATGATCGACAGGGAGACGAGGCCCGCCGGGCGGCGCACCGCGATCTCGGAGCCGAGCATCCCGCCCCACGACTGGCCGGCGACGTGGTAGCGGTCGAGGCCCAGGTGCGCGACGAGGTTCTCGAACTCCTCGACGAAGAGCTCCGGCGTCCAGAACCCGGGCGGCTGCTCGGGCAGGTGGGTGCTGCGGCCGCAGCCGAGCTGGTCGTAGTGGATCACGCGGCGGCCGGTTCCGGCGAGGGCGGCGAGGTTGCGCACGTAGTCGTGCGCCATCCCCGGTCCGCCGTGCAGCACGATCAGCGGCAGGGCGCCGTCGACGGGCTGCTCCGGCTGGGTGATCCGGGTCCAGGTGGTCCAGTCCCGGAACGGGACCTCGATCTCGGTGACGTCCACGTCTGTCCTTCCGACCCTCCCATTCTGGCGGCGGCCGGCGCCCTCGGGCCCGGCGATAGAATTCCAGCGATGAGCACCGAGCAGGCAGCCCCCGCCCGCGAGATCCTGAGGTGGGAGGACGTCGGCGCCGCGGCGCGGGACCTCGCCGTGCGGATCCACGAGTCCGGGTTCGCACCCGAGATCGTCGTCGCGATCGCCAGGGGCGGTCTGCTCGTCGGTGGCGCGCTCGCCTACGCGCTCGGCGTGAAGAGCTGCGGCTCGATCAACGTCGAGCTCTACACGGGCGTCGACGAGACCCTGCCGGAGCCCCTCCTGCTGCCCCCGCACCTCGACGGCGACTCGCTCGCCGGGCGCCGCGTGCTGCTCGCGGACGACGTCTCGCAGTCCGGGCTCACGCTGAAGCTCGCGGTCGAGATCATCGAGCGGATGGGCGCCGAGGTGCGCACCGCGTGCTTCTACACCAAGCCGCAGACGGTGTTCGTGCCCGACTGGTCGTGGCGCGACACCGACCGGTGGATCGTCTTCCCCTGGTCCGCCGAGCCGCCCGTCACCGGCGCAGCGGGCGGATGAGCGGCCGGCCCCACCTCGTCGCCGGCGGCCGGCCGCGGATCGGGGTGCTCGCGGTGCTCGCCGTGCGCGACGGCGACGAGGACGAGCACGCGGGGCGGCTGATCGGGGCGCTCGCGGCCGCAGGACCCGTCGATCCGTGCATCGCGACCGCCCCGCACGGCGGGGAGCTCGACGCGGCGGTGCTCGACGAGGTCGACGGCGTGCTCCTCGGCGGCGGGCCGACGCCCGCGTCCGGGGACGGCGCGGTCGCCGTCCGCCGGGAGCCCGCCCGGTGAGCCGGCTCGCGGACCTCGCCGCAACGGGCTCGATCGACGCCGACTGGGCGGAGGCCCTCGCGCCCGCCGAGCCCGCGCTCGTCGCGGCCGAGGCGTTCGCCGCCGCCGATGCGGCCGCCGGCGCCGTCGTGCTCCCGGCGCCGGACCTCGTGCTGCGCGCCTTCCGGATCCCGTTCGAGTCGGTGCGGGTCGTCATCGTCGGGCAGGACCCGTATCCGACGCCCGGGCATCCGATCGGCCTCGCGTTCGCGGTCGAGCGGCACGTGCGGCCGCTTCCCCGCAGCCTCGTCAACATCTACCGGGAGCGGTTCGACGACCTCGGCCTGCCCCAGGCTGCGCACGGCGACCTCGGGGCCTGGGCCGAGCAGGGCGTGCTGCTGCTCAACCGCGACCTCACCGTTCGGGCCGGTGCCGCGGGCTCGCACGCCGGCCACGGCTGGGAGACGGTGACCGGTCGCGCGCTCGCGGCGCTCGGCGAGCGCGGCGGCCCGCTCGTCGCGATCCTGTGGGGGCGGCGTGCGCAGGCGCTCGGCGCGGCCGTGCTGCCGCACGTCGCGCGGGTCGAGTCCGCGCACCCGAGCCCGCTGTCGGCCCGGGCCGGCTTCTTCGGATCGCGGCCCTTCAGCCGCACCGACGCGCTGCTGGGGGAGCAGGGCGCACCCCCGGTCGACTGGCGCCTCCCGTAGGCTGCGAGCCGTGCTGGAGGAGGAGTACGAGCCGCGCAGGGCGAAGCCGTTCCACCTCCGCCGCCTGCCGCCGCCCGAGCCCGACTTCAGCTACACGATCCGGCCCGCGGCCGCCCGCGACCTGCCCGACGTGCGGCAGCTCTACAACCACTACGTCACGAACAGCATGGTGACCTTCGACGAGGACACCATGTCGCTGCGCGAGTGGCGGTCGAAGTACGCCTACCTCAGCCGCCTGAAGCTGCCGTTCCTCGTCGCGGTGTCCCCGTCCGGGCAGGTGCTCGGCTACGCGCTCTGCATGCCGTGGCGGCAGAAGCGGGCCTACAAGCACACGGCGGAGAGCTCGATCTACCTCTCGCCCGCCGCGACCGGCAAGGGGCTCGGCAGGGCCCTGCTCATCGCGCTCATCGAGGCGTCCCGCGAGGCCGGCCTGCGGGAGCTGCTCGCCGTCATCGCCGACAAGGGCGCGGAGGCGTCGCTGAAGCTGCACGAGTCGCTGGGCTTCAAGGAGGTCGGGCGGATGGGGCGGGTCGGCTTCAAGTTCGACCGCTGGATCGGCACCGTGCTGCTGCAGAAGTCGATCAAGTAGTGGCGTTCGAGCTGCACCACCTCTCCGCGCAGGAGCAGTGGGACTGGCTCCAGCGCCGCGACGTCACCGTTCCCGAGCTCGTCGACCACGCCCTCCGGCGGATCGAGCGACTCGACGGAGGGCTCGGGGCGTTCGCGCGGGTCGACGCCGACCGTGCCCGGGCGACGGCGGCACGCCTCGCCGCGGAAGGGCCACGGCCCGCGCCGCTGTGGGGCGTGCCCGTCGCGGAGAAGGAGCTCGCGCGCCGGGCGGGCACGGTCTCCGGCACGGGGTCGCGGCTGACCGCGGCGCCCGCGGGCTCCTCCGACCGGGTGATCGCGGCGATCGACGCCTCCGGAGCCGTCTCGGTCGGTGCGACGACGGCGCCCGAGTTCGGGCTCACCGGCTACACGGAACCCGCGGGCCGGCCTGCGGCCCGGAACCCGTGGGATCCGTCGACCGGCGCCGGCGGGTCGAGCGGTGGGGCCGCCGCAGCGGTCGCAGCGGGGCTGGTGCCGCTCGCGATCGGCTCGGACGGCGGGGGCTCCGCGCGGATCCCCGCCGCGACCTGCGGTGTCGTCGGGCTGAAGCCGTCGCGGGGGCGGGTGCCGGCGCAGGGCGGCCAGGAGTCGCTCGCGGGCCTCGTCACCGCTGGGCCGATCGCGCGCACGGTCGCGGACGTGGCGATGGCGCTCGACGCGCTCGCCGCGCCGGACGGCCTGCGTCGGCGCGCCCCGTTCGCGCTCGTGCCGCCCGGAGACGGCCCGTTCCTGTCGGCGGCGGTGCGCGGCGAGGGCCGGTTCCAGATCGGGGTGCTCGAGGGGTCGGTGTGGGACGACGCCGTCGCGATCGCCCTCGATCCCGCGTCGGGCGCGGCGGTCGCCCGGGCCACCGCGGCGCTCGACGAGCTGGGTCACGGGCTCGAGCAGGTCCGGCTGCCGGGGGAGCGGTACCCCGAGCTGTTCCGGGTGCTCTGGGCCGCCTCCGCCGCCGGCATCCCGGCGCAGGGCGAGGCGGAGCTCGCGCTCCTCGAGCCCTACACCCGCGCGATGCTCGAGCGCGGCCGGGCGATGCCGACCGAGGCGCTGCTCGGGGCGCTCGCCGCGGCGGCCGCGTTCGAGCGGCGCACCGTCGCCGCGTTCGACGGCTTCGACGCCGTGCTCACCCCGGCGCTCGCGCTGCCGCCGATGCCGCTCGGCTGGTTCACCGAGGATCCGGATCCGGACGTCGTCTTCGAGCGCCAGGTGCAGGCCGCACCCTGGTCGTCGTTCGTGAACGTCGCCGGGCTGCCCGCGATCGTGGTGCCCGTCGGCGCGGACGACGCCGGATGGCCTGCCGGGGTGCAGCTGCTCGGGCGCCCCGGCGGCGAGGCGACGATCCTCGCGATCGCGCGGCAGCTCGAGCGCCGCTTCGGCTGGCCGAGGCGCCACCCGCCCGTCTGGTGACGGCGGCGCCGCTCACCATCCGCCGGTCTCAGGATCCGCCGCCGCTCTTCAGGGCTTCCGGGCGTGGGCTCGGCGGGTCGCCGGGGAGGTCCTGAACACGGCGGATGAGGGCGGCTGCAGGGCGGCTGCGTGCGGGCGTCAGGGGGAGGTGAGGGCGACCGCCAGCGTGGCGAGGCCCACCGTGAGCGGTGCCGCGATGAGGCCGAGGCCGGCGAACCGCCACCAGGAGATCGGCACGCCCATCGCGGTGAGGCGGCCGTGCCAGAGCAGCGTCGCGAGCGACGCCCAGGGGGTGATGAGCGGGCCCGCGTTCACGGCGACGAGCAGCGCGAGCAGCCGGGCGGGGGAGGAGCCCGCCGGCTCGAGCGCGAGGTAGGCGGGCAGGTTGTCGGCGAGGTTCGCGGCGACGACGCCCGTGCCGGCGACCCGCAGCAGCGCGAGCGGGCTCCCGCCGACCCCGGCGATCGTGGTGAGCAGCCCGGTGAGCCCCAGCCGGCCGGCCGCGGTGACGACCAGGAACAGCCCGCAGACGAAGACGACGAGCGCGACCGGGAGCATCCCCGGCACGAAGCCCGGTCGCCGCCGCACCGCGAACGCGACGGCGAGGACGACGGCGCCGATCGTCGCCGGCACCCACACCGGCACGCCGAGCAGCGGATCGCCGAGCGCGAGGGCGGGGACGAGCAGCACGAGCACGGCGGTCGCGGTCCGGAACAGCACCGGATCGGCGATCGGCTCCTGGGGCGGCACGGTGTAGCGCTGCGCGATGTCCCGGCGGTGCACGAGCGCGAGCAGCGCGACCGGCACGACGACCGCGATGAGCGACGGCAGCGCCGACCGGCTCACGTACCCGCCGCCGCCGAGCCCGAGCCCCGGGCCTGCGGCGGCGAGCAGGTTGGTCAGGTTCGAGACCGGGAGCAGCAGCGAACCGGTGTTCGCGAGCCAGACGGTCGCCATCGCGAAGGGCAGCGGCGGCAGGCCGACCCGGCGCGCGAGGGTGACGACGACGGGGGTGAGCAGCACCGCGGTCGTGTCGAGCGACAGGAAGACGGTGGCGACGACCGCGACGACGACCACGAGGAGCCACAGCACGGCGCCGCGGCCCCGGCCGAGGCGCGCGGCGCCGTCCGCGATCCGGTCGAAGACGCCGGCGCTCGCCGTCAGCGCCGCGACCACCGTGATGGCGACCACGAACCCGAGCACGGGCGCGATCCGCTCGCCGAGCGCGAGCGCATCGGGCATCGGGAGCAGGCCGGCCGCGACGGCCACCGCCCCCAGCAGGAGCAGGCCGCCCCCGAGTACGGCCAGCACCACGTAGGGGACTGTATCGGCGCCGAACGCCGCTCAGCGGAGGCCGGCGCGCACCTCGCTGGCCGACCAGAGTGCCTTGGCGAGCCCCGGGTCGTCGGCCTGCTTCGGCAGCCCTCCGGGCGCCTTCAGCCGGTCGAAGTAGTTGCCGGACGGCGCGGGCACGTCCGGCGCCGCGGCGAGCCGCACGAGCGGCTGCGCGCCCTGCTCGGGCGAGAGCGCGAACCGCTGGCCGAGGCCCACGAGCGCACCGCCGTCGCCGAAACCGGTCGCGACGAACCCCGGATGGAACGCGTAGGTCGACACGGGCGTGCCGGCGAGGCGTCGGGCGAGCTCGCGCGTGACCACGACGTTCTCGAGCTTGCTGGTGCCGTAGGCCCGGAAGCCGCCGAGCCAGGGCCCGCGCCGGGTGTCGAGGTCGTCCATGCGGATGCGTCCGGACCGGGCCGCGCCGCTCGCCGTCTGCACGATCCGCACGCTCGCCGCAGGCGCATCGGCGGCCGTCGCGATCAGGCGCGGCAGCAGCAGGTTCGTGAGCAGGAAGCCGGCGAGATGGTTCCGCTGGAACGTCGCGTCGAACCCGTCGACCGTGTCCCGGCGGGGACCGATGCCGCCCGCGTTGTTCGCGAGCACGTGGATCGCGGGCAGGTCGGCGAGCAGCTCGTCGGCGAGGCGGCGCACGTCGTCGAGCCGCTCGAAGTCAGCGAGGTAGGAGCGCCCGCCGGTCTGCTCGGCGACCGCGCGGGTGCGGGCCGCGTCGCGCCCGACGACGACCACGTCGGCGCCGAGCGCGGCGAGCTCGACCGCGGCCGCCCGGCCGATGCCCGAGCTCGCGCCCGTGATCACGACCGTGCGGTCCTCCATCCGGCCCGGGGCGGGCAGGGTGACGCTCATGCGCGGCCGTCCGTCTCGAGCAGGCGCAGCCAGATCTCGCTGAGCGTCGGATAGGACGGCACCGCGTGCCAGAGCCGCTGGATCGGCACCTCGCCGACGACCGCGACCGTGGCCGACTGGAGCAGCTCGCCCACGTCCTGCCCGACGAACGTTGCGCCGAGCACCACGTCGCGCTCGTCGTCGAGCACCAGCTTCGCGCGGCCGGTGTAGGCGTCCGACAGCACCGTCGCGCCGGAGACGTTCGCGATGTCGTACTCGGTCGTGCGGATGCGGAACCCCGCCTTCGCCGCCGCCGCCTCGGTGAGCCCCACGGAGGCGACCTCCGGATCGGTGAACGTCACCTGCGGCACGCTGCGCGCATCGGCCGTGGCGACGTGCCGGCCCCAGGGCGCCGTGTCGAGGGGCTCGCCCTTCGCCCGCGCCGCGATCACCCGTCCGGCGGCGCGCGCCTGGTACTTGCCCTCGTGGGTGAGCAGCGCGCGGTGGTTCACGTCGCCGACCGCGTAGAGCCAGGGTTCGTCCGCGTTGGTGGGGGCGTCGACGAGGAGGGTGTCGTCCACCGCGAGCCAGTCGCCGTCCCGCAACCCGACGCTGTCGAGGCCGAAGCCGGCGGTGCGCGGGGTGCGGCCGGTGGCGACGAGGATCTCCGCCGCCGTCAGCGCGCCGGCGTCGCCGAGGGTCACCTCGACGCCGCCGTCGCCGGTGCGGTGCACGGCGGTCGTCGTGACGCCGAACCGCACCTCGACGCCCCGCTCGGTGAGCCCGTCCGCGACGAGCTCGCCGGCGAACGGCTCCATCCCGGACAGCAGGTCGCCGCCGCGCACCAGCATCGTCACGGCGGTGCCGAGGCTCGCGTAGACGGTGGCCATCTCGCAGGCGACGACGCCGCCGCCCACGATGACGAGCGATTCGGGTGCCTCGGTGGCGCCGGTGGCCTCCCTGGAGGTCCAGGGGGCCGCGTCGGCGAGGCCCTCGACGGGCGGGATCAGCGGGGTGGATCCGGTGCAGACCGCGACCGCTCGGCGGGCCGTCACGTCCACGATGGTGCCGTCGATCGCGGTGACCCGGACGCGCTTCGCGCCGGTGAGCTGCGCATGGCCGCGGATCAGGTGGATCCCCGCGGAGCCGAGCCACTCGACCTGGGAGCCGTCGTCGTAGTCGCCGACGATCGCGTCGCGGCGGGCGAAGACGTCCGCGGCGGTGAGCCGCCCGGTCACGGCCTGCGCGGCGCCCCGCACGCGCTCGGCGGCGCGGAGGGCCGCACTCGGCCGCAGCAGGGCCTTCGAGGGCATGCACGCCCAGTAGGAGCACTCGCCGCCGACGAGCTCCGCCTCGATGATCACGGTGGTCAGGCCCTCGCGGTGGGCGTAGTCGGCCACGTTCTCACCGACCGCTCCCGCTCCGATCACCACGAGGTCGTAGGTGTGCTCCGGCATCGCTGCTCCTTCGGTCCGCTGCTCGGCAGGCTAGCGCCGCCCGGCGCGGTCAGCGGGTGCCGGCAGTCAGGGCGGAGAGGATGCGGAGGATGGGGGCGAGCTCCTCGCCCGCGGCCTCCGGCGACGGGGGCGCGAACATCGTGATGGCGGCGCCGGCGAGCCGGCGACCGGCCAACGCTGCGCCGATCGCGGCGGTGAGATCGGCGGTCGCGACGCCGAAGGGCTGCGGATCGGGCACGCCGCCGAACTCGGCGGGGTCGAGCACGTCGAGGTCGACGTGCACGTAGACCTCGTCGAAGCCGAGCGGGTCGAGCACGGCGCCGAGCCCCGCACCGACCGCGTCCGCGTCGACCCGGACGATCGGCGACTCCGCGAGGTACTCGGCCTCGCCGTCGTCGAGGGACCTGGCGCCCGCCAGCACCACCGAGGCGGGATCGAGCCGCGGATCCGCGACGAGTCCGGGTACGCCGTCGCCGAGCAGGGCGCGGAGGACCATCCCGGAGAAGGCGCCGGACGGGCTGGTCGCCGGAGAATTGAGGTCGGGGTGCGCATCGAACCAGACGATGCCGAGGCGGGAGCCGCGCCTCGTGGCGGCCGCGAGCGCGTGCTCCACGGCCGCGAGCTCGACGCCGCAGTCGCCGCCGATCACGATCGGCACGTCCGAATCCGCCACCTGCTGCAGCGCCTCCGCCAGCCGCTCCCGCACGACGGCGAGGCTGGAGTAGCGGTGCACGCCGCTGCCGACGGCGTCGCCCGCACCGAGCGGGATCTCGACGGTGACGGTCGCCGCGGACGGCAGGTCGCCCCGGATGGCCTCGGCCCCGTCGATCAGGCGCATGGACCGGCTGGACGCCGAGCCCTGCCATTCGGGCACGACGAGGAACTTGGCGGCCATCGCCGCAGCGTATCGGGCCGGGCCGCGTCAGCCGCTCACGGGCCGGGTGTCGCAGTCCCGGCAGACGGTCCGCGTCGTGTGCGGCGCGACGCCGGCCGCGGTCACCGCGTAGAACGGCACCTCGTAGACCTCGTTCCCGGCGCAGCGGCCGCAGCGCGCTCCCGTGCGCCGGGGCTCACCCGTGGTGATCGTGGGACGCTGCGCCGGCCGCGTCTCGCAGGCGCAGAAGGTCGTCTCGCCGACCCGGCGCGGCCCGTCCTCGTGCATCCGGAACAGCACGACGTGGAAGAGCCCCTCGCGGCGGCAGCGGAGGCAGGTGGCGTCGACCGGCGTGGGACTGCCGGCCGTGACGCCGGACGGGGCGGTGGCGGCCATGTGGCACGGTGGCACCGGCGCCCCCGACGGGGCCGGAGCCGCGACGCCGGTTCGCCGTGGGCGGACGACGACGAGCGGCTCCGAAGGCGGGCATGGCACGATGCCGGGAACCGGACGCCTCGCGTCCGCGCCGGAAGGGGACTTCAGATGGGGCCGATCGTGCTCACCAGCCTGCTCACCGCCGCCTGGTTGCTCGTGCTGCTCGTCGTGCTGCTCGTGCTGCTCGTCGTCGGGGTGGTGCTCGTGCGCTTCCTGCTCGTGGCGACCGTCGCGGTCGCCACGTGGGCGGAGCACAACGGCGCCGACCCGCGCACCTACTGGTGGCCGTTCCGGCCGGGCGCGCGTCGGGAGCCGCACCCGCGGCCGAGGACCGCGGATGCGCCGCCCGCCAGGCGAGAGCCGGTCCGCACGGACCAGGCGCCCCGCGAGCCGGTGCGCCAGGAGCCCGGCCGCGCCGAGCCCGCGCGCCCCGAGCCCGCGCGCCCCGAGCCCGCACGCGCGGAGCAGGGTCGCCCGGTGCCGCCTCAGGAGTCGCGGCCGGAGCCGGCCGTCGCGCCGGGGCCCCCACCCCGGTCCGAGGGCGGCACGCTCGCCGGCATCCGGGCCCGGCTGGCCCCGCATCCGCAGGCCCACGAGGAGCCCGCTCCGGCCGTCGCCGTGACGGAGGCGCCGTCGCGACCGGTGGCGGCGCCGCGCGCGGAGCAGCCGCCCCGCCGCCCGGAGCACGTCGCCCGGCCCGAGGCGGTGGCCCGCCCCGAGCCGGTGGTCCGCCCCGAGGTGGCCCACCCTGAGGCGGTGGCCCGGCCCGAGCCGGTGGCCCGCCCTGAGGTGGCCCACCCTGAGGCGGTGGCCCGGCCCGAGCCGGCCTCGGACGCCGAGGCGCCCGCTCCGCGGCAGCCGGCCCGGCGCCCGGCGGCCCCCGCGCGCCCGGTGGCGCGACACGGGCAGCAGGAGGAGGAGGGCGACCGCGAGTCGGCCATCGACCGGCTGTTCGCCCCGCTCGCCGAGTCCGACCGCACCGAGCCGATCCCGGCCGTCCGGCCGCGAACGCCGCGCACGCCGCGGCAGCCCCGCTCCTGACCGCGCGCCGCTGCCTCGTCACAGGAGGCAGCAGGGGGATCGGCGCGGCGATCGCGGCCGCGCTCGCCGGCCGGGGTGCGCGGGTCGCCGTGCACGCCGGCCGCGACCTCGCGGCTGCTGAGGCGGTCGCCCGCGCGTTGCCCGGGACCGGTCACGTGGCCGTCGCCGGCGACCTGGCGGATCCGGACGCCGCGCCCCGCGTGGTGGCCACGGCGATCGAGGGCCTGGGCGGCCTCGACGTGCTCGTGAACAACGCCGGTGTGTTCGAGGCGCATCCGATCGACGGGGTCGACCTCGACACGTGGCGCGCCGCGTGGCGCCGCCATGTCGCGGTGAACCTGCTCGGCCCCGCCGACCTCGCCTGGCTGCTCGTCGACCACCTGCGGTCGCGGCCCGAGGGCCCGGCGGGCGGGCGGATCGTCGCCGTGGGCTCGCGGGGCGCGTACCGCGGCGAGCCCGTCACCGCCGCCTACGCGGCCACGAAGGCGGGGCTGCACGCGATGACGCAGTCGTTCGCGCTCGCGCTCGCCCCCCTCGGCATCACGGCGACCGCCGTCGCGCCGGGCTTCGTGGAGACCGACATGGCGCGCTCGGTGCTCGACGGCCCGGCGGGCGACGCGGTGCGGGCGCAGAGCCCGTTCGGCCGCGTCGCGGCCGCGGACGAGATCGCGGCGACCGTCGCCTGGCTGGCCCTCGAGGCGCCGGACTGGGTCAGCGGCGCCGTCCTCGACGCGAACGGCGCCTCCCACCTCCGCTGATCCACGAGCACCGCAGCAGGACATGGTCGCTGCAGCAGGACGAGATCACCCGTTTCGTCCTGCTCGAGCGACCATGTCCTGCTGGAGTGCTTCGGGGCGAAGGGGGCGCGACGGGGCGGGGGCGCTCAGCCGCCGCTGGCGACCACGCGGCGCGCCTGCACGAGCAGCGGCTCGTCGACCATGCGCCCGTCCACCGCGAGCACCCCGCCCGCGGCGGCCGCCTCGAGCACCCGACGCGCCCAGGCGAGCTCGGCGTCGGTCGGCCGGAACGCCTCCCGCACGATCGGCACCTGCCGCGGATGGATGCAGACCGTCCCGGCGAACCCGCTGGCCGCCGCGTCCTCCGCCTCGGCGGCCAGCCCCGCGTCGTCGGCGAGGTCGAGGTGCACCGCGTCGTACGCGGCCTTGCCGGCCGCGCCCGCCGCGAGCAGCACGGCGGCGCGCGCTGCCCGCGCCACGTCGCGGTAGCGGCCGTCCGGCCCGCGGCTCGACCGGCCGCCGAGCGCCGCCACGAGGTCCTCCGCGCCCCACATCAGCCCGACCGTGTTCGTCGCGGCCGCCAGCGCCGGGGCGGCGAGCACGCCGGCGGGCGTCTCGCAGAGCGCGATCACGGCGTACCGGTCGAGCGCGGCGAGGTCGGCGACGGACTCGGCCTTCGCGAGCATCACGATGCCGTATCCGGCGGCGTCGACGGCCGCGAGGTCGGCGGCGAGCATCCCCGCCGAAGCCGGGTTCACCCGCACCACCGTGCGCTCGGTCGGCAGCGCCGATGCGGCGACGGCGTCCCGGGCGGCGTCCTTCCTGCCGGCCGCGACGGCGTCCTCGAGGTCGAGGATCACGGCGTCGGCGGCGGCGAGGGCCTTGCCGTATCGGTCCGGCCGGTCGGCGGGGCAGAACAGCAGCGCCGGCCCGAGCGGGCCGGTCATGCCGGCTCCGGCATGCGCTGCATCAGGGCGGTGCGCACCGCGACCGCGACGACCTCGCCGCGCTGGTTCCGGGCGGTGTGCTCGAAGACGACGAGGCCCTGCGTGGGCCGCGAGCCCGACGGCCGCTTCGAGACGACCCGGCTCTCCGCGGTGAGCGTGTCGCCGGCCCGCACCGGCGCGGGGAAGCGCACCTCGCTGAACCCGAGGTTCGCCACGATCGTGCCCTGCGTGAGCTGGGCGACCGACAGGCCGACGAGAGTCGAGAGCGTGAACATGCTGTTCACCAGCCGTTCTCCGAACTCCGTGGTGCGCGCCCACTCGGCGTCGAGATGCAGCGACTGGGTGTTGCCGGTCAGGGTGGTGAAGAGCACGTTGTCCGCCTCCGTCACCGTCCGCGACGGGCTGTGCAGGTAGCGGACGTCCTCCTCGAGCTCCTCGTAGTAGAGCCCCCGCTGCACCACCGTGCGTTCGGTCATCCGTCCGCCTCCGTCCCCGCCTCGATCACGGCCAGCACCTGGCCGCGCGCCACCCGGTCGCCCACCGCCGCATGAAGCGCGACGCGTCCGGCCGTCGTCGCCCGGATCGCGTACTCCATCTTCATCGCCTCGACCACGACGACCGCGTCGCCCTCCGCGACGGCCCCGCAGTCCGCGGCGGGGATCGCGACGACCGTGCCGGGCATGGGGGAGCGGAGCTCCGGATCCAGGGTGCCGGCGGCGCGTGCATCGTCCGCCGCCGCCCGCTCGGTGAGCACGGCGGTCCGGCCGTAGACGGCGAGGTGCAGCGCGTCGCCGTCCCGGATCCAGTGCACGGTCCGCTCGACGCCGTCGAGACGGATGCGTGCCGCGCCGCCGCCGGATTCGACGGCCGCGGCGTGGTCCGTCCCGTCGGCCGTGCGCACGACGGCCGCGTCCGGCGGCCCGGTGACGAGCACGGGCTCGGCGGGCCCGCCGTCGACGGGCCGGAAGACGAACCGCGCCGGCGCCCTCCCGGTGGCCCGCCAGCCGCGGAGCCGCTGCCAGGGGCCACCGTCGCGGCGCTCCGCCGCGTGCGTGACGAGCGCGGCGAGCACCGCGGCGTTCGGCGGGGCGCCCGCCGCCGTGAGCACGTCGAGCCGGCGCTCGATGAGCCCCGTGTCGAGGCTCCCGGCCCGCACGTCGGGGTCGTCGAGCAGCGCCGCGAGGAACGCGGCGTTCGTGCCGACGCCCAGCACGAGCGTGGCCCCGAGCGCCCGCCGCAGCCGCGCGATCGCCTGCTCGCGGTCCGGCGCCCACGCGACGATCTTCGCCAGCATCGGGTCGTAGTCCGAGGTGACGACCATCCCCGCGGCGATCGCCCCGTCCACGCGCACGCCCTCGCCCTCGGGCAGCGCGACGGCGAGCACGGTCCCGCCGGTCGGCAGGAAGCCGGCGGCCGGATCCTCCGCGTAGAGCCGCGCCTCGATCGCGTGCCCGGTGAGCCGCACGTCCTCCTGCCGGATCCCGAGCGGCTCGCCCGCCGCGACCCGCAGCTGCAGCTCGACGAGGTCGACCCCGGTCACGAGCTCGGTGACCGGATGCTCCACCTGCAGGCGCGTGTTCATCTCCAGGAAGAAGTACTGATCGGGGGCGTCCGCCGACACGATGAACTCGACGGTGCCCGCCCCGGTGTAGCCGACGCTGCGGGCCGTCTCGCAGGCGTCCGCGCAGATGCGCTCCCGGGTCGCCGCATCGAGGAGCACGCTGGGCGCCTCCTCGATCACCTTCTGGTGGCGGCGCTGCAGGCTGCACTCCCGCTCGCCGAACGCGACGACGGCGCCGTGGGCGTCGGCGAGCACCTGCACCTCGATGTGCCGGGGCGCCGCGACGTACCGCTCGACGAAGAGGGTGTCGTCGCCGAAGGCGCCCGCCGCCTCGCGGCGTGCGGCGGCCAGGGCGGCCGGGGCGTCCTCGAGGCGCTCGACGACGTGCATGCCCTTGCCGCCGCCACCCGCGGACGGCTTGATCAGCACGGGCAGCCCGATGCCCGGCATGGCGGCGAGCAGCTCCTCGTCGGTCAGGCCGGCCCGCGCGAGGCCGGGCACGACCGGCACACCGCGCCCGGTCACGTGCTCGCGGGCCCGGATCTTGTCGCCCATCGCGCCGATCGCCTCGGGCGACGGCCCGATGAACACGATCCCCGCCGCAGCGCAGGCCGCGGCGAACGCCGCGTTCTCGGAGAGGAACCCGTAGCCCGGATGCACGGCCTGCGCGCCGGTCGCCCTCGCCGCCGCGATCACCGCGTCGATGTTCAGATAGCTGTCCGCGGCGGCCGCGCCGCCGATCCGCACCGCCGTGTCCGCGAGCCGCGCGTGCGGGGCGCCCGCGTCCGCGTCGCTGTAGACGGCGACCGAGCGGATGCCGAGCCGCGCGAGCGTGCGGATCACCCGGCAGGCGATCTCGCCCCGGTTGGCCACGAGCACGGTGGAGAACATGCCGCTCACATCCGGTAGACGGGCGACGCCCGCTCGGGCAGCGGCGCGCGGGCGCAGACGTCGAGCGCGAGTCCGACCACGTCGCGGGTGTCGGCGGGGTCGATCACGCCGTCGTCCCAGAGGCGGGCGGTCGAGTAGTACGGCGAGCCCTGGGTCTCGTAGCGCTCGAGGATCGGCGCCGTGAACGCCGCCTCGTCCGCCGCGTCGAAGGTGCCGCCGGCGGCTTCGAGCTGGTCGCGGCGCAGTGTCGCGAGCACCGACGCGGCCTGGGGGCCGCCCATCACCGAGATGCGGGCGCCCGGCCACATCCAGAGGAAGCGCGGCGAGTACGCCCGGCCGCTCATCGAGTAGTTGCCGGCGCCGAACGACCCGCCGATCACGACCGTGAGCTTCGGCACGCGCGCCGTCGCGACCGCCGTGACCATCTTCGCGCCGTGCTTCGCGATCCCGCCCGCCTCGTACTCGCGACCGACCATGAACCCGGTGATGTTCTGCAGGAACAGCAGCGGGATCCCGCGCTGGTCGCAGAGCTCGACGAAGTGCGCCCCCTTCAGCGCCGACTCGCTGAACAGCACCCCGTGGTTCGCGACGATGCCGACCGGGTGCCCGTGGATGCGCGCGAAGCCCGTGACGAGCGTCGTGCCGTACTCGGCCTTGAACTCGGTGAACCGGCTGCCGTCGACGAGACGGGCCAGCACCTCGCGGGGGTCGAGCGGCGTGCCGGCGTCGGCGGGCAGCGCGGCGTAGAGGTCCGCCGCTGCGACGACCGGATCCTCGGCCGGCAGCACTTCCCACGCCGGCGCCGGGGTGGGCGGCAGGGTGGCGACGAGGTCGCGGAGGCGGGCGAGCGCGGCTGCGTCGTCGGGCACGAGGTGGTCGACCACGCCGGACACCCGGGCGTGCACGGCCCCGCCGCCGAGGTCCTCGGCGGAGACGACCTCCCCGGTCGCGGCCTTCACGAGCGGCGGCCCGCCGAGGAAGATCGTGCCCTGCTCGGCGACGATCACCGTCTCGTCGCTCATCGCCGGCACGTAGGCACCGCCCGCCGTGCTGGAGCCGAGCACCGCGGCCAGCTGCGGCACCCCGGCGGCCGAGAGCCGCGCCTGGTTGTAGAAGATCCGGCCGAAATGGTCCCGGTCCGGGAAGACCTCGTCCTGCATCGGCAGGAAGGCGCCGCCCGAGTCGACGAGCGCGATGCAGGGGAGGCGGTTCTCCGCCGCGATCTCCTGCGCCCGCAGGTGCTTCTTCACCGTCATCGGGAAGTAGGAGCCGCCCTTCACGGTCGCGTCGTTCGCGATCACCATGCAGTGGCGGCCGGCGACGAGGCCGATCCCGGTGACGATGCCGGCGGAGGGGCACTCGTCGTCGTACATCCCGGTCGCCGCGAGGGCGCCGACCTCGAGGAAGGGGCTGTCGCGATCGAGCAGCCGGTCGATCCGGTCGCGCACGAGCAGCTTGCCGCGGCCGGTGTGCCGCTCGCGGGATGCGGCGGGTCCGCCGGCCGCGGCGGTCGCGAGCCTGTGGCGGAGCTCGGCCACGAGGGCGTGCTGGCGTGCGGCGTTGACGCCGGCGGCCCTGTCGCCGGGCTTGACGGCCGTTCCGAGTGGCTGCATCGGCACTCCTGTCGCCCCGCCGGTCCGAGGAGACGAGCGGGCTCCTATCGACTTTGGTTAGTAGTCGCTAACTGAGCGTAGCATCGCGGATCATGGCGAGCACCTGGCGCGCGACGGCGAAGGCGGACCGCCGCCAGCGCTACCTGGACGCGGCGGCGCAGCTGTTCGCCGTCCGCGGCTACGTCGGCGTCTCCATCGAGGAGCTGGGCGCGGCCGCGGGCGTCTCGGGCCCCGCGCTGTACCGGCACTTCCGCGGCAAGGAGGACGTGCTCGCCGAGCTGCTCGTGACCGCGAGCGAACGCCTGCTCGACGGCGCGACCGAGGCGGTCGGCCGGGGCGCCGGGCCGGCGGTCACCCTCACCGACCTCGTCGCGTTCCACGCCGACTTCGCGCTCGCCGAGCGGGACGTGATCCGCGTGCAGGACCGCGAGCTCGTGCACCTGCCGGAGGAGGCGAGCCGGCGGGTCCGGTCGCTCCAGCGCCGCTACGTCGAGACATGGGCCGACGTGCTCGTCGGGGTGCGGCCCGACCTGCCGCGCAGCGAGGCCGTGGTGCGGCTGCACGCGGTCTTCGGGCTGCTGAACGCGACACCGACGACGCCGGGGCTCGAGGGGATGCCGGATCCGGTGGGCCTGCTGACGGCGATGGCGCTCGCCGCGCTGCTCGCCCCGGTCAGTCCTGCAGCCGCGACTCCAGCAGCGGGCTGATCCGGTAGGGGATCACCTCGCTGATCCCCATCGCCGTCTCCGCGCGCTCGACCCCCGGCACGGCCAGCATCTCGGCGTTCACCCGGAACAGGTCCTCGGCCGAGGTGCAGACGATCCGCACGAGCAGGTCCGCGGCGCCCGACAGGCCGTGCGCCTGCACGATCTCGGGGATCCGGGACAGGGCCTCGACGATCGGCACGAGCATCTGCTGCCGCACGTGCAGGGTCGTGAAGGCGACGAGCGGGTAGCCGACCGCCCCCGGATCGATGCACCGGTCGTAGTGGAGGAACGCCCCGCCGCGCGCCAATGCGGCCATCCGAGCCTGCACCGTGTTGCGGCTGAGCTGCAGGCCGTCGGCGAGCGCGACGGTCGTCGCCCTGGGATTCGCGGCGAGGGCGAGCAGGAGCTTCAGATCGACGTCGTCGAGGTCGCGCACAGTGCGGAACCGTAGCAGCGCCGACCGGCCCGCGTCGAGGTGCGCATTGAGCAGATTGCACGAGGCGTCGCGAACTCATTGCAAGCTTTGAGCAGCGAGGCGTACCGTGCGCAGGCATTCGGCACCGTCGCCGGATCCCGCGCACCGAAGGCGGTCGCACATGTCCCACGCAGTGGCAGCCCCTCGTGCCTCCCGCACGCCCGACTCGGACCCGGCCCTTCGCGGCGCCGTCCGGATCCTCAGCCCGGACGGCGAGCGCGTGCACGACCCGGAGTACGGCGGCCACGTCGCGGACGTCGACGACGAGGCCCTCCTCGCCCTCTACGACGACATGGTCGTCGTGCGTCGCATCGACACCGAGGCCACCAATCTGCAGCGCCAGGGCGAGCTCGCGCTGTGGCCGCCGCTGCTCGGCCAGGAGGCCGCGCAGATCGGCTCCGCCCGCGCGCTTCGCACCGACGACTTCGCCTTCACGAGCTACCGAGAGAACGGCGTCGCCTACTGCCGCGGGGTGACCCCCGCCGAGCTCGTGCCCG
>DASYJR010000163.1:0-7631 GCA_035996305.1 Amnibacterium sp. | reverse complement strand
CGGTTCGCGGCGGCCGCCCCCGTCGACGTCTTCGGGATGCGGACCGAGCTGCTCGCCGGCGCCTTCGGCACGCTGCGGCCCGACGTGCGCGGCGTCGGCGACGTGCCGCCCGGCCCGATGCACACGGCGCTCGCGGAGCGGCGGGCCTACCTGCATCCGATGCGGTGGACCTCGCTCGGGCTGTCGCTGCTCGAGGCCATGCACCTCGGCATGCCGGTCGTCGTGCTCGGGATGACGGACGCCTTCCGGGCCGTGCCGCCCGAGGCGGGTGCCGTCTCCGCGGACGTGGCCGGGCTCGTCCGAGCGGCGAAGCGGTTGATCGATCGTCCGGACGAGGCGCGAGCCGCGGGCCGGATCGCCCGGGAGGCGGCACTCGCCCGCTACGGGCTGCCCCGGTTCCTCGCCGATTGGGACGAGGTGCTCGGGGATGCGATGGAGAGGATCCCGCACCGCCGGCGCACCGACGCCGGGCGGGATCGGGAAGGAGTGTCCGCATGAAGATCTCGCTCGTCTCCGAACACGCGAGCCCGCTCGCCGTCCTCGGCGGCGTGGACGCCGGCGGCCAGAACGTGCACGTCGCGGCCCTCGCGACCGCCCTCGGCGCCGACGGCCACGAGGTGACCGTCTACAGCCGCCGCGACGATCCCGACCTGCCCGACGCCGTGCCGTTCGCCCCGAACGTGACCGTCGTGCCGGTGACCGCCGGCCCCGCCGCACCCGTCTCGAAGGACGGGCTGCTGCCGCACATGGGCGAGTTCGCCGACGTGCTCGCCGATGCGTGGATCGCCGACCGGCCCGATGTGGTGCACGGCCACTTCTGGATGTCGGGCCTCGCGACGCTCGACGCCGCCTGCCGCGTCGACATCGCGCTCGGCGGCCACCTGCCCGTCGCGCAGACCTTCCACGCGCTGGGGGTCGTGAAGCGCCGTCACCAGGGCCTCGCCGACACCTCGCCCGCCGAGCGCTCGTGGCTCGAGCCCGACGTGGCGCGGCGCGTCGACAGCGTCATCGCCACCTGCTCCGACGAGGCGTTCGAGCTGAAGGCGCTCGGCGTGCCGTCGTCGCGCATCGCGGTCGTGCCCTGCGGCGTGGACACCGCCCACTTCACCCCGCACGGCCCGATCGCGCCCCGGACCGGCCGCCTCCGCATCATGACCGTGAGTCGCCTCGTGCAGCGCAAGGGTGTGGGCATCGCCATCGAGGCACTCGCCCGCCTCGTCGCGCGCGGGATCGACGCGGAGCTCGTGATCGTGGGGGGCGCCGGCGATGCGGCCCACCTCGAGGTCGAGCCCGAGGTCGCGCGGCTCCTGCGGATCATCGAGTCGACGGGCATGCACGACCGCGTGACCCTCGCCGGCCGCATCGAGCACGAGGACCTGCCGGAGATGCTCCGCTCCGCGGACGTCGTCGTGTGCGCCCCCTGGTACGAGCCGTTCGGCATCGTGCCGCTCGAGGCCATGGCGTGCGGACGCCCGGTCGTCGCGACGAGCGTCGGCGGCCTCATCGACACCGTCGTCGAGGACGTCACCGGCGTCCACGTCCCGCCCCGGGATCCGGATGCGCTCGCGGACGCCCTCGAACCCCTGCTCGCCGACGCGGAGCGCCGGGAGCGCTACGGCGCGGCCGGCCGGCGCAGGGCCGTCACCCGCTACGCATGGCGGCGCGTGGCGCTCGAGACCGCCCGGGTCTACGCCGCCCTGACCGACGCCGCTCCGGCGGCCCGACTGCTGACGAGGGAGCGATGACCACCACGACGCCCACGACGAGGGCCGCGACCGTCGCGCTCGACCACGTCACCGCTGCGCTGCCCACCATGGAGGCGCTGCGCCGCGAGGCCGACCGCCTCGGCACGTGGGGGGTCGACCTCGCCGATCGGATGCTCGCCGGCGCGCGGCTGCTCGCGGCCGGCAACGGCGGATCCGCCGCCGAGGCGCAGCACCTCACCGCCGAGCTCGTGGGCCGCTTCGACGGCGACCGTCGTGCGTTCAGCGCGATCTGCCTGCACGGCGACACCTCGAGCCTCACCGCGATCGGCAACGACTACGGCTTCGACGAGATCTTCGCCCGCCAGGTCACGGCCCACGGCTCTGCCGGCGACGTGCTCGTGCTGCTCTCGACCTCGGGCACGAGCGGCAACCTGCTCCGCGCGGCCGACGCCGCACGGCGCGCCGGCATGACCGTCTGGGCGCTCACCGGCGCGACGCCGAACCCCCTCGCCGACCTCGCCGACGACGCGATCACGCTGCCCGGCCGGGGCGCGAACGTGCAGGAGGCCCAGCTCGTCGCCATCCATGCGCTCTGCCGGGTCTTCGACGCCCGGGTGCGCGACCGGATCGGGCCCAGCCGGTGAACCGCGCGATCACGGTCGTCGGCGACCTGCTGCTCGACGTCGACCTGGACGGTGCCGTCGAACGCCTGAGCCCGGATGCGCCCGTGCCGGTCGTCGACGTGGCCGAGGTGGTCCGCCGGCCCGGCGGCGCGGGCCTCGTCGCCCGGCTGCTGGCCCGCGACGGGCACCGGGTGACGCTCGTCACCGCCCTCGGCGACGACGAGGCCGCCGAGCGGCTGCGCGGCCTGCTCGACGACGTGACCCTGGTCGCGGGGGCCACGCACGCCCCGACGCCCGTGAAGACGCGGCTGCGCACCGCGGCCCATCCGATCGCCCGGATCGACGAGGGGACCGGCCGGCCGCCGGTCCCGGAGAGCACCACCGCGATGGTCGACGCGATCGACGCCGCCGACGTGGTCCTCGTCGCCGACTACGGCCGCCGGCTCACGGAGGAGCCCGCGCTGCGCGAGGCGCTCGCGCGGGCCGCCCGCCGCGTGCCGGTCGTGTGGGATCCGCATCCGCGCGGGTCGGCACCCGTGCAGGGCGTCGCCGCGGTCACCCCGAACCTGAAGGAGGCGGTCAGCGCGGCCGATGTGGCCGGTTCCGGCATCGCCGCGGCGGACGAGGCCGCGCTGCAGCTGCGGGAGGCGTGGCGCGCCGCCGCCGTCGTCGTGACGATGGGCGAGCACGGCGCGCTGCTCCGCGCGAGCCGCGGCGGGCTGCCGTTCGTGGCGAAGGGCGACCGCATCGAGGGTGCGGATCCGTGCGGGGCGGGCGACCGCTTCGCCGCGAGCCTCGCGGTCGCGATCGCGGGTGGCGCCGCCCCCACCGACGCGGTCACGGCCGCGGTGGCCGAGACCGGGGCGTTCCTCGCCGCCGGGGGCGTCGCGGGCCTCGCCCGGCCCGCGAACACCACGCCGCTCGGCGGCACGGACCGCGACGCGGTCGCGGTCGCCGAACGCGTCCGCGCGAGCGGCGGCACCGTCGTCGCGACCGGCGGCTGCTTCGATCTGCTGCACGCCGGTCACGCCCGCACCCTGTCGGCCGCCCGCGCGCTCGGCGACTGCCTCATCGTGTGCCTCAACTCCGACGAGTCGGTCCGGGGGCTGAAGGGCCCCGAACGGCCGATCATGCCGGAGGCCGACCGGGTCGACCTGCTGCTCGCCCTCGAGTGCGTCGACGCTGTGCTCGTCTTCGGCGAGGACACCCCGGTCGATGCGCTCCGCCGCATCCGCCCGGACATCTGGGTGAAGGGCGGCGACTACGCCGCCGCCGACCTGCCCGAGGCCGCCGTGATCGCCGAGTGGGGCGGCCGCGCGGTCACCGTGCCGTTCCACCCCGGCCGGTCCACCACCCGGCTCGCCGCGGCGCTCGCCGCGGTCGGCTGACCCCGCTCGAACCCCGCTCCACCACCAGCGTCCAGGAGGACCCGCATGCCCGTCGCCGCCACCACCCCCACCCCGCTCGGCCGCACCCTCATCACCGGAGGCGCCTCCGGCCTGGGGGCGGCCGTCGCCGACGCGGTCGCCGCAGGCGGCGGCACCCCGATCGTCCTCGACCTGAAGGTCGACGGCAGCCCGCACACCGCCTACGAGGGCGACGTGACGGCGACCCGCGAGGTCGAACGGCTCGTCGCGCGGATCGTCGAGGAGCAGGGCGGACTCGAGGCCGTGGTCACCGCCGCCGGGATCGACCGGCCGGGGCGGCTCGACGAGATCCCCGGAGCGGAGTGGGAGCGCGTCGTCGCCGTGAACCTGCTCGGCACCGCCGCGGTCGTCCGCGCCGCGCTGCCCGCGCTGGAAGCGAGCCACGGCCGCGTCGTCACGGTCTCCTCGTCGCTCGGCGTGCGCGCCGTGTCGGACGCGACCGCCTACTCGGCGTCGAAGTTCGGCGTGATCGGCTTCAGCCGGGCGCTCGCCGCCGAGACGCGCGGCCGCGTCGGCGTCACCACCCTCATCCCGGCCGGCATGAAGACGCGCTTCTTCGACGGCCGCACGCCGCAGTACGCGCCGGGCGAGGACGCGAACCTGAACGATCCCGCGAACGTCGCGAACGCCGTGGTCTTCGCGCTCACGTCACCGCGCGGATCCGAGATCCGGGAGCTCTCGGTGATGCACGAGGAGGAGCCCTCCTGGCCCTGAACCCGCGGTCAGGATCCCGCCCTACCGTCGAGGGATGCTCCTCCAGGCGACGCTGAACGGGCCGCTGACGAAGGCCGACCACCCGGCGGTGCCGGTGTCGGCGGCCGAGTTGCGCGCGGACGCGGAGGCCTGCGAACGAGCGGGGGCGCGGGCCTTCCACGTGCATCCGCGGGACGAGTCCGGCCGCGAGCAGCTGCACCCCGACGTCGTCGACCGTGCTGTCGCCGCGGTGCGCGACGGCACGCGCTGGCCCGTCGGCGTGACGACCGGCGCGTGGATCGAGGGCGAGACGCGGCGCCGGGTGGCGTACGTGCAGCGCTGGCACGAGCCCGACTACGCCTCCGTGAACCTCTCGGAGGCGGGCGCGTTCGACGTCGCCCGCGCCGCCCTCGGTGCCGGGATCGGTGTGGAGGCCGGTGTCTGGAGCGTCGAGGACGCGGAGGCGCTGCTCGTCAGCGGCCTCGCCGACCGCATCACGAGGGTGCTCATCGAACCGATGGGCGGCGAGGCCGACGTCCAGCTCGCCGTCGTCGCCGCGATCCACGACGTGCTCGACCGGGGCCAGGTCACGGCGCCGCGCCTGCAGCACGGCGACGGCGCCGCGACCTGGCCGCTGCTCGAGGACGCCGTGCGCCGCCGCATCGACACACGGATCGGCTTCGAGGACACCCTGCTGCTCCCCGACGGCACCCTCGCCCCCGACAACGCCGCCCTCGTGGCGGCGGCCCGCGCACTCGGCGCCGGCGGGGACTGAGCGCCGGCGTCATCCGCCGTTGTCAGGAGATCCGGCTCGGCACGCCGCCCTCGCGCGCCGATCCTCCCGAATCGCGGTCGACGCTCCTGAGCACGGCGGACGGGATGGCCCCTACTCCCCCGCGAGCAGCGCCCGCACCTCGCGGAGCACGGCCTCCGGCTGGATGCCGGTGAGGAACGACGGGTCGTGCGGGCACCGCTCGGCGGTCCAGCCGACCTGGGTGACGTCCGCGCCGCAAACGGGGCAGCGCGTCGTCCAGCCGAGCAGGATGCGGTGGTTCCCGCGGGCGAACGGCGCCGCGTTGACGGCGTTGCCGAACCAGAACAGGCCGACCGTCGACGTGCCGAGCGCCTGGGCGATGTGCCGGGGACCGGAGTCGTTCGCGAGCACCACGTCCGCCGCCGCCAGCACACCGACGAGGCCACCGAGGTCGAGGGTCCCCGCGACCGTGCGCACGCGATCCCGGTGCGGTGCGTGCAGCGCCGTGCGCGCCGCCCGCACGATCTCGTCGGCCACCTCGACGTCCGACGCGTCGCCGACCACGAGCACCGCGACGCCGCGCTCGGCGAGCGCAGCCGCGACCACGCCGAAGCGCTGCGCCGGCCAGCGCCGGCGTGGATCGGTGGCGCTCGGATGGAGCACGACTGCGGGCGCGTCACCGAGCAGGGCCCGCCCCGCCGCGCGCTCCGCCCCCGTGGCGCGGAGGTCCGGCTCGAGGTCGGTGGGCGGCGCGCCGGCGAGCCCGGCGACCTCGAGCCACCGGTGCACCTCGTGCTGGTAGTAGCGGTATGGGATCGTGCGCTCGAGCGGCACCGCGTCCTCGGTGCGCGTGCCGACCGTGTGCCCCGCGCCGAGCCGCAGCAGGAATGGGTTGGAGTTGCGGCCGCCGCCGTGCGCCTGCACGGCGAGGCCGAACCGCCGCTCGCGCATCGCGCCGCAGAACGCCTCCACGGCGGTCGGATCCGCCCTGCCGTCGCGGACCCCGGGGTGCACGGGGAGCACCACGACCTCGTCGACCGGCGCGTGCGGTCGGCCGTCGAGCAGCGCGGCGTGCCCCGGCGTGCCGAGCAGCGTGACCCGGGCGCCCGGGTAGGCGGCGCGCAGGGCGGCGAGCGCGGGCAGGGCCCCGACCAGGTCGCCGAGTCCGCCGCCGCGCAGCACGGCGATGCGCTCGACGTCGTCGAAGGGAGCCGCGAGGGAGCCGATGGCGCGCCTGGTCACCATCGCATTCTTCCTGGCGGTCGTTCCGGGTTCCCCCAGCGGCCGTCCAGTCCGGGCCGACGCGCCGTTCCTAGGCTGGATTCCGCCCTGAACCGCATCCGAGAGGCCTCCCGTTCCCATGACCCTCGACACGGCGTTCGACGCGCGTCCCTCGACCGGCACGATCCGCATCGCCGACCCCGCGACCGGGGAACCGGCCGGCGAGCACGCCGTCGCGGACCCGACGGAGATCGCCACCGCCGTACGCCGTGCCGCGGCGGCCTTCCCCGGCTGGGCGACGACGCCGCCGGCGCGTCGCGGCGAGCTGCTGCGCGCGGCCGCGCACGCCCTCGCTGAGCGTGCCGACGAGGTCGCGGCCAGCAACACCCGGGAGACCGGCAAGACCGCCTCGGATGCGGCGGGCGGCGTGCAGGCGGCCATCGGCACCCTGCTGCAGTACGCCGAGCTCGGCCCGCTGCACCGGGGCAAGGCGCTGCGCGGCGGCGCGGAGGCGGTCGACTACGCGCTCCCCCATCCGCGCGGCGTCGTCGTCGCGCTCACCCCCTGGAACGACCCGGCCGCCGTCGCCGCGGGCCTGCTCGGCGCCGCGATCGTCTCCGGGAACACCGTCGTGCACAAGGGCAGCGAACGCTGCCCCGGTACCGCCGCGCTGCTGAACGAGATCCTCGCCGGAGCGCTCCCGGACGGCGTGCTCGTGGGCATCACGGGCGACGGCGGCACCGGCGCCGCGCTCGCCGAGCAGCCGGGCGTCGCCGTGCTCGCCCACGTCGGTTCGACGGCGACCGGCCGCAGCCTCGCCCTCGTCGGCGCCGCCCGCGACCTGCACGTGATCCGCGAGAACGGGGGCAACGACGCGCTCGTCATCGATTCGGGCATCGACCCGGTCTGGGCCGCGGGACAGGCGGCGCTCGGCGCGTTCGCGAACGCCGGCCAGATCTGCACCTCCGTCGAGCGCGTCCTCGTGCACCGCGAGGTGGCGGACGCGTTCGTGTCCGCGCTCGTCGCGGAGGCCGAGTCGTGGACGCCGCGCCTCGGGCCGCTCGTCGACGAGCGGATGCGGCAGGCCGTGCACGCGCATGTGGAGGACGCGGTGCGCCGCGGCGCCCGGGTGCTCACCGGCGGCGTGATGCCCGAGGGGCCCGGCAGCTTCTATCCGGCGACCGTGCTCGTGGACGTGCCGGACGAC
>DASYJR010000162.1:0-19409 GCA_035996305.1 Amnibacterium sp. | reverse complement strand
GGCCTCCTCGATCTGATCGTCAGGCGGCGAGAGCCGGCTCCCGGCGCAGGACGGAGGCGAGGATCTCGCCGCCGGCCGCGTCGACCCGGACGGTGTCGCCCGCGCCGAGCTCGCGCGTCACCATGACGTCGGCGATGGCGTCCTCGACGTCGCGCTGGATCACCCGGCGCAGGGGCCGTGCCCCGTACTCCGGCTGGTAGCCGCGCTCCGCGATCAGGTCCACCGCCGCCTCCGTGACCTCGAAGGCCACGTGCTGGGAAGCAAGCCGCGCCGCCGTATCGGCGAGCAGCAGGTGCACGATCTCGCGCAGCTGCACCGCGTCGAGCTTGCGGAACAGCACGATCTCGTCGATGCGGTTCAGGAACTCGGGCCGCATCGCCTCCCGCAGCCGGCCCATCACCCGGTCGCGCACCGCCTTGTCGGAACCGAAGCCGGATCCGTCGTCGGACGGGGCCACGAAGCCGAGGGCGCCGCTGCGGCTGGCGAGGAACTCGCCGCCGATGTTCGACGTCATGATGACCACGGTGTTGCGGAAGTCGACCGTGCGGCCCTGGCCGTCGGTCAGGCGGCCGTCGTCGAGCACCTGCAGCAGCAGGTTGAACACGTCGGGGTGCGCCTTCTCGATCTCGTCGAGCAGCACGACCGAGTACGGGTTGCGGCGCACGCGCTCGGTGAGCTGGCCCGCCTCGTCGTAGCCGACGTACCCGGGAGGGGCGCCGACCAGCCGGCTGACGGTGTGGCGCTCGCCGAACTCGCTCATGTCGAACCGCAGCATCGCGCTCTCGTCGCCGAACAGGCTCGCGGCCAGGGCCTTCGCCAACTCGGTCTTGCCGACGCCGGTGGGGCCGAGGAACAGGAAGCTGCCGACGGGCCGGCGGGGGTCGCCCATGCCGGTGCGGCTGCGGCGGACCGCCTTCGCGATGCTCGCGACCGCGTCCTCCTGGCCGATCACGCGTTCGTGCAGCTCGGACTCGAGCTTCGCGAGGCGGGACCGGTCGCCCTCGGTGAGGCGAGCCGCGGGGATGCCCGTGGCGCGCGCGATCATCTCGGCGATCTCGGGACGGCCGATCCGCTGCTCCTCCGCAGTCGCGGTGCGGCCGGAACCGGTCGCGATGCGCTGCTGCAGCGACTCGATCTCGTCGCGGAGGCGCGACGCCTCCTCGTAGCGCTCCTCGGTCACGGCGCGGGCCTTGTCGGCCTCGAGCCCCGTCGCCCTGGCGCGCAGCGATTCGACGTCGACGCGACCGCCGAGCGCGAGGCGCTTGCGCGCGCCCGCCTGGTCGATCAGGTCGATGGCCTTGTCGGGCAGGAACCGGTCGGTGAGGTACCGGGCGGACAGCTCGACGGCGGCTCGGATGGCCTCGTCGCTGTACTGCACGCCGTGGTGCTGCTCGTAGCGCTCCTTGAGGCCGTCGAGGATCGCGACGGCGTCCTCGACCGACGGCTCGCCGACGGTCACCGGCTGGAAGCGCCGCTCGAGCGCGGCGTCCTTCTCGATCCGCCGGTACTCCTTCAGCGTGGTCGCGCCGACGAGGTGCAGCTCGCCGCGGGCGAGGCGGGGCTTCAGGATGTTGCCCGCGTCCATGCCGCCCTCGCCGCCGCTGCCGGCGCCGACGACGGTGTGCAGCTCGTCGAGGAAGACGATCAGCTCGTCCTGGTGGGCGACGATCTCGTCGACCAGCTTGGTGACGCGCTCCTCGAAGTCGCCGCGGTAGCGGGTGCCCGCCACCATGCCGGCGAGGTCGAGCCGGACGACGCGCTTGTCCCGGAGCGACTCCGGCACCTCGCCGTCGGCGATGCGCTGGGCGAGGCCCTCGACGATCGCGGTCTTGCCGACGCCGGGCTCGCCGATCAGCACTGGGTTGTTCTTCGTGCGACGCAGCAGGATCTCGACGACCTGCTCGACCTCCAGGGCGCGGCCGATCACCGGGTCGAGCCCGCCCTCGCGGGCCCGCGCGGTGAGGTCCGTGCCGAACTGGTCGAGGGTGGGCGTCTCGCTCGGCACGGCGCCCTCGGCGCCGGCCGGGGCGGCCGTGGCCTGGGCGATCGACTGCAGCCGGTCGGGCGTGACCCCGTGCGCGGCGAGCAGCTGGCCGGCGGCCGCGTGCTGGTTCGCGACGAACGCGAAGAACAGGTGCTCCGGATCGACGTAGGTCGAGCCGAAGGCGCGGGCGACCTGGACGGCCTCGAGCAGCGCGCGCTGCGCGTACGGGGTCATCGCGGGGGTCCCGGCGACGCGCTCGCCACCGGCGGGCATCCGCTCCTCGATGTCGTGGAGCAGGGCGTCGACGTCGATGCCGGCGCCGCCGAGGATCGAGCGGCCCTGCTCGCCCGACACGAGGGCGTGCAGCAGGTGCAGCGCGTCGACCTCGGCGTGGCCGCGCTCGGCCGCGAAGCGGACGGCGCTGCCGACCACCTCGTAGGTGCGCCGGCTCAGCAGCCGGCCGATGTCGATGGGACGACCCGCGGATGCGGACCGCTGGCTTGCGAGCAGCCGGGCCAGGAACTCGTCGAACGAGCCGTCGCCGGCAGCAGGGCCGAAGTACTCAGGCAAGAGACCTCCAGGAAACTTGAGTGCCTACGACTCAATGTAACGCAGGAGGGGGCCGGGCATTCCCGGCGTGGAGAGATTCTTGAGCGGCCTCGGCTCACGCACGCGTCGTCAGCCCCGGAGCAGGCGGAGCGCCTCGGGAGCGACGGGGACGACCTCGGGGGAGAGGCGGCGCAGCAGCTCGTGCCAGCTCGCGTCCGCCGCGATCGTCTCGCGGAGCAGCTGGATTCCCCGGTCGGGCATGGAGGCGGTGATGAGTCCGATGCCCGCCCAGAAGCGCAGCTCGTCGTTGCCGGGCGCCGACTCGTAGGCGGCCATGTAGCGGTCGGCGGCCGAGTCCATGTCCCCGTGGGCCATGAGTGCGTCGCCCTCGTCGGCGAGCACGTACGCGTCGTTCAGCGCGACCAGCCGGCGCAGCTCCTTCAGCGGCTCCGGGGCGTCGTCCACGCGCGCGTCCACGATCCGGTCGGCGTCGGTGCCCTCGGCGGGCACGACGAGGATCGCGGCCGCCTGCCGGCCGCGGATGTCGCCGCCGGCCAGTTCCGCGGCGTCGAGCGCCGCGAGCAGTGCGGTCGTGAGGCCGCGGCCGATCGTCGCCTCGTACGCCTCCGCCATCGCCGGCCAGACGTCGGCGGTCCGCATCATGTTCGCCTGGCAGACGTAGCCCTCACCGGTCACGTGCCCGGCGGCGGGGATGCAGGCGCCGCCGGTGTACCCGACGGCGTGGCCCGCCGCGTCGACGACGGCGAGCTGGCGATGGGCGGCCGCGGTGTCGCCCTCGAGGAGGGCGGGCACGACCTCGGCGGCGGATCGGCCCTCCCGGAGCATCGCGAGCGCGCGGGGCTTGTGCTGGACGTCGGGGTTCGCCTGCGTGGCGACCGCGCCGACTCCGGCCGATGCCGCGGGGACGAGCGAGCCGACGTTGAACCAGTGCGACTGCACCGCGACCCCGAGCGCGCCGGTGCGCGGGTCGCGCGCGACGATGGAGTAGGTCCCGCGGCGCGGGCCCCGTCGGCGCGGGTAGGTGGATCCGGCGGTGCTGCTCACCCGCCGATTCTCGCTCAGGACGCGGCGGCGGCCACGACGGCGGTGCCGGCTGCCACCGCGAGCACCGACGGCCACGCGCCGAGCCGCTTCGCGAGCGGGTGGGAGCCACCGAACGCCGCGAGGTACACCGCGGTCACGACGCCGGCCCGAACGGGGCCGCCGCCCCGCTGCACGACGACGAAGGTGCCCGCGCCGAACGCGGCCAGCACGACGCCGCCCAGCGCGCGGACGCCCGTCGCACGGGCCGCACCGTAGCCGGCGAGCAGGCCGCCGGTCGTGAGCGCGGGAGCGAGGATGCGGGACAGCGCGCGGGTGTCGGTCACGACGGAGGATCCTGCCCGCCGTGCATCTGCGGTCGCTGAGGGTCAGCCGCCGTTGATGTTCACGAGCCACGTCACGCCGAAGCGGTCCTTCAGCATGCCGAACCAGCCGCCCCAGGCCGCCTTGTCGAGCGGCTGCAGCACGGTCGCCCCCTCGGCGAGGCCGTCCCAGTAGCCGCGCAGCTCCGCCTCGTCGTCGCCGCTCAGCGAGACGGACATCGTGTCCCCGGGGTTGTACGGCATCCGCGACGGCGTGTCCGACCCCATCAGCGAGAGCCCGCCCGGCGTGACGATCTGGGCGTGCATGACGAGGTGCTCCTCCGCCGGGTCCTGGCTCGCCTGGAACTCACCGAACGTGTTGATGGCGAGGTCGCCGCCGAGGACGCGGTGGTAGAACTCCATCGCCTCCCGTGCGTCGCCGCGGAATCCGAGGTAGGGGTTCAGCAGGGTGGGCATGTCCGCTCCTTCGCGTCCGGATCAGCATGGCACCGGACGCGCGCGCCCGCGAGGGCGGCGACCACCTGCTCGTCCGGGACGTCGGGGAACCGCTCGTACCACTCGCCCACGGACCGCAGCCGGCGCGGGATGAGCACCGCGACGACCTCGTCCGCCTCCCGCGCGAGGGCGGCCGTCGCCTCGGGCGACGCGACCGGCGCCGCGACGAGGATGCGGGCCGCGCCGGCCGCGCGCGCGGCCCGGCATGCGGCGATCGCGGTGGCGCCCGTCGCGATGCCGTCGTCCACGATCACGGCGGTCGATCCGGCGAGGGCGGGCGGCGCCGCGGTGCCGCGATACCGGGCGACCCGGCGGTCCAGCTCGATCCGCTCCCGCTGCTCGACGGCGGCGAGCTCGTCGGGCGGGACGCGGAACCGGCGCACCTCGTCGTCGTCGAGCACCCGGGTGCCCCCCTCGGCGATGGCGCCGAGGGCCAGCTCGGGCCGCGCGGGGAGCCCGAGCTTGCGGACCACGAGCACGTGCAGCGGTAGCGCCGCCTCGGCGGCGACCTCGGCGGCGACGAGCACGCCGCCGCGCGGCAGCCCGAGCAGCACGGCACCGGGCGGCAGGGGCAGCAGGCGCGCCGCCAGCCGCCGCCCGGCGTCGCGCCGATCGGCGAACCGCATCGTGTCACCCACCGCCCGGGTCGGCTCCCTCCCGACGGGCGACGCGCAGCGTGACGAAGCGGAACGGCAGCAGCTCGAGGGTCCACGGCCGATCGACGGCCGCCCCCGGGAGCCGGCGTTCACGCAGGTCGGTCCGGTGGACCGACACCACGTCGAACCCGAACCGCAGGCGACCGCGGCGGCGTCCCTCCGCGGCGTTGTGCAGGCGCACCACCACGTCGCCCGATCCGTCGAGCGCGAGCTTCACCGTGTCGATCACCAGGTCGGGATCGTCGCTCACGACGAGGGCTTCGACGGGCGCGGCCGCGGACCGCAGCGGGTGGGCGAGCCGCCACCCCTGCTCGACGGCGTCGCGGACGGCTGGCGCCGGCCCCACCGACCAGGCGAAGCGGTGCACGCCGCGGTCGGTCTCGGGGTCGGGGAAGCGAGGGGCGCGGAGCAGCGAGAGCCGGGCCACCGTCCGCGGCCCGGCTTCGGGGTCGGCCACCCGCCGAACCTCGTGGCCGTAGGTGCGACGGTTGGCGATCGCGATCCCGAAGCCGTCCTCGGCGATCCGGATCCAGCGGTGCGCGCACGCCTCGAACTTCGCGGCGTCCCAGCTGGTGTTCGCGTGCGTGGGGCGGGCGATGTGCCCGAACTGCGTCTCGGCCTCCCAGGTGCCGGGGGCGAGGTCCAGATCGTGCGACGCCTTCAGGATCCGCTCGCGCTCCTGCCAGTCCACCTCCGCCTCGAGATCGAGCGCCGCTGCACCCGGCCGAAGCCGGACCGTCTGCACGATCCGGGTCGCGCCGAGCGATCGCCCCACGCGGACCACCGCGCCGTCGTCGTCGGTCGTCGCCGCGAGGTCGTCGAGGTCGTCGAGGTCCTGGACCGTGGAGCGGTAGTAGCCGTCGAGGTCCCACGCGTCCCACCGGATCGGGTGGTCGGGGTGCAGCTGCAGCAGGCCGATCCGGCCGCCGGGCGCGACGAGCTCCCGGCCGGTGGCCCGGTCCACGAGCGACCGGACGAGGCCGTCCGCGCCGACCCGGACGATCAGGTGCGCGTTCTCGAGCCGCCATCCGGCGCCCTCCGCGCTGAGCTCGACGGCGTCCTCGGTCGGGTGCGGCTCGCCCACCGCCATCGGCGGCACGCCGAGCTGCGGGAACGGCGAAGGGTTCGCGAGCGCGGATCCCGCACCGAACGCGGCGAGCGCCTCGGCGGTGATCGACTCCGCGCCGGCGAGGATCTCGCGGAAGGCCGCGCGCGCCTCGTCGTGCACCCAGGCGATCGACGAGCCGGGCAGCACGTCGTGGAACTGCAGGAGCAGCAGCCGGCGCCAGAGCGTGCGGAGCGCGTCCTGGGGATACCGGGCGCCCCGCTGCACCGCAGCGGTCGCGGCCCACAGCTCGGCGTCGTGCAGGGCCGCCTCCGCCGCCCGGTTGCCCTCCTTCATCGCCGCCTGCGAGGTGAGGACCCCGCGGTGGAACTCGAGGTAGAGCTCACCGGTCCAGACCGGCGGCCGGGGGAACTCGGCCTCGACGGCGGTGAAGAACGCGCCCGGCGGTTCGACGGTCACGCGGGGCGAGCCTTCGAGGTCGGCCGTGCGCCGCGCCCTCGCCATCATCTCCCTGGTCGGTCCGCCGCCGCCGTCGCCGTAGCCGAAGGGCAGGAGCGACCGGTTCGAACCGGCCTTGTCGGCGAAGTTCGCCTCCGCCCACGCGAGGTCGTGGCCGGAGAGGTCCGAGTTGTACGTGTCCGCCGACGGGAAGTGGGTGAGCACGACGCTGCCGTCGATGCCCTCCCAGCGGAAGGTGTGGTGCGGGAAGCGGTTCGTGCGGTTCCAGGAGATCTTCTGGGTGACGAAGCGCCGCGCGCCCGCCTGCCGGAGGCTCTGCGGCAGGCCACCCGGGTAGCCGAACGAATCGGGCAGCCAGCCGATGTCGGTCTCGGTCACGCCGAGCTCGGAGTCGAAGAACTCGCCGCCCTCCACGAACTGGCGCACCAGCGACTCCCCGCTCGGCATGTTCGTGTCCGACTCGACCCACATGCCGCCGACCGGCAGGAACCGGCCCTGCTCCACGTACGGGCGGATGCGGGCGAACAGGTCGGGCGCGTCCTCCTGCAGCCACGCGAGCTGCTGCGCCGACGACATCGTGAAGCGGAACTGCGGATCCGTGTCGAGCAGGTGCAGCACGTTCGCGATCGTCCGTGCGACCTTGCGGCGCGTCTCCCGGAACGGCCAGAGCCACGCCGAATCGATGTGGGAGTGCCCGATGGCGCTGATCCGGTGACCCTGCCGGGAGGCAGGGGCGTCGACGCCGGCCGCGAGCACCGCGCGGGCCCGGCCGATGGCGCTCCGGAACGGACCGGCGTCGAGCACGTCGAGGCACCGCTCCATGGCGGACAGCAGCGCCCACGACCGCGTGGACCCGGGCGGCAGCTGCGCCTCGAGCTGCACCGCGGCCTCGAGGTCGTGGAAGAGCGCGACCACCGCCGGGTCACGCCGGACCAGCGCGACGCCCTCGTACCGGTACTGCGGATCGTCGCCCGCCGTCGCCGGATCACCGACGGCCGTCGGGCGGAACGAGACCGGGATGCCGTCGGGACCGGCGTGGAGCACGACGGGGTTCGCCGCCGCCTCGAGCAGCACGTCGATGCGGCCGTGCTCGTCGAGCACGGGCCCGACGGGGATCCAGCGGGACGCCGGATGCACGCCCTTCACCCGCAGCCCGTCGGCCGTGTAGGCGAGCCCCTCGAGCTGGAACCCCGTCTGCTCGCTGCGGAACCCCAGCTCGGCGACGACCTCGGCCTCCTCGAGCGGCCAGCCGTCGGGGACGGCGCCGCGGATCCTGAACCAGCGAGTCGACCACGGCGACCCCCACCACGCGCCCTCGACGACGGCTTGGAACGGCCCGTCGATCGCCTGCTCGAACGGTTGCGGTTCCCCGGGCAGGTCACGGGCCGTCACGTCGAGCGGTGCGATCGCGGCCGTGCGGGCCGGTCCGATCCGCTCCTCCAGCGTGCGGGCGGCGCGTCCACGGATCTCCCGGGCGTCGAGATGCATGCCGCCACCCTGCACCCGGACGGCTGGAAGCGCGGTCCGGTACCGTGCCCGCATCACGAGGCGAGGGGGAGCACGATGCTGGTGGCGTTCTCGGTCAGCCCCATGGGTGGCGATCCGTCCGACGGATCCGTGCACGACGCCGTCGCGGCCGCGGTGCGGGTCGTCCGGGAGTCGGGGCTGCCCAACCGGACCGATTCGATGTTCACCACGCTCGAGGGCGAGTGGGACGAGGTCTTCGCGGTCGTGAAGCGCGCCACGGAGGCGGTCCAGGCGTTCGGGCCACGGGTCTCCCTCGTGCTGAAGGCCGATCTCCGGCAGGGGCGCACCGGCGAGCTCACCGGCAAGGTCGACCGGCTGGAGGCCGCCCTCGGGGCGTCCTCCGACGCGGGCTGAACGGCGGTCTCAGCGGCAGGGTGGCAGGCTGGAGCCGTGCGGCGCACGACGGAATGCCCGGGCTGCGGCCTCGAGCTGCCCGTCGAGCCCGTCGCGCCCGCGGTGCCGCTGAACGCGTCGAAGGAGTGCGCGGCGGTCTACGCCGAGGTCTCGGGCTTCGAGTTCGAGCATCCGGTGATGCTCCGCTACCACCAGCTCTCCGTCGACGCGTACGGGGCGCAGCACGGGGCGGCGCCGACCACACCCATCCGCCTCGTCTACTCGCTCGCGGGGCTCTGGCTCGCGCTGGAGCACGGGTTCTCCGGCGACGAGGTGCGGGCCGTGCACGCGCACATGGGGCACGCGGAGGCCTGGTGGCCGATGTTCGAGCCGCCCACCGGCGCGGGCTGGCTGACCGTGCACGACGTCGCGGAGCAGGGCGTGCGGCGCGGCTCGAGCACCGGGCACGCCACCGCGACGCGCGCGTGGGCGGAGAGCGTCTGGACCGCGTGGACCGCCGAGCGTCCCACGATCGCCGCCGACGTCGAGGAGCTGCTGCGGCGGCTGTTCGTCTGCGAGGGCCGGCAGCCGCTGCGAGGCACGGTCGGGCCGGCCGGCGCGGTCTACCGCCTGGTGGGCCTGCTCGACTGAGCGCCCCTTCCGCCATCCGCCGGGTTCAGGAGTTCTCGGCCGACATGCCGTGTCCGGCGACCGGATGTCCCGAGAAGCGGCGGCGGATCCTGAACACGGCGGATCAGCCGAGCGTCTTGGGCGGCATGATCACGACCGGGCACTCGGCCGCGTAGATCAGCCGCCGGGCGAGCGTCGGCCCCTCCGGCAGCTCGAGGCGGCGGGGTGCGTCGAGCACGAGCAGGTCGGCCGTCTCGGAGGCCTGCAGGAGCACGCGGAACCTGCTGCCGTGCACGATCTCCGTGAAGACCTGGGCGCCGTCGCCGAGCGCCGCCCGCACCTGATCGGCCAGTCGCTCGCGTGCCTCGCCGACCGCCGCCTCGGCGTCGTAGGTGACGCCGGGCGGTCGGCCTCCCGGCGCGCCCGGGGCCCGGGGCGGGCGCCAGGCGCTCAGGGCGACCAGGTCCGTGCCCCGTCGCCGGGCCTCGTCCGCCCCCCAGCGGAGCGCGGCCGGCGATCCGCTCGTCGGGCTGACCCCGACGACGACGGTGCCGCTGCGGTGCTCGTGATCGCTCATCGTGACGCCTTCGCCATGAAGTTGATGTCGGTGATGTCCTCGAGCCCTTTCCGCTCGGCGTTCACGCCGAAGACCAGGGCGATCACGCCGCCGACGATCATCATCCCCGCCCCGAGGTAGTCGCCCACGGCGAGGGGGCCGCGCGCCGAGCCGTTCCCGACGAGCGCGCCGAAGATGGTCGGTGCGAACGCTCCGACGAACTGGCCGATCGAGAAGAAGTACGAGATCGCCTGCCCCCGTACCTGGAGCGGGAACGTCTCGCTCACCGTGAGGTACGCGGAGGAGGCGCCCGCGGAGGCGAAGAAGAACGACACGCACCAGAGGATCGTCTGGGTCACCGCGTCGAGCGCCCCGGCGGCGAACAGCGCACCGGAGAGGGCGAGGACGAGGCCGGCGATCGAGTAGGTGGCGAAGATCATCTTCCGGCGGCCGATCGTGTCGAACAGGGGTCCGAGCACGAGCGGGCCGACGAGGTTGCCGATCGCGAACGGGAAGAAGTAGAACCCGATCGCGTCCTGCGGGATGTGGAAGAACTTCTGCAGCACGAGCGCGTAGCTGAAGAAGATCGCGTTGTAGAGGAACGACTGCGTGATCATCATCGCGAGCCCGACGAACGTGCGCCTGGGGTAGAGGACGAGGAACACGCGTGCCACCTGACGGAAGGGGATGCGTTCGCTCGGGGTCACCTCGATCGCCTTCGAGTCGGGCAGCGGGTCGAGGGTGCGGCCGGACTCCCGCTCGACCTCCTCCTCGATGCGGTCCACGCTCGCCTCCGCCTCGGCCTGGAGGCCGTGCGTGAGCTGCCATCGCGGACTCTCCGGGATGTGGCGCCTCAGGTAGATGATCACGAGACCGAGCACCGGCCCGATGAAGAAGCCGATGCGCCATCCCCAGCCCTGGTCGTTCATCTGCGGGGTCAGCAGGAAGAGGTTCGCCGCCGCCCCGAGTGCGGCGCCGCCCCAGTAGGTGCCGTTGATGGCGATGTCGACCCGGCCGCGGTAGTGCGAGGGGATGATCTCGTCGATGGCGGAGTTGATCGCCGTGTACTCGCCGCCGATGCCCATGCCGGCGATGAACCGGAAGACCCAGAGGAACCAGTAGTTCGGTGACAGCCCGGCGATGCCGGAGCCGATGAGGTAGATCGCGAGGGTCAGGATGAAGAAGCGGCGTCGCCCGAGCCGGTCCGACAGGCGGCCGAAGACGAGTGCGCCGACCACCTGCCCCAGGAGATAGATCGTTCCGGTGAAGCCGATCTGCACGGAGCTCATGTGCAGCTGCTGCGCGAACCCGTTCGCCGAGACCATCTGGATCTCGAGGCCGTCGAGGATCCAGGACACCCCGAGGCCGACGACGACGCTCCAGTGGAACCGCGTCCAGGGCAATCGGTCCATGCGGGCCGGGATGAGGCTCCGGATCGCTCCGGCCGGTCGCGCGTCCGTCGTTGTCACCGCTGCTCCGTTCCCGCCCGGGGCACCGGTGCCCGGGGCGACTCGGACGCTAGGCCGCGATCCTGAAAATCATCGAGAAGTATGCAGAGCGCTTCCAGGTTGCCGGGCCGCCCGCGACCTGCTCCACTGGGGCGATGGAGGGCTCGTGATCGACCGGCCGGTGCTCGTCCTGGCGGACGCCGCGGAGTGGGAGGCCTGGCTGGAACGGCACGGCGCCCAGTCGACCGGGGTGCGGCTCGCGATCCCGAAGAAGGGCACCGGGGGTCCGGGCCCGACGGCGGCGGAGGCGCTCGACGTCGCCCTCTGCTTCGGCTGGATCGACTCCCGCGTCGACCGGCGTGACGACGTGCACTACACCGTGACCTACACGCCGCGCGGCGCGAGGAGCGTCTGGTCGCGCAACAACCGGGAGCACATCGACCGCCTCACCGCAGCGGGTCGGATGCGCCCGGCAGGGCTCGCGCACGTCGAGGCGGCGAAGGCCGACGGACGGTGGGCCGCCGCGTACCCGTCGCAATCGGCCGCCGAAGTCCCGGAGGACCTCGCCGCGGCGCTCGCCGTGCATCCGGCGGCGCGTGCGGCGTTCGAGCGGCTCGACGCCGCGAACCGGTACGCGATCGTCTGGCGCGTCGGTCAGGCGAAGCGGGCGGAGACCCGCGCCCGCCGCGTCGACGAGCTCCTCGCGATGCTCGAGCGGGGAGAGATGCTGCATCCGCCGGGCGGACGCAGCGGCCCCTAGGCCGCGATCCGCGCCTCGAGGCTGATCGGCAGGTGGTCGGAGGCCCCCTGCGGCAGCACGTCGATGTTGTCGATGTGGAAGCCCGTCGAGGTGACGAAGTCGAAGTAGCCGCTGAAGTAGCGGTAGCGCACGTAGGTCGGCGCGTTCGTGCGGGTCAGCTGGTACCCGGTCGTGGACAGCTTCCGCTCGAGGCCCCGCACGAACCACGGATAGTTGAAGTCGCCCACCATGACGGCGGGCACGCCGGCCTTCATCGTCCGCATGCCCTCGTGGGCGGCCGCGATCTGCTTCCGCCGCAAGGAGTTCGACGCGGTGAGCGGCGCGGCGTGGAAGTCGCCCACGAGCACCTCCGAACCGGTCACGAGGTCGGTGAGGTGCGCGGCGAGCAGCCGCTCGTGCGCCGGCGACATCACACGGTCGTGGAGCGACTTGCGGAGCGCGAACACCTTGGTGCGGTGCACCCGGAACCGGTCGGCCCGGAGGTACATGGCCAGTCCGAGCCGGTTGCCCTTCGTCTGGTCCACGAGCGCGAGCGGCCCGATCCGGTCGGGCATGTCGCTGCTGTCGCACTCCTGGAGGCAGAGCACATCGGCGTCGTACCGCTCGGCGATGCCCGCGAGCTCCCCGCTCGCCGTGTGCTCACGCAGGTTGTAGCTGATGATCTTCGTCGGTCTGCCCTCTCGGCCGCGGCGACCCGCACCCCCGGCGGGCCCGTGTCCTCCAAACCTAGTTCGGAACGTCGTGCGGTGCCCGCGGGAACACCCGCCGTCCGACCGGCTCGGGCGCGGGTCAGGCCAGCACGTCGCGGGTGGTGAACCGGCCGTAGGCGAGCGCCCCGAACACGAGCACGTACGCCCCCTGGAGCAGCGCGTTCGTGCCGAACGTCGAGAGCAGCGGGGGCTGCCGGAGCAGGTCGATGAGCCCCAGCCAGGAGTCGGTGAACAGCCATGGATGCAGCCAGGCGATCTGCGGCAGCTGGTCGAGCACCTCGGACGCGACGGCGAGCACGACGGTCGCCGCCATCGCGCCGACCGGCACGTCGGTGACGGTCGAGACGAACAGGCCGATCGCGGTCATGCCGAGCATGGCGACGGCGACGTACAGGCCGATCAGCAGCAGCCGGAGCAGGCCCTCGGCCACCGGCACCTGATCGCCGGAGAGCAGCGTCACCGGGCCGACGGGGAAGAGCGCCCAGCCGATGAGGGTGCCGGCGAGCACGATCGCGAGCGGTGCGGCCACCGCGAACACGGCCGCGCCGAGGAACTTCACGACGAGGAGCCGCGCGCGCCCCGCGGGGACGACGAGCAGGTAGCGGAGGGTGCCCTGGCTCGCCTCGCCCGAGATCGTGTCGCCGGCGACGACGCCGATCGTGAGCGGCAGGAACAGGGGGATGGCGAGCACGAGCGACGCGACCCCGACGAAGAGGCCGTTGCCGGCGATGGCGCCGATCAGCGCCGGGCCGCGGCCGTCCCCGGCGCGGCGCTCCGAGATCCGCACCGCGACGGCGACGAGCACCGGGACCGCGGCGAGGGCGATCAGCATCGCCCAGGTGCGCCGACGACGGAACAGCACGGCGAGCTCGGAGGCGAGCAGCGGCAGGGTGGCGCCCCGGCGCGCGGACGGGTCAGGACTCGACATCGAAGCCCTCTCCGGTGAGCGCGACGAAGCGCTCCTCGAGGCTCGGCTCGTCGACCCGGAAGCCCCGGACGCGCACGTCGGCCCCCACGAGGGCGGCGACGAGCGACTCGGGGGAGCGGCCGTCCGGCAGCGCGGCGGTCAGCTCGCCGCCCGCCGTCCCCGGCAGCTGCGGCGTGAGACCCCGCTCCGTGAGCACCCGGGCGGCCGCCTCGCCGTCCGGGGTGAGGATGCGGGCGACGGGGTGGCCGTGACCGCGGAGCTCGTCGAGCGTGCCCTGGGCGACGATCCGTCCGGCGCGCATGACGCCGACGTGGCTGCAGAGCTGCTCGATCTCGGCCAGCAGATGGCTCGAGACGAAGACGGTCGTGCCGTCGCCCGCGAGGGTGCGCACGAGCGCCCGCACCTCCCGGGTGCCCTGGGGGTCGAGCCCGTTCGTCGGTTCGTCGAGCACGAGGAGCTCCCTCGGGCGCAGCAGCGCGTTCGCGAGTCCCAGCCGCTGCTTCATGCCGAGCGAGTACGCCTTCACCTTCTTGCCGGCGGCGGCGGTGAGGCCGACGCGGTCGAGCGCATCGGCGATGCGGCGGGAGCGGGTGCGGCCGTCGGCGCGGCCGTCGGCGGAGTCGAGCCGGTGCAGGTTCGCCGCGCCCGACAGGTAGGGCGCGAAGCCCGGGCCCTCGACGAGGGCGCCGACGCGGGGCAGCACCGACGACCAACGGTCCGGCATCCGCTCGCCGAGGACCGCGACGTCGCCGCTCGTCGCGCTGATCAGGCCGAGCAGCAGCCGGATCGTCGTGGTCTTGCCGGAGCCGTTCGGGCCGAGGAACCCGAAGACGCTGCCGGTCGGCACGGCGAGGTCGACGTCGTCGACCGCGTTGCGGGACCCGAACCGCTTGGTGAGCCCGTGCGTCAGGACGGCGTGGTCGGACCGCACCACCGCTCGCGTCAGCCCTGAGCCGCGAGCTCGTCGAGCCGGCTCTGGGGCACGGCACCGACGAGCAACCGGCCGTCGCCGGTGCGGAGCACCGTGACGAGCGAGGTCGACAGCACCCTGCCGCCCCGGGGCGCGGCCTGCGTGAGCCGGAGGAAGGTCGCGTTGCTGTCGAGCGAGGCGGGCACGTCGGCGGCGGGGATCGTCACGACGGCGTCCCAGCCGGTCCCGGTCACGGTCGGCTTCGCGGGCAGCGCGGTCGCGGATGCCGGTCGGTGCGTGCCGGGCGTCACGGTGTGGTGCGTCACCGTCGCGCCGGACGGCGGCGCGAAGTCGAAGCGGGCGGCGGCGGGCACCGTGTAGTCGAGCTGCGTGAAGCCGACGTCGAACGCGGGCGACCCCGCACCGCGGGCGAAGAGCTGCACGCGCAGCGGCAGGCCGGTGGTGCCGTCGACGGCGATCCGGACCGATCCGACCGTGGTGGCGACCGACTTCGGTGTGAGCACGAGGGTGTACGCGGCGTGCCCGGCGACGGTGGTGGTCGTGTCCACCGTGACGCCGGTCGACGGCGTGATCCGGGCGATCGCCGCGTCGGCCGCGGACTGCGGCGTCGTCGTCGTCGACGGCTCGGGGCCCGCGGCGCCCGGGTTCACGGTCACCTGCTCGGCGGTGTTCTTCGCGGAGTCCCAGAGCCAGGCGGTCGTCCCGTTGCGCACGAGGTCGCGTTCGCCCATCGGGTCCTGCACCGCGACCCGGGTGCGGGTCGTGCCGGCGACCGCGATCGATGCGTGATGGCTGCCGGTGAGCAGGTCGAGCGTGGAGGCGGTCTGCGACCCGGAGCCCGGACCGGTGCTCGGCAGCTGCGGCAGCCCGAGGTCGGAGGTCTGCGTCAGCTCCCCCGAGTAGCCGGGCAGGGACTTCGCGTCGGCGACCATCGCGAGCACCTCTGCCGGCGACTTCCCGGGCAGATCGCTCGACGCGGTGGCGGCGAGCGGGACGGCGACGGCGCCGGCGACGACGACGGGGGCGATCAGGGCGGGGAGCCAGCGGAGGGCGCGGTGCGACATCGTGGACCTTCTTCCTCGATCCTGGATCGTACGCGCGGCCGGTGGTCTCGGCGCGTGGGATCCCAGGGTCATATCGCTCTCGCAGGTGCGCAGGCGAGTGCCGTCGTCACACTCGCCTCCTCCCCGGCGTGCCGCCCTAGGCTGCTGCCGGCGGAAGTTCCTCCACCCGACTCGACGAAGGCAGACATGGCTCGCATCCACTCGTCCATCACGGAGGCGTTCGGGCGCACGCCGCTCGTGACGCTGAACCGCGTGACCGACGGCGCCGGCGCCACGGTGCTCGCGAAGCTCGAGTTCTACAACCCGTCGTCGAGCGTGAAGGACCGGCTCGGCATCGCGGTGGTCGACGCCGCCGAGCGCTCGGGGGAGCTTCAGCCGGGCGGCACCATCGTCGAGGGCACGAGCGGCAACACCGGCATCGCGCTCGCGATGGTGGGCGCGGCGCGCGGCTACCGGGTCGTGCTGACGATGCCCGAGTCCATGTCGATCGAGCGCCGCAAGCTGCTGCTGGCCTACGGCGCGGAGCTCGTGCTCACGCCCGCGTCCGAGGGCATGAGGGGCGCGGTGTCGCGCGCCGAGCGGATCGCGGCCGAGCGGCCGGGGGCGGTGCTCGCCCGCCAGTTCGAGAACGAGGCGAACCCCGCGATCCACCGGGCGACGACCGGACCGGAGATCTGGGAGGACACCGACGGCGCCGTCGACGTGTTCGTCGCAGGCATCGGCACGGGCGGCACGATCACCGGGGCGGGCAGCTATCTGAAGGAGCAGAAGCCCGGGCTCGCGGTCGTGGCGGTCGAGCCGAAGGAGTCGCCGATCCTGAACGGCGGTCAGCCGGGCCCGCACAAGATCCAGGGCATCGGCCCGAACTTCGTGCCGGACGTGCTCGACCGCTCCGTCTACGACGAGGTCATCGACGTGGACATCGCGGAGTCCGTCGGCATGGCGCGACGACTCGCCCGCGAGGAGGGCATCCTCGGCGGCATCTCGTCCGGGGCGACGGTGCACGCGGCCGTGCAGCTGGCGCAGCGGCCTGAGCACGCCGGGAAGACGATCGTGGTCGTCGTCGCGAGCTACGGCGAGCGATACCTGTCCACGGTCCTCTACGAGGACCTGGACGTGTGAGCGGCTCCTTCATCGGATTCCGGGAGGACCTCGAGGCGGCGAAGCACCGCGACCCCGCGGCGCGCTCGCGCGTCGAGGCGGCCCTCACCTATCCGGGCCTGCACGCCGTGTGGTCGTACCGCATCGCCCACCGCATCCACCTGTCCGGGCACCGGTTCGCGGCGCGGCTGCTCTCGCAGTTCACCCGATTCCTCACCGGCGTCGAGATCCACCCCGGCGCCACGATCGGCAGGCGCCTCTTCATCGACCACGGCGCGGGCGTCGTGATCGGCGAGACGGCCGAGGTCGGCGACGACGTGACGCTCTACCACGGGGTGACGCTCGGCGGCACGACGTGGCGGCACGTGAAGCGCCATCCGACCGTCGGCGACCGGGTGCTCATCGGCGCGGGCGCGACCCTGCTCGGCCCGATCACCGTCGGCGCGGACAGCGTGGTCGGCGCGGGGGCCGTCGTGATCCACGACGCGCCACCGCACTCGCTCGTGCTCGGCATGCCGGCGACCGCCCGGCCCCGCTCCCCGTCCGATGCGACCGCCCACAACTGGGTCATCTGATGGCGTTCGGGCTCGGATCCATCACTGCGGCGCCCGCGGGGGAGCGGCCGGACCTGCTCGGCGCGCCGGTGGCGGCGTTCCTGGCGGAGCACGGACTCGGCGAGCGGATCGGCGTCTTCGCCATCGATCCGGCGCTCTCCGAGACGGCCGCGACCCAGGAGGCCTACGGGCTCGACCCGGCGACCCTGGTGAACTGCGTGGTCGTGGCCGGGCGGCGCGAGGGCGTCGAGCGCGTCGCGGCCTGCCTCGTGCCGTCGACCAAGCGCGCCGACGTCAACGGCGTCGTGCGCAAGCGCCTCGACGTGCGCAAGGCGTCCTTCCTGCCGATGGACGACGCCGTCGGCCGCACCGGCATGGAGTACGGCGGCATCACGCCGCTCGGGTTGCCGGCCGCCTGGCCGATCCTCGTCGACGCGGACGTCGTGCCCCAGGCGGTCGTGCTGATCGGCTCCGGGATCCGGGGCTCGAAGCTGCTCGTGCCGGGCTCGGTGCTCGCAGGGCTGCCGGCCGCCGAGGTCATCGACGACCTGGGTCGCCCGGCCGCCTGACCGCCTACTCCTTGACGGCCCCGCTCGCCGTGTCGGTGATCCGCCGCTGGAAGACGATGAAGAGGATCGCGACCGGGATGGTCATGATCGCCGCGGCGCCCAGCTGGACCGGGTAGCGCTTCGCCGAGCCGATCGCGCCGGACGACAGGGTCGCGACCCCCTTCGTCAGGGTGAAGAGGCCCGGGCTGCTCGTCGAGACGATGAAGTGCGCGAGCTCGTTCCACGAGCCCTGGAAGGACAGGATGACGATCGTGACGAGCGCCGGGCGCGCCATCGGGAGGATGACCGACCAGAAGGTCCGCACGGTGCCGGCGCCGTCGATCCGCGCCGCCTCCTCGACGGCGACCGGGATCGACTCGAAGAAGTTCTTCATGATGAAGACGCCGGCGGCGTCCGCGAACAGCGGCACGATCATGCCGGAGTACGAGTCGAACATGCCGAGCTGGTTGATCACGAGGAACTTCGGGATCAGCAGCACGACGCCCGGCACCGCCATCACGGCGATGAATCCCGCGTAGAGCGCGTTCCGCCCGCCGAACCGCAGCCGCGCGAGCGCGTAGCCCGCGGCGGAGTCGAACAGGGTGCGGCCGACCGTGACCGCGACCGTGACGACCGCCGAGTTCGCGAACCAGATCGGGAAGTCGGAGTTGGCGAACAGGTAGGTGTACGCCGCGGCCGTCCAGGTCGGGGGGAGCAGGCCGAGCGGATCGTTCGTCGCGTCGGCCTCCGTCTTGAACGACGTCGAGATGTCGATGAGGAACGGGAAGATGTAGACGACCGCGATGAGGATCAGCGCGACGAGGAGCAGCGGGGAGCCGGCCCGCGCCCGTCGGCGTCGCGGCCGCGCCGAGCCGGAGCCGCTCGTCGCCACGGGATGGGCCGGGGCGTCGGTGGTGGTGGTCACAGCGAACCTCCCTGTCCCGGTCGCCCGGACGTCCCGCCCACGACCGCCGCAGCGGCGAGCAGGTCCTCGCGGGCGGGGCGGTAGCCGTCCCCGCTCCGGGAGAAGCCGGCACGGCGCATCCGGCGGGTCGAGACGCCGCGCTCCCGCAGAACCCAGCGCTGCACGAGCGTGAAGAACACGATGATCCCGAAGAGGATGAACGCGATCGCGGCCGCCTGGCCCCAGTCCTGGTTCTGGAAGCCCGCCACGTAGGAGAGGTAGGCGGGCGTCAGCGTCGTCTTGCCGGGGTCGCCCTGACTGCCGACGAAGACCTGGTCGAACACCTGCCAGGTGCCGATGAGGCCGAGCGTCAGGACCGTGAAGAGCGTCGGCCGCAGCTGCGGCAGGGTGACGAGCCGGAACCGCTGCCAGGCGGTGGCGCCGTCCACCATCGCGGCCTCCTCGCCCTCCGGGGAGAGGTTCTGCAGCGCCGCGATGAACAGCAGCATGAACGTGCCGCTGGTCGTGAACACGACCATCGTGATGATGATCATCATCCCGACGGACGGGCCGGACAGCCAGTCCCACCAGCTCACCCCGAGGAACGAGCCGTTCACGAGGAAGCCCGGGCCGTTCCGCACGCCCACGAGGGAGAGCAGGTCGTGCAGCAGCCCGCTCGGGTCCGCCGGCCAGTTCGGCCCGCGGAGGCCGACCGCGCCGAGCAGCTGGTTCACCGCCCCCGTCGGGTTGAACAGGAAGAACCAGAGCACCGTGATCGCCACGGAGCTCGTGACCGACGGGAAGTAGAAGGCGGTGCGGAA
>DASYJR010000161.1:0-7373 GCA_035996305.1 Amnibacterium sp. | reverse complement strand
GACGCGGCCGCCGATGCCCTCCAGCGCGGCGATCGCGCCGTGCAGGGCCACCGCCGCCGCGATGCCGAGCACGAGGACGACGAGGGCGAGGAGGTCTCCGGCGACCTGCAGGGCGCGGGGTCGCGGGAGGTCCGAGTAGAGCCGCATCCGGCGATCCTGCCGGGGCGCTCCGGGCGACGGCTGTGTTCGGCGGCCGGAGCACGTCAGCAGGACGAGATCCCTCCAGCAGGACGACACACGCGTTGTCGTCCTGCTGAACCGAATTCGTCCTGCTCAGGTGCTCAGAAGAACTGCGGGACGCCGCTCAGGCGGCCGCGATCACCGTGTCGAGGAACGCCCGGTGGAACCGCAGCTCGCCCGTGATCTCGGGGTGGAAGGAGGTGCCGAGCAGGTTGTCCTGCTTCACGGCGACGACCCGCCCGTCCTCGAGGCACGCGAGCGCGGTGGCCCGCTCCCCCACGCGCTCCACGACGGGCGCCCGGATGAACGCCGCATGCACGGCGGGGCCGTCGAAGCCGTCCACGTCCAGGTCGGTCTCGAAGGAGTCGAGCTGGTTGCCGAACGCGTTGCGGCGCACGGCGACGTCGAGGCCGCCGATCGTGCGCTGCCCGTCGATGGCGTCGAGCACGGTGTCCGCGAGGAGGATCAGGCCCGCGCACGTGCCGTAGACCGGCAGGCCGTCGGCGATGCGCTGCTGCAGCGGCTCCGCCAGCCCGAAGGCGCGGGACAGCTTGTCCATCACCGTGGACTCACCGCCCGGGATGATCAACCCGTCGATCTTCTCGAGCTCGCTCGGCCGGCGCACCGTCACGCCCTTCGCGCCGAGCTCGGCGAGCACGGCGAGGTGCTCCCGGAAGTCGCCCTGCAGCGCGAGGACGCCGACGACCGGCTCGGCCGCCGTCACCACCCGCGTTCGGCGAGGCGGTGCGGCGCGGGCAGGTCGGAGACGTTGATGCCGACCATCGCCTCGCCGAGTCCGCGGGACGCCTCAGCGATCACGGCGGGGTCGTCGAAGAAGGTGGTGGCCTTCACGATCGCGGCGGCGCGCTTGGCGGGGTCGCCGGACTTGAAGATGCCGGAGCCGACGAACACGCCGTCCGCGCCGAGCTGCATCATCATCGCCGCGTCGGCCGGGGTGGCGACGCCTCCGGCGGTGAAGAGCACGACCGGCAGCGCGCCGGCGGCCGCGACCTCGGCGACGAGCTCGTAGGGCGCCTGCAGCTCCTTCGCCGCCACGTACAGCTCGTCGGGCTTCTTGGCGGCGAGCGCCGCGATCTCGCCGGCGATCTGGCGCATGTGCCTGGTCGCCTCGGAGACGTCGCCGGTGCCGGCCTCGCCTTTCGAGCGGATCATGGCCGCGCCCTCCGTGAGCCGCCGCAGCGCCTCGCCGAGGTTGGTGGCGCCGCAGACGAACGGCACGGTGAACTGCCACTTGTCGATGTGGTTCTCGTAGTCCGCGGGCGAGAGCACCTCGGACTCGTCGATGTAGTCGACGCCGAGCGACTGCAGCACCTGGGCCTCGACGAAGTGGCCGATGCGGGCCTTCGCCATGACCGGGATGGAGACCGCGTCGACGATGCCGGCGATGAGGTCGGGGTCGCTCATCCGGGCGACGCCGCCCTGCGAGCGGATGTCGGCGGGCACGCGCTCGAGGGCCATGACCGCGACGGCCCCGGCGTCCTCGGCGATCTTCGCCTGGTCGGCCGTGACGACGTCCATGATGACGCCGCCCTTCAGCATCTCCGCGAGGCCGCGCTTCACGCGGCTCGTGCCGACCGTGCTGGTGGTGCTGTCCGTCATCTCAAGGTCCCTGATCAGTGCTGTGGGCCGCAGGCGGAGGCGCCGACGGCGATCCGCAAGTCTACTCGGGGCCGCGCCCCCGCCCCCCCGCGCCCCCGTCACGCCGGGCAACCGTCGGGATGCCCCTGCGCGATCGACGGGGGATCGGGCATCGAGCGACGCATCCATGCGGATCGAGGCTCGATTCGTGCGAGAAGTCCGTCGATCGCCCAGTCAGGAGCGGGACGCGGAGGGGGTCAGCGGGGCCAGGCGGCGGCGAGGGCGGCGCGGGTGTCGCCGAGCAGCACGGGGAGCGCCTTCGTCTCGGCGATGATCGGGAAGAAGTTGGCGTCGGACGCCCATCGCGGGACGACGTGCTGGTGCAGGTGGTCGGCGACGCCGGCGCCCGCGACGCGTCCCTGGTTCAGCCCGATGTTGAAGCCGTCGCAGCGGGAGTCCGCGCGGAGCACCCGCATGGCCGACTGCGTGAGGGACGCGATCTCGCTCACCTCGTCGTTCGTCGCCTCGTCGTAGAGCGCCACGTGGCGATACGGGCAGACGAGCAGGTGGCCCGAGTTGTACGGGAAGAGGTTCAGCAGCACGTAGGCGTGCTCGCCGCGCGCCACGATGAGCGCCTCCTCGTCGGGCAGGGACGGCGCCCGGCAGAACGGGCAGCCGTCGTCCGGCTCCTCCACGTGGTTGGACTGGATGTACGCGATCCGGTGCGGCACCCAGAGGCGCTGGTAGGCGTCCGGGACGCCGACGACGCCGGCGATCCTCGGCACGTCCGCGAACTCCTCGGCGCCGTACGGGCCGCTGTCGGTCACACCGCTCCCGCGGCCGGAGCCCCTGCGCCGCCCGCCGGCTCGAGGTCGGTCACGGTCGACACCTGCGACCGTGACCGGATCGCGCCGGTGATCAACGCGATCGCGTCGTCGACGGGCACGCCGTTGCGGGTCGTGCCGTCGCGGAAGCGGAAGCTCACCGCGCCGGCCGCCCGGTCGTTCTCGCCCGCGATGAGCAGGAAGGGCACCTTCTCGGTGGTGTGGGTGCGGATCTTCTTCTGCATCCGGTCGTCGGAGACGTCGAGGTCCGCGCGGACGCCCTGACCACGCAGGCGCTGGACCACCCCGCCCAGGTAGTCGGCGAACTCGTCCGCGACGGGGATGCCGACGACCTGCACCGGCGACAGCCAGACCGGGAACGCGCCCGCGTAGTGCTCGAGCAGCACGCCGAAGAACCGCTCGATCGAGCCGAACAGCGCGCGGTGGATCATGATCGGCTGCTGCTTGGTGCCGTCGGGCGCCGTGTACTCGAGGCCGAAGCGCTCGGGCTGGTTGAAGTCGATCTGGATCGTCGACAGCTGCCAGGTGCGGCCGATGGCGTCCCGGGCCTGCACCGAGATCTTCGGGCCGTAGAACGCGGCGCCGCCCGGATCCGGCACGAGGGCCAGACCCGACTCGGTCGCGACCTCGGCGAGGGTGTTCGTCGCCGTCTCCCAGAGCTCGTCGGGCCCCATGAACTTGGGCCCCTCGTCACGGGTCGACAGCTCCAGGAAGAAGTCGTCGAGGCCGTAGTCGCGCAGCAGGTCGAGCACGAAGTTCAGCGTGCGGGTGAGCTCCGGCTTCAGCTGCTCGGGCGTGCAGTAGAGGTGGGCGTCGTCCTGGGTCATGCCGCGCACGCGGGTGAGGCCCTGCAGGGCGCCCGACTTCTCGTAGCGGTAGACCGAGCCGAACTCGAACAGCCGGAGCGGCAGCTCCCGGTAGCTGCGTCCGCGCGCCCGGAAGATCAGGTTGTGGAACGGGCAGTTCATCGGCTTCAGGTAGTAGTCCTGCCCGGGTTTCACCACCTCCCCGGCCGCGTCGACCTCCTCGTCCAGGTGGATCGGCGGGAACATGCCGTCCGCGAACCACTGCAGGTGGCCCGAGGTCTGGAAGAGGTTCGCCTTCGTGATGTGGGGCGAGTTCACGAAGGAGTAGCCGGCTTCCGTGTGCCGGCGCCGCGAGTAGTCCTCCATCTCCTGGCGGACGATGCCGCCCTTCGGATGGAACACCGCGAGGCCGGAGCCGATCTCGTCGGGGAAGCTGAACAGGTCGAGCTCGGCGCCGAGCTTCCGGTGGTCGCGCTTCGCGGCCTCCTCGATGCGGTCCTGGTACTCGCGCAGCTCGTCCTTGCTCGGCCACGCGGTGCCGTAGATCCGCTGCAGCTGCTTGTTCTTCTCCGACCCGCGCCAGTAGGCGGCGGCGACGCGCGTGAGGGCCCAGCCGTTGCGGATCATGCGGGTGTTCGGCAGGTGCGGTCCGCGACAGAGGTCCTGCCACACGGTCTCGCCGGTCGCCGGGTCGACGTTCGCGTAGACCGTGAGCTCCCCGGCCCCGACCTCGACGGACTCGTCGCCGTCTCCCGCGCCGCCCTTCAGCCCGATGAGCTCGAGCTTGTAGGGCTCGTCGGCGAAGAGCGTGCGCGCCTCCTCCTCGGTGACGGGCCGGCGGACGAACCGCTGCCCGGCCCGCTGGATGCGCTCCATCTCCTTGCCGAGCCGCTTCAGATCCTCGGGGGTGAAGGGCTCGTCCACGTCGAAGTCGTAGTAGAAGCCGTCGGTGATGGGCGGCCCGATCCCGAGTCGGGCCTCCGGGTTGATCGACTGCACGGCCTGTGCCAGCACGTGCGCCGTGGAGTGCCGGAGGATCGAGAGGCCGTCGGGCGAGCCGATCGGAACGGGTTCGGGGCGCGCGTCGGCGGGCAGGGGCCGGTCGAGATCCCAGAGCCCGCCGTCCACCCGCACCGCGACGACCTCGCGATCCTCACCGAACAGGGTGCGTCCCGTCGTCGCCGCCGGCCCTCCGGTCGAAGCCTCCGCCGCCGTGCTGTCGGTCACTCGGATCCCTCCCCTGAAGTCCTCGTTCACCCTAACGGCCGGGTCGTTGGGCCTTCACCGCGGGTGGCGGCGCAGCCGGGCGCGCAGGCGGGCGAAGCCGCCTTGCCGCGCCGCGGGTGCAGGCCCGTCCCGCGGCGCCGCCGCTCGCGGATCCGTTCCGGTGGCGGTCTGCGGGTCGGGGGGCCCGGTCGCGGGCGGCTCCCCCGCCTCAGGCTGGCCGTCGGCGAGCGGCGGCCGTCGCTCGGCGGCGAGCGCCGGCAGGTCGACGGCCGTGAGCAGCCGGAGCCGCTCCTCGAGCAGCTCCGCGTCCTCCGCCGGCGTGGTCGCCGAGCGGGCGAGCGTGGCCGTGATCGCCGCGCGCATCTCCCGGTAGGCGTCGTCGCGCGCCGCCGCGAGCAGGGTCCGGACCCGCTCGTCGTCGTTCTCCCAGCGGATGAGCCGCCGCGCGAGGGCCAGGTGCACCCGACGGCGGCGCTCGAGGTTGTCGGCGTCGCGCTGCCGGTAGTCGTGCTCGTGCCGCGCGACCCCGCCGATGCTCGACGCGACGTCCCGCTCCGACGCCATCCGTCGCGCCGACGCCTCCGACTCGACTCGCAGCCGACCCAGCGACAGCCGCACCTCGTCGATCCAGGCGTCGAGGTCGACCGGGCCGCCTCCCGTCATCGTGTCCACGACGATGCGGTTCTTCAGGCGCATCCGCGTCGCGTACTCCGCGAGCAGCAGTCCCTCCTCCGCCTCGGCCTCGATGCTCGCGCGGTCGAGGGCGCGCCGGGTGGCCCGCTCGCGGTACAGCCGTGCGATGGATTCCTGCGCCATCGGTCCTTCCCCGTCGGCCCGACCCCGATTCTCCCCGGTCCGGCGGGTCAGCCGCTGGGGACGGACCTCCTTCGGTCGAAGGGGATGCGGGCGACCGCGAACGACGTCTTGCCGGTGACGAGGTGGTCGGTCATCAGGGCGACCGCGAGCCAGCGACCGTAGCGCACGGCCCGATCGAGCAGCCCGGCGTCGCCGCCGGAGCGACGGACGACGTCGGCGAGGAAGGACCGGCCGTAGTCGGTCAGCTCGGCGAAGTCGATCGCGGGATCCCCGGTCGTGAGGTCGCTGAAGTCGAGCAGGCCGAGCCGTCGCGCGGCGGCGTCCCAGAGCAGGTGGTCCTCGTAGACGTCGCCGTGAACGAGCACGGCCGGGGGCGCCTCGGCGAGCAGGGCGGGGACGTCCGCGAGGATCTGCTCGACCTCGGCGAGCTCGGTGGCCGAGAGCAGCGCCGGCAGGCCGGCCACGGCGAGGCGCGCGATCTCGGCGTCCTCCTCCGCGACGGTCCAGGACGGTGTGCCGGGCGGCAGCACCGCCGGCTCGATCGCATGGATCGCGGTGAGCACCTCCGCGAGCTGGTCGGCGGCCTCGTCGCGGTCGCGGGCGGGGAGCGCCGCGAGGCGGTCCGGGCTGAGGAACTCGCCGGTCACGAACTCGTGGATCGACAGGCGCCCGTCGGCCGCGACCCACTCCACCCGCGGCACCGCCGCACGCACGCGGCCGGCGAGGCGGTCGAGCACGACCCGCTCGGCGTCGACCATGCGGCGGTAGCGGCCGTCGTTCGGGATGCGCACCACGATCCGGTCGTCGAGCAGCAGCACCTCGTGGTCCCAGCCGTCGTCGACGTAGCGGAGGGACCGCCAGCGGAGGTCGGGCCGGGTCTCCCGCAGCAGCGCGACGGCGCCCCCCTCGCCGAGCGGCGGATCCTTGGCGCCGTCGACCATCCGGGCAGCGTATCGGCGGCCGGTCGGGCAGGATCGTGCCGTGCTCACGACCTCGATCGGCTTCGTCGTCTCCGCCGGCGTCGCCCTGGTCGCCATCTCGGCCCTGCAGCGTGAACGGGCACGGGCGCGCGAGCAGAAGCGACCGCAGAACTCGCGCCTCCGCGCGGTGTGGATCGCCGTGATGTTCGTCGGCCTGGCGGCGCTGCTCTACTTCACGATCCAGAGCTGACGGCCACGCAGGCGGCGTCCCGTGCGCATGGGTGCCACTGGGTGAGGTGGGAAGCCGCCCGGATGGACGCCGGTCCCGCACCATCGCATTCGGTTGCATCTTGGCGAAGCAGCCGGAGTCATGGCGGGGGGCATCGGAACTCCCGCGGCCCGAGGCGTCTCGAGCTGCTCTGTGGTGGTGTTCCCGGCCGTGTAGATTGCGCAACGACTCGGGCTGGAGGACGCGCCGACGTGAACGAACGCGAAGAGCTGATCGCAGGTCTCGGTGCGCTGACCACCGGCGAGCTGGCCGACAACCTCCTGGCCATGCAGAGTGCGCACGAAGCACAGATGGCTGAGCTGAACGACGACAACGACGCACTGTGGGACAAGGTCGACGAGCAGGGCGCGAGGATCCTCGCCGCGCAACTCATCCACACCGAGGGCTACACCGGGATGTGCCAGACGTGCAACAAGCAGCGACACCCGGGGCCCTGCGCCACGGCCGTCGCACTCGGCGCCGTCGACTAGGTCCCGTCGCAGTCCACTTCCGAGTCGTGGGGGCCGACGTCCTCACGTCGTGAAGAGCCGGGGCTCACCCGGGATTTGTCGGTGGGCGATACTGGGATCGAAGTCCTGCCCGACGGCGCGACGCAGCTCGATATCCCGAAGCTCTCCACGGGCGCGACGACGGCCGTGCAGGGCGCGCAGGGCGCCGCGATCAGCCAGACCGACTCCGACAACCGCCACCG
>DASYJR010000160.1:0-6512 GCA_035996305.1 Amnibacterium sp. | reverse complement strand
ACACGGACTGGCACCTCGACAAGGCCCATCCGGCGGCCACCGCCGCGGACATCGACTACATCCTCGAGCACATCAACCGAGTGCTCGCGGTGCCGCTCACGCGCGACGACGTGGAGGGCGTGTACGCGGGGCTCCGGCCCCTGCTCGCCGGCGAGAGCGAGCAGACCAGCCAGCTGTCCCGCGAGCACATCGTCGCCCACTCGGTGCCCGGGCTCGTCGTGATCGCGGGCGGCAAGTGGACCACGTACCGCGTGATGGCGAAGGACGCGATCGACGCGGCCGTCGCCGCGCTCGACGGCCGGATCCCGAAGTCCGTCACCGACAACATCGCGCTCGTCGGCGCCGAGGGCTACGAAGCCGCCTGGAACCAGCGCGGCGCCACGGCGGCCCGGCACCACCTGCACCCCGCCCGGGTGGAGCACCTGCTCAACCGCTTCGGCACCCTCGCGGAGGAGGTGCTCGCCCTCGTCGACGGGCGCCCCGAGCTCGGGGCGCCCGTGCCCGGCGCGGACGACTACCTCCAGGCGGAGCTGGTCTACGCGACCACCCACGAGGGGGCGCTGCACCTCGACGACGTGCTCGCACGCCGCACGCGGATCTCCATCGAGGCGTGGGACCGTGGGGTGTCCGCCGCCCCCGTCGCAGCCCGCCTGATGGCCGAGGTGCTCGGCTGGGACGAGGAGCACGAGCGCCTCGAGGTCGAGACGTACCTCGAGCGGGTGCGGGCCGAGCGCGCGAGCCAGACCATGCCGGACGACGAGTCGGCGGACCGTGTCCGGCTCGAGGCGCCGGAGATCGTGCAGGCCGTGTGACGGACGCCCTTCCCGCGGATCCGCAACGCCGCACGCTCCGGCAGGAGATGCTGCGGCCCCGGTCGCTGGGCTTCCTGCTGCTCGCGCTCCTGGTCGCGGCGGTGTTCGCCGCGCTCGGGCAGTGGCAGCTCGGCCGGGCGGTGCAGGCCGGCACGGTGATCGTCCGGCCCACCGAGACGGTGCGGGCGCTCGCCGCGGTCGCGCGCCCGCAGTCGCAGCAGACGGACGCCTCGGTCGGGCAGCTCGTGACGACACGCGGCACCTGGGTGGCCGGTGATTTCGGGGTCGTCGGCGACCGGCTCGACCGCGGCGACCGCGGGTACTGGGTGGTCGGTCACGCCCTCGTCGACGAGCCGGCGCGGACGAGCCTCGCGGTGGGCGTCGGCTGGACGAAGGACCGCGCCCAGGCCGATCGCGTGGCCGCCCGGCTGAACGCGGCGCCACCCGGCGACGGGACGATCACCGGCCGCTACATCGACAGCGACCCAGCGGAGCCCACGGCCGCGGGCTCGCCTGCGACCCTGTCGGCCGTGTCCACGGCGCGGCTCATCAACCTCTGGAGCAGCCCGCAGGTGCCGGTGTACGAGGGCGTGCTCACGCTGCGGTCCGCGCCCGCCGGACTCACGGCGATCTACTCGCCGCGCCCGGACGAGCAGGTCGAGCTGAACTTCCTCAACCTCTTCTACGCGGTCGAGTGGGCGCTGTTCGCGGTCGCCGCCTTCTACGTCTGGTACCGGCTGGTGCGCGACCGGTGGGAGCAGGAGAACGCCGATCCGGGGGGTGCCGACGCCCTGCACGCGGGCGCAGGGGCGCCCGGTGGGGGCGCGGGACCCGCGTAGCATCGATCCCCGATGCCGACCACGCCGCTTCGGGTACCGCCCACCCGCGACTTCCCCACCATCCGTCGCAGCCTGCTCTTCTACAGGACGTTCGCGTACGCGACCGGCGTCGCGCTGCTGCTGCTCTGCGTGGAGATCGTCGCGAAGTACGTGTTCGGGGTCGAGCTGCAGCTCGGCGGCCCGTACGGGTTCCTGGCGCTCGTGCCGTCCAGCCAGATGCACGGCTTCAACCTGTCCGCGACGATCCAGTACGTGCACGGCTACCTCTACCTGATCTACCTCATCAGCGATTTCGTGCTCATCACCGTGATGCGGTACCCGATCACCCGCTTCCTCGTGATCGCGGCCGGCGGCGTCGTGCCCTTCCTCTCCTTCGTCACCGAACGACGCGTGCACCGCGAGATCGCCGGCTACCTCGCCGAGCGCGAGGCCGCCGAGCAGCAGCGCGCGACCGCGGCGACGGGCGCCTAGCTGGTCGACCCCGCCACGAACGCGGCCGCCGCTCGGTTCGCCCGCTCGGCCGCGCCCCGCGGATCCGTGCCCGCGGCGAGCGCCGCGAGGAACGTCCCGACGTGGGTGTCGCCGGCACCGTTCGTCGAGCGGGCGACGACCCGCGTTCCGGGGAGCGCGACCGGATCCGCGCCGTCGACGGCGAGCAGGCAGCCGTCCGGCCCGCGGCGGACGACCGCGCCGCGCCGCACCCGAGCGGCGAGGGCGGCCGCGGCGGCGACCGGGTCCGCGAGGCCGGTGGCCGACGTCGCCTCGGCCCCGGTGCCGCTCCACCAGTCGGCCCGCGCGAGCACGGCGCCGGCGTCGTCGCCGCCCATGCCGAGCGGGCCGGGGTCGACGAGCACGGTGACCGTGGAGGGGAGTCGGCCGAGCAGGCGAGCGATCCCCGCTGCGCGCGCGGGGTCCTGCAGCCCGTAGCCGGAGACGTGCACGAGGTCGTCGGGCGCGAACCGCACCTCGCCGAGCGCCGGATCCGCGAGCTCCGCGCCCGGGAGCGTGACGAAGGTGCGTTCGCCGTCGGGCTCCACGAGCGTGACGGCGAGGCCGGTGTCCCGGTCCGGCACCGGTGGCGTGAGCACCGGGACGCCGGCCCCGTCCAGCACCCGCCGCACGGTGTCGCCGAACGGCCCCGTGCCGATGCGGCCGGCGAAGGCCGCTGCACCGCCTGCCGCGCGGACCGCGAGGACGGCCAGCAGGCCGCCGCCGCCCGCAGCCGGGCCGCCCGCGCCGGCGACCACGTCGGCGCCGCGGCCGGGGAGGGCCGGCACCGTGGCGACGAGGTCGACGACCGCGTTCCCGAGGGTGACGACGCGGCCGGTCATCGGAGCGCGAGCAGGGCGTCGGCGGTGGACTCCAGGTCGAGGCCGTTGACGGCGAGGACGGTGGCCACCGCGTCCGCCGGGAAGCCCGCCGGGCCGTGCAGGGCGCCACCGATCGCGCCGGCCATCGCGGCGATGGTGTCCGTGTCGCCGCCGAGGCCGGCGGCCTCGCAGCAGGCGGCCCAGGGGTCGTCCGGGTGCAGGGCGAGCATCCCGAACGCGGTCGGCACCGACTCCTGCGTGGCGAGGCTCGTTCCGACGAGCGCGACGAGTTCCGTCACCGTCCGGGCGTCGTTCCCGCTGGCCGCCCGCTCGAGCACCCACGTGATCCGCGCGCCGACGTCGGCCCCCGCGGCCCAGGTGCCGCGCTCGGCACCCCGGCGTGCCGCCACGATGGCCAGGCCGGCGGCCACGCGCAGCGGCTGCCCGTCGACGGCCGCGGAGACGGCCGCGGCCACCGCCGCCGCGCCGGCGATCGCGACCGAGGTCGAGTGACTCACGAGGCAGGCCTCCTCGACCCGGTCGAGCAGGGCGGTGAGGTCGTGCGGCGCGGTCGCGATGCCGACGGGCGCGATCCGCATGGCAGCCCCGTTGGTCGTGCCGGTCGTGCCGGCGAGCTCCGGCGGGACGCCGGCGAGCACCGCCTGCACGGCCTTCCTGGTCGACGGGCCGAGCAGGTCGAGGGATCCCCGCTCGCGCATCCGGTCCTCCCAGTCCGCAAGCCGGAGCGCGAACCGGCCGGGATCGACCCGCCCGTGGTCCTCGATGAGCAGGTCGGCCAGCAGCAGCGCCTGCTCGGTGTCGTCCGTCACCGAACCGGCGGGCAGGCCGGCGGCGATCGGGTGGTCCGGTGGCGCGGGCAGCAGCCCCGTGACGCGGCCGACGGTCGACCGGATGCGCTCCCGGGAGAGTCCCTGCGTCGGCATGCCGAGGGCGTCGCCGACCGCGAGGCCCACCAGCGCGCCGAGCGCGCGCTCGCGACGCGTGGTCACCGGCCGGCCACCACCGCATCGACGGTCGAGACGGTGATGAGCGGGGCGTAGAGCGCCATCGCCGCGAGCGCGCGCTCGTGGTCGGCCTCGGTGACGCCCGCGCACGCGTCGGCGACGACGACGACGGCGCGGCCGGCGTCCGCCGCCCCGAGGGCGGTGGAGAGCACGCAGCAGTCCGTGGAGACGCCGGCGACCACGAGCCGGTCGGCGTCCCCGACCGCCGCGGCGAGCGCGGCACCCCACTTGCCGAAGGTCGGGGCGGTGACCACGGGGTCGGTGCCGGGGCCGAGCGACGGATCGATCGTCCAGATCGGATCCTGCTCGGGCACGAGCGCGAACGGCCACTGCTCGTAGTAGGCGCGCCACGCGCCGACGGGATCCTCGGGGGCCACGAACCGGGTCCAGACGGTCGCGCCGGCGAACGCGGGCAGCAGCCGGCGCACCCCGCCCGCCGCGAGGGGGAAGCCGGGCGTGCCCCAGGGGCTCGCCGGATCCGCGAAGACGTGCTGCATGTCGACCACGACGAGTGCGGCGCGCGTCATGCGGGGATCCGCTCCGCCTCCGGGACGGACTCCTGGCGCCGGACGGCCGCCCGGCCGAGCAGCATCGTGCCGAGGACGCCGACGACCAGCGCCACGAACACGCCGAGGTTGGCGTACGCCCACGCGCCGCTCCGGCCGCCGAGCCCGAACGGTCCCAGCAGGTAGCCCTGCCAGTCGAGCCACGCGGGCACGCCGTAGGTGTTGATGACGAGCCCCCAGCCGAGCACGGTGCCGATGACCACGAGCGCGATGGGCAGCACGCGCACGTCGCCGTAGCGGCCGCGCGGATCCTGCAGGTCGGCGTCGGCGTAGTCGCTACGGCGGAGGGCGAAGTCGGCGAGGAAGACGCCGCACCACGCGGCGATCGGCACCCCGAGCGTCACGAGGAACGCCTCGAACGGGGCGACGAAGTCGGGCGCGAAGAACACGACGTAGATCGCGCCGATGATCATCACGACACCGTCGACGGCCGCGGCGACGTAGCGCGGGATCGGGATGCCGGCGGAGAGCAGCGCGAGCCCGGACGAGTAGATGTCGAGCACCGCGCCGCCGACGAGGCCCAGGATCGCGACGATCGCGAACGGGATGAGGAACCAGACCGGCAGGATCGTGGTCAGCGCCCCGATCGGATCCGCGCCGATCGCCTTGCTCAGCTTCGGTGAGGAGCCGGCGAGCAGCAGGCCGATCACGACCAGCAGGACGGGCGCGAGCGCGCCGCCCAGCGTGGTCCAGCCGAAGACGCCGCGGCTGCCGGTGGAGCGCGGCAGGTATCGGGAGTAGTCGGCGGCGGCGTTGACCCAGCCGAGCCCGAATCCGGTCATCACGAAGACGAGGGCACCGATCACGGCCTGCGGAGACCCGACCGCGACGGCGCCGACGGCGGCGAGGTCGATCCGGGATGCGGTCAGGATCACGTAGACGACGGTGAGCACCGCGGTGATCCAGGTGATCCAGACCTGCAGCCGCATGATCAGGTCGAAGCCCGCGATGCCGGCCCCGACGATCAGCGCGGCCACGACGATCAGCGCGACGACCTTCGTGACGAGGCCGTTCCCGAGCCCGAGCTCGCCGAACACGGTCGCCGTCGCCAGCACCGCGAGTGCCGTCAGGGCGGTCTCCCAACCCACCGTGAGCACCCACGAGATCACGGCCGGCAGGCGGTTGCCGCGCACGCCGAACGCGGCCCGGCTGAGGACCATCGTCGGCGCGGAGCCCCGCTTGCCGGCCAGGGCGACGAACCCGCAGAGCGCGAACGAGGCGACGATGCCGATGATCCCGACGATCGTCGCCTGCCAGAAGGAGATGCCGAAGCCGAGGATGAAGCTGCCGTAGCCGAGCCCGAGCACGGACACGTTGGCGGCGAACCACGGCCAGAAGAGGTCGCGCGCCCGCCCGTGGCGTTCGGCCTCCGCGATGGTGTTCAGGCCGTTGACCTCGATGCCGGCGCGAGCGCCGTCACCGGGTGCTGCCGGGCGTGCGGTCTGGGCGGTCACGGCACTCCTCGAGTCGGTGGGCACCAGGGTATTCGCGCGGACGCCCCCGCGGGGTCGCGGATCCGGCCGCCCTAGACTTCCTGGGGTGACGGACGCCATGCAGGTCGGTGCAGCTCAGGCGACGGGGGATGTGGATCAGGGGGCCGCGGGGAGCGCGGAGGCCCGTCCGGTGCTCGTCGTCGACTTCGGTGCCCAGTACGCGCAGCTCATCGCGCGGCGGGTGCGCGAGGCGGGCGTGTACTCGGAGATCGTGCCCCACGCGGTGACCGCGGCGGAGGTCGCGCGGCGGAACCCCGCCGGAATCGTCCTGTCCGGGGGCCCCTCGAGCGTGTACGAGCAGGGTGCGCCGGCGCTCGATCCGGGGATCCTCGAGCTCGGGGTGCCCGTGCTGGGCATCTGCTACGGCTTCCAGGTGATGGCGCAGCAGCTCGGCGGCACCGTCGCGCACACCGGCGCCCGGGAGTACGGGTCCACGCCGGTGCGCGTCGCCGACGGCGCCGGCGACG
>DASYJR010000159.1:0-4317 GCA_035996305.1 Amnibacterium sp. | reverse complement strand
CGCCGGTCCCTTCGCGCGCTTGTCGGCGAGCATCTGCACGGCGTCCGGGAACTCGATCGCGAGCGGATCCTGCCCGCGGGGCACGGTGACGTTGGTCACGCCGTCCGTCACGTACGCGCCGAATCGTCCGTCCTTGATCCGGATCGGCTTGCCGCTGACCGGATCCGCGGCGAACTCCTTCAGCGCGGACGACGCCCGCCGGGCACCGTACTTCGGCTGCGCGTACAGCTCGAGCGCGGCGGGCAGGTCGATCGTGAAGATGCTGTCCTCGTCGGGCAGCGTGCGCGTGTCGGTGCCCTTCTTCAGGTACGGCCCATAGCGCCCGTTCTGCGCGGTGATCGGCTCGCCCGACTCCGGGTCCTCGCCGACGGCGCGCGGCAGCTCGAGCAGCTGCACCGCCGTCGCGAGGTCGACCGAATCGGGCGACATCGACTTGAACAGCGACGCGGTCCGCGGCTTCGGCGCCCCCTTCTTCGCGGCCTCGTCCTCGGGGATCACCTCGGTCACGTAGGGGCCGAAGCGCCCGTCCTTCGCGACGATCGTGCGCCCGCTGTCCGGATGCGCGCCGAGCACGCGATCCTCCTGCGGCGGGGCCGCGACCAGCTCGCGCGCCTTCGCCTCGGTGAGCTCGTCGGGGGCGAGGTCGGGCGGCAGGTTCACGCGCCGGGGAGTGCTCGGCTCCTTCGGCTCGCCGCTCTCCGGGTCGACGGTGGGCTCGCCCGCCTCCGTGACCTCGAGGTAGGGGCCGTAGCGACCGATCCGCAGCGTGATGTCGTCGGTCAGCCGGATCGAGTTGATCGACTTGGCGTCGATGTCGCCGAGGTTGTCGACGACGCCGCGGAGGCCGGGATGCGCGGTGTCGCCGAAGTAGAACTCGCGCAGCCAATCGACGCGGTCCTGCTCCCCGTCGGCGATGCGGTCGAGGTCGTTCTCCATCTCGGCGGTGAAGTCGTACGCGACGAGGTCGCCGAAGAAGTCCTCGAGCAGCCGCACGACGGAGAACGCGATCCAGTTCGGCACGAGGGCGCTGCCCCTGGCGCTGACGTAGCCGCGGTCGACGATCGTCGAGAGGATCGAGGCGTAGGTCGACGGGCGCCCGATGCCGAGCTCCTCGAGCGCCTTCACGAGGCTCGCCTCGGTGTAGCGCGGCGGTGGGCTCGTCTCGTGACCGGTCGCGGCCGGCTCGCGAGGCGTCAGCGCCTGGCCCGGCGTGAGCGGGGGCAGCTTGGCCTCGGCCTCGGAGTCGCCCGCGTTGCGCTCCTCGTCGCGGCCCTCCTCGTATGCGAGCAGGAAGCCGCGCACCGTGATGACCGTGCCGCTGGCGGTGAACTCGGCCTTGCGGCCACCCGCCGTGAGCGCGACGACCACGGATGCCGTCGACCCGCGCGCGTCGACCATCTGCGAGGCGACGGTGCGGCGCCAGATCAGCTCGTAGAGGCGCAGGTCGTTCGTGCTGAGCGTGCCGCGCAGCTCGTCAGGGGTGCGGAACACCTCGCCGGAGGGGCGGATCGCCTCGTGCGCCTCCTGCGCGTTCTTCGACCGGCCCGAGTAGACGCGCGGGGCGTCGGGCACGGTGTCGGCGCCGAAGAGGTGCGCGGCCTGGGACCGCGCGGCCTGCGTGGCCTGTCCGGAGAGCGACGGCGAGTCGGTCCGCATGTACGTGATGTAGCCGTTCTCGTACAGCGCCTGCGCCACCGACATCGTCTGCTTCGCGCTGAACCGCAGCTTGCGAGCGGCTTCCTGCTGCAGCGTCGAGGTCGTGAACGGCGCCGCGGGACGCCGGGTGTACGGCTTCGAGTCGACCGACAGGACGGACGCCCGCGGCTGCTCCCGCTCGATGGCGTCGACGAGCGCCTTCGCGGCCTCGCCGTCGAGCAGCAGGGCGTCGCTCTTCAAGGCGCCGCGGTCGTCGAAGTCGCGGCCGGTCGCGATCCTGCGCCCGTCGAGCCGGGCGAGCCGGGCCGCGAAGTCCTGACCGGCCTCCGGTGCGAAGCGTGCCGAGACGTCCCAGTAGCCGGCGGCGACGAAGGCGAGCCGCTCCCGCTCCCGGTCCACGACGAGGCGGGTGGCCGCGGACTGGACGCGGCCCGCGGAGAGGCCCGGGCCGACCTTGCGCCAGAGCACCGGCGACACCTCGTAGCCGTACAGCCGGTCGAGGATGCGCCGGGTCTCCTGCGCGTCGACGAGGGCGGTGTCGAGCTCACGGGTGTTGTCGCGGGCGTGAGCGATCGCGTCCTTCGTGATCTCGTGGAACACCATGCGCTTGACGGGCACCTTCGGCTTCAGCACCTCGAGGAGGTGCCATGCGATGGCCTCGCCCTCGCGGTCCTCATCCGTCGCGAGGTAGAGCTCGGTCGCGTCCTTCAGCGCGCGCTTCAGGTCGGAGACCGTCTTCTTCTTCTGGTCCGAGACGACGTAGTACGGCTCGAAGCCGTTCTCCACATCGACGGAGAACTTGCCCATCGAGCCCTTCTTGAGCTCGGCGGGCAGGTTCTTCGGCTCGATCAGGTCGCGGATGTGGCCCACCGACGCCTGCACCTCGTACTCGGGCCCGAGGTACTTCGCGATCGTCTTCGCCTTCGCGGGCGACTCGACGATCACCAGCTTCTTCGTGCCGGGCACGGAGGTCCTCCTTCGTCAGCGGCGCGCGGGTGCTGTGGGGGCCGCCGATCCCGCACACCATACACAGACCCGTCGGACGCGCAGCGCAGGGCGTCCACCGGCCGGTCCTCGGGAGGCCCCGCCCTGGCCGCGCCGGGAACGGCCACGCCGAGCACCGTCAGGGTCACGTCGACCCGCACGTCGAGGCCGCTCTGACGACAGCGGACCGTGGTCGCCCCGTCCGAGCGGGCCACCCGTGCGGCGGCGTCGCAGGGGATGCCCGCGGTCGCACCGAGCGCCGTGTCGGCGCCCGCGAGCGCGGCCGCGTCGGCGGCCGCACCGGCGCGGGCATGCGCCCCGAGCAGCACCACGACGGGGACGAGCGCCGCGAGCAGCACGATCATCCCGGCGACGAGAGCGACGGCGAGGACCGTCGCGGCACCGGACTCCCGGGCGCCCCTCACGGCTCGAGCGCGCAGGACCTGCCGACCACGGGGATCGGCAGGCCGAGGAGGGGCGCCGGGGCGACGACCCGGGCGCAGACGAGGCCCGTGCGGTGCTCGACCGCGACGGCCGCGGCGCCCGCCGCGGTGCCCCGGGCGGTCGCCGTGCCCGGCGGATCCCCCCGGGCGACACCGCGGGCGACGAGGGCGGCCGCCGCGTCCATCCGCGCCTGCTCGACGCCGATCCGGAGGGCGCCGAGGCATCCGGCGAGCACGAGCAACACGGCCGGGAGCACGACCGCGAGCTCGGCCGTCACGGTGCCGGTCTCGTCGGGATCAGGCCGGCAGGGCGAGGGCATGGCGGATGAGATCCGTCAGCATGCCGCGCACCTCGTCGGAGCGGAGCACCACCACGAGCAGTGCGGCGAAGCCGACCGCGGCGATCGTGGCGATCGCGTACTCCGCGGTGACGGCGCCGGACTCGTCCCGTCGATCGAACCGGAGCGCGGGGGGCAGCGGGAGCGGATGCATCGTGTACCTCAATCCTCGAGTCACAGTCGGGTCGCACGGACCGGATGGATCCTGCGCGCTCCGGTGCCGGCCCGGGCGCGCCGGCCCGGCACGAGACGGCCGGCGTCACCAGGACAGGGCTGTGGAGGAGAGGACGGCCAGCCCGATCGGGAGTGCGCCAGCCAGCAGGAACGCCGGGAGCACGAGGGCCCCGAGCGGCAGGAGCAGCTCGGCGGCGAGGACGGCCGCCCGGCGCCGCGCCTCCGCGAGCACCAGGAGCCGGGCGCGATCCGCCTCGGCGTCGAGCAGCGCGGCGAGCGGCGCGCCGGAGCGCTCCGCGAACCGCACGAGGCGGTCGACGTCGGCGAGATCCTGGTCGATCGGGAGCCCCGCGGTCGCCGCGGCGGCCCGGGCGTCCACAACGGCCGCGGACGTGGGCCGGCCCGCCCGCACCGCGAGGGCGACCAGCTCCAGGCCGACGCCGCGGTCCAGGGCGACCGCCGACGCCGAACGGATGAGGCGCGAGCTCCAGCGTTGCGCACCGACGAGCAGGAGCGCCGCGAGCAGGAGCGCGCCACCGCCGACCGGCGACAGCACGGCCCCGGGCACGTCGAATCCGAAGGACCACGCCAGCACGGCGGACCCGGGCGGCAGCAGCAGGGTCAGCCGCGCGCTCGCGGCCGGCCCGGCGACCGAGGTCGCGACCGCTCGATGCAGCTCGGCCCCGCCTCGCAGCCCGGCCGCGGCCCGGCGCAGGGCGTCC
>DASYJR010000158.1:0-5698 GCA_035996305.1 Amnibacterium sp. | reverse complement strand
GACGCCATCCGGGCCCGACCGTGCGGACCCACGAGGAACAGGGACCCGGCGCCGCCGATCGCGCCCGCCCAGGGCTCCCCGCCGCCCTGGCCGAACCAGCGCGCCGGGTGCGGCGGCGCCGGGAGGACGGCCGTCACGCCGCGTCCCGCTCGGCGACGAGGCAGGCGAAGCGGGTGCCCGGCAGGAGGGCGGCGACCTCGCGGGCCGTGCCGATCGTGTCGACGTCCGTGAGCCGGGGCAGGTCGCGGATGCGCAGACCCGCGGCGACGAGCCGGGCGCGCTGCACGGCGCCGGTCCAGGGCGCCGACATCGGCACGCCGGCGAGCAGCGTGCCGGCCGGGGCGTCGAGCCCGAGCGCCCAGAAGCCGCCGTCGGTCGCCGGACCGAACCAGGCGTCCACGCCGGACGCGTCCTCCAGCACGCCGGCGAGCACGGCCGGGTCGACCTGCGGGGTGTCCATACCGATCAGCAGCGTGCGGCCGTGGACGGTCTCGAAGAGCGCCGCGAGCCGCACATCGAGGGTGCCGGACGGCTGCTGCAGCACGTCGAAGCCGCAGCCGGCCGGCGGCCTCCCGTCGAGGTACAGCAGGTGCCGGTCCGCCCGCACGAGCGCCGCGGCCTCGAGCGTCGCGGCGAGCGAGGCCGCGGCGACCTCCGCGGCGTCCTCGGGCGAGAGCGCGGGGACGAGGCGGGTCTTGACGCGGCCGGGCAGGCACTCCTTGGCGACGACGACGAGGGTGCTCATGTCTCGTCGTTCGGACCGGAGCCGCGATCCGATGGGTGGGCCGAGTGCCGTCCGAGCAGCCGCTGCATGTCGATGACCGCCGTGACCGTGCCGCGCACGGTGCCGGTCACCTTCGAACGGCCCACCCGCGGCCGGTAGTCGACGTCGAGCTCCGTGATCCGCCAGCCGGCGCGGGCTGCGGCGAGGAGCATCTCGAGCGGGTAGCCGCTGCGCCGGTCGCGGAGGCCCAGGCCGACGAGCGCGGCGCGGCGGGCGACCCGCATCGGGCCGAGGTCGTGCACGGACGTCCCGGTCGCCGCGCGGATCCGGGCGGCGAGCACGCGGTTCGCGACCCTCGCGTGCAGCGGCCACGCCGTCCGGCCGACCGGCCGGCGGCGGCCCAGCACGAGCTCGGCGTCGCCCGCGAGCACGGGCGCGGCGAGCCGCGTCAGCGCCCCCGGATCGAGCGAGGCGTCGGCGTCGCACACGGCGACGAGCTCCGCGGTCGCGGCGGTCACGCCGGCGTGCCCCGCGGCCCCGAACCCGCGGCGGGGCTCGTGCACGACGAGCGCGCCGTGCGCGCGGGCGACATCCGCGGATCCGTCGGTCGAGCCGTTGTCGACGACGATCGGCCGCCACCCCACCGGCACGTGCGAGAGCACCCACGGCAGCGCCTCGGCCTCGTCGAGGCACGGCAGCACCAGATCGCCGACGCTCATCCGGACGCCGCCGGCCGGGCCGCGGGGCGCAGCGGCGCGGTCGCGAACTCGGCTATCCCCGCCTCGAACGGCACCGGCGCCGGCACGCCGAGCTCGCTGCGGAGCCGAGCGGAGGAGGCGGTGATGTGCCGCACGTCACCGAGCCGGTGGCCGCCGGTGACCACGGGGGCGGGTCCGCCGGCCGCCAGCGCGACGGCGAGGTCGAGGATCGTGTGCACCACGCCGCTGCCCACGTTGAACGCCCGCACCGCGCCGGGCTCCTGCCGGGCCGTCCAGTCGAGCGCCGCGAGGTTCGCCGCCGCCACGTCCCGCACGTGCACGAAGTCGCGGCGCTGGCCGCCGTCCTCGAGCACCGTCGGCCCTTCACCCCGCTCGAGCTGGGAGCGGAACAGCGACGCGACGCCCGCGTAGGGCGTGTCCTGCGGCATGCCCGGCCCGTACACGTTGTGGTAGCGGAGCGCGGCGACGCGGCCACCGGTGGACCGCGCCCACGCGGCGGCCAGGTGCTCCTGGTGCACCTTCGTCGCGGCGTACACGTTCCGCGGATCGAGCGGTGCGTCCTCGGTCACGAGATCCGGTTCGAGGGGCTCGCCGGTCACCGGATCCCTCGGCTCGAAGCGGCCCGCGTCGAGGTCCTCACGACGCCGGGGCGGCACCGCCACCGGACCACGCGGGGACCGGTAGGCGCCCTCGCCGTAGACGACCATCGACGAGGCGAGCACGAGCCGGTCGACGCCGCGAGCCGCCATCGCCGCGAGCAGCACCGCCGTGCCGAGCGCGTTCGAGGCGACGTAGTCCGGCGCGTCGCCGAACCCGATGCCGAGCCCGACCTTCGCCGCCTGGTGCACCACGACGTCGACGCGGTCCAGCGCAGCGTCGACGGCGCGCGGATCGGTCACGTCGCCGATGCGCGCCTCCACGCCTCCCGGCGGCGCCCATCCGGGGCCGTGCACGTCCGCCCGCAGGGAGTCGAGCACGCGGACGGCGTGACCGGCCTCCTGCGCGACCCGCACGACGGCGCCGCCGATGAAGCCGGCGCCACCCGTCACGAGCACGAGCCCGCTCACCGGCGCACCGGCCGGGCGAGCACCTCTCGGATCGCGTCGGCGGGCACACCGGGCACGGTCCGGAAGCCGTCCGGGATCCGCCCGGCGACGGCGGCGATGACGCGACGGATCACGGGCCGGGCGGCGGCGAGGCGCTCCATCACCAGGCCGCCCGTGACGGCGTCCCCGTGGCCGGCGTCGACCGCGGAGTCGCGGTCGGTGACGAACGAGCAGTTGACGACCGCGATGCCGAGCTCGAGCGCGAGCGGCGTCTCGGGAGCCATGGTCATGTTGATCGTCGTGCCGCCGGCTGCCGCGTGGAAGCGCGACTCGGCCCGCGTCGCGAAGCGGGGCCCGTCGATCACGACCGTCGTGCCGGTCGGGCGCAGCGGGACGCCCTCCGCGGCGAGCGCCTCGACCGCGAGGTCGCGCAGCAGGGGGTCGAACGGGTCCGGCGCCGCGAGGTGCTCGACCCGGGCGCCGTCGTAGAAGGTGCCGTCGCGGTTCGTCGTGCGGTCGAGGTACTGATCGGGCACGACGAAGACGCCGGGGGCGGCGTCCGGCACGAGGCCGCCCACCGCCGACGAGGTGACGAGCGCGCGCACGCCGAGCGACGCGAGCGCCCAGACGTTCGCCCGGTACGGGATGCGGTGCGGCGCGAGCGTGTGGCCGGGGCCGTGGCGGGGCAGGAACGCGACGCGGCGTCCCGCGAGGGAGCCCACGGTGATCGATGCGGAGGGCGGGCCGTAGGGGGTGGGGACCTCGAGCCGCTCCGCGTCGTCGAGCAGGGCCGAGAGCCCCGATCCGCCGATCACGCCCACCGGTTCCGCGTCGCCCATGCGATCCTCCTCGTGCCGTCCTCGGGCGGAACCCGCCCGATGGTGCTTCGCAGCCGTCGGGGCGACGGATGGGGTCTGCCTACGCTTGACGGATGGCCCATCTGATCGGCGCGGAGCGCATCCGGATCGAGGTGCCGACCAGGGTCGTGCTCGACGACCTGTCCCTCGGCCTCGAGACCGGCGACCGCATCGGGGTCGTCGGCCGCAACGGTGAGGGCAAGTCCACGCTGCTCGGGCTGCTCGCGGGCGCCCGGGAGCCGGACGCCGGGCGGGTCACCCGGCGCACCGGCGTCACCGCCGGGGTGCTCGGTCAGCAGGACCCACAGGGCTCCGGAACCGTGCTCGACGCGATCGTCGGCGACCGGGTCGAGCACGAGTGGGCCGGCGACCGGCGCATCCGAGAGGTGCTCGAGGGACTGCTCGACGGCCTCCACCCCGCCACGGCGATGGAGGACCTCTCCGGCGGCCAGCGCCGCCGCGTCGCGCTCGCCGCGCTGCTCGTCGCGGAGGACGACGTGCTGTTCCTCGACGAGCCGACGAACCACCTCGACCTGCAGGGCGTGCGCTGGCTCGCCGCCCATCTGAACGCGAAATGGCCCGCCGGGCAGGGCGCGCTCGTCGTCGTGAGCCACGACCGGTGGTTCCTCGACGCGGTGTGCACGCGGATGTGGGAGGTGCACGACGCCCGGGTCGACGCCTACGAGGGCGGCTACGCGGCCTACGTGCTCGCCCGCGTCGAGCGGGACCGGCAGGCGCGCGCCGTCGAGGACCGCCGGCAGAACCTGCTGCGCAAGGAGCTCGCCTGGCTGCGCCGCGGCGCGCCGGCCAGGACCTCGAAGCCGAAGTTCCGCATCGACGCGGCGACCGTGCTCATCGCCGACGAGCCCCCGCCCCGCAACACGGTGGAGCTCAGCCGTCTCGCGACCGCCCGCCTCGGCAAGGACGTCGTCGACCTGATCGACGCCTCCGCCGGCTACGAGGGGCGGCCGGTGCTCGAGCACCTCGAGTGGCGGATCGCGCCGGGGGAGCGCACCGGCATCCTGGGCCGCAACGGGGCCGGCAAGTCGACCCTCCTCGCGCTGATCGACGGCACGGTCCCGCCGCTCGCCGGCCGGGTGAAGCGCGGCACGACCGTGCGCATCCGGCGCCTCAGCCAGCAGCTCGACGAGCTGCTGCCGGTCGACGGCGAGCTCGTGCGGGACGTCCTCGGCCGCCTCCGCACCGCCTACCGCGTCGGGGACGCGGAGCTGTCGCCCGGGCAGCTGCTGGAGCGGCTCGGCTTCCCCTCCGCGCAGCTGAACGCCCGGGTCGGCGAGCTCTCCGGTGGCTGGCGCCGGCGGCTGCAGCTGCTGCTCGTGCTGCTCGACGAGCCGAACGTGCTGATCCTCGACGAGCCCACGAACGACCTCGACACGGACATGCTCACCGCGATGGAGGACGTGCTCGACACCTGGCCCGGCACCCTGCTCGTCGTCTCGCACGACCGCTACCTCATCGAGCGCGTCACGGATCAGCAGTACGCGGTGGTCGGTGGCCGCCTGCGGCACCTGCCCGGCGGTGTCGACGAGTACCTCTCGCTCACCGACGCCGAGCAGGCGGTGCCCGAGCCGTCGACCGCGCCGGGGCCGGATGCGGCGATGTCCGGGGCCGACCGCCGGGCGCTCGAGAAGGAGCTCGTCTCCCTCGAGAAGCGGCTCGCCCGCGCCGAGGAGCGGATCCGCGCGGAGCACGACGCGATGGCGGTCCACGACCAGTCCGACTACGCCGGCATCACGGCGCTGGCGGAGCGGCTGCGGGAGCGGGAGTCCGAGCGGGACGCGATCGAGCTCGCGTGGCTCGAGGCGGCGGAGCGGCTGGAGCGCGAGTAGCTCCCTCGCGGAGGGCCGCCTCCGCGCCCCTCACCGGACCCGGCTCCACCGCAGCAGCATCGAACCCCGGGTGCGGAAGGTGCCGGTCTGCGCGAGGCCCGCGGCCTCCATCGCCGCGGCCGGGACGACCGTCTTCGGCGCGGCGTCGAGGTCGAGCAGGAACCACACCGTGGTGAGCGAGCGCATCCGCGGCACGGCGGCCGTCGTGCTGATGTCCGAGCCGAACAGGGCGGTGCTGTCGGCGAGCGGGCCGACGGCGGTGAGATCCGTGAGGCCGCGGAAGTCCGCCGGGTAGGCGATCGCCTCGATCCGGGTCGTGGCGCCCGCGATCCCGTTGTACTGGCCGAAGACGATGCCGGAGGGACCGTCGGACGGTCGGCGCTCGGCCGCGACGAGCGCCGCGGCGTCGCCCATCTCGGTGAGCGCCTTCGCCCGCGGCTGCCGGTCCGCGACGATCTGCGGCGCCGCGGTCACGACGACCGCGAGGACCGCGACGACGCCG
>DASYJR010000157.1:0-12961 GCA_035996305.1 Amnibacterium sp. | reverse complement strand
CAGGCGGTGCTCGTCGACGCGAACGCGAGCTCGACCCTCACGCCCGAGCAGATCTGGGCGCTCTGCGACGAGCTGACCGCCGCGCACGGCGACCGCATCCCGGAGGCCCTGCGCTGACCGGCCGACGGTTGCCACCTCCCGCGCCCGACGGGCCTCCGGTGCCGCAGAACGGGGCAACGGCCGGGGAGTCCGGCGGGGGTCAGAGGTGCAGGATGCGCGCGGCGTTGCCCGCGTAGACGCCCGGCAGGAGGTCCCGCGGCAGGGCGGCGCCGGAGACGGTCCAGCGGCCCTGCGGCGGCACGTCCGCTCCCGGCGCGTAGGCGAAGCTCTCGTCGTCCGTCTCGAGGAAGCGGAAGAGCACGCGGTAGTCCTCCGCGTTCGGCGGGTACACGTCCGTGCCGAACAGCACCCGGTCCGGATGCGCCTCGACGAGCCGGCGGAAGCGCCGCGGCTGCCGTCCGATCTCGGCGAGGCGGCCGCCGAGGTCGACGTGCCAGTTCGGCGCCCGGTCCATCAGCGCGGAGACGCGGTCCAGGTCCTCCGCGACGCAGCCGACGTGGGCGCCGATGTAGGTCGTGCCGGGCGTCGCGACAACGAGCGCCTCGAGCGCGTCGAGGATCGTCTCGAACGCCGGGTACCGGGTACGGTCGCCGAACCACCACTCCGGCACCTCGAGCAGCTCGTCGAGCCGCTCGTTGCGCTCGTCGAGCGGCTCGAAGAACGCCTTCGGGTCCGCCACGTGGATGAGCACCGGCAGCCCGAGCTCCCCGGCGCGCGCGAGCACGGCGATCACGCGCGGATCGTCGGGCAGCACCAGCTCGCCCTCCCCGTCCCGCACCTGCAGGCCCAGGTGCTTCCACACCTTCACGCCGCGGGCGCCGCGGCGGGCGCTGTCCTCGAGCGAGTCGAGCAGCAGCCGCTCGCCGTCCGGCTCCGCGAGCATCGGCCAGTCGAGCTGGCAGAACGTGACGAACCGGCCCGGATGCGCCCGGTCGTAGCGCTCGACGTTCGCGGTGAGCTCGTCGCCCCAGAGCCCGTCGAGGTTCACGACGGTGCGGATGCCGCACTCGTCGAGCAGGGCGAGCAGCGCGTCGACGTCGGGGACCGTCCACGAGGAGTCCTGGCTCAGCCAGCGGCCCAGGTGGTTGTGCACGTCGATCGCCGGCACGGCCGGCCGGTCCATCGGATGCTCGGGCACCGCGACCTGCTGCACCGGGCGCCACGCGGACAGCGGGAGGTTCCGGAGACGGTCCAGATCGGCCGTTCCGCTCGTTCGTATCGCCATCGCTCACTTCCGTTGCGCGTTCCATGCGCCATTCTTCCGGACCGCGCAGTCCGTCGCGCACTATGACACAGCGTGCCGACGGACGGCAGAGTCCGGGTCACGTCCACCGTCGCCGGCGAAGGAGTCCTCGAGGTGCAGTCGATCCGTCCGTCCCGGCTCCTCGCCGCCGGGCTCGTCACCGCCCTCGCGGTGGCGCTCACCGGCTGCAGCGGCGGCTCGGGCACCGCGACCGTCGACCCGAAGGCGAAGACCACGATCGTGTGGTGGACCGGGCAGGCCGATCAGGCCCAGAAGATCCTCGTCGGGCTCGCCGCCGACTTCGAGAAGCAGCACCCGAACGTGACCGTGAAGGTCTCCTCCGGCGCCCCGTCGACCGAGGACCTCCTGCAGAAGCTGTCGGCGAGCTTCGCGGGCGGCACCTACCCGGACGTGTCCTACGCCTTCGGGTCCTGGACGAGCCAGCTCGAGGCGTCGAACCGCACGCTCGACATCACGAAGCAGGTGGCGGATCCGAAGGTCGACTGGAAGGACTTCAGCGCCGCCGCCCGGCAGACCGCGCGACCGACCGGACGGAGGACCATCGGCTTCCCGGCCGTCGTCGACGACCTCGCCCTCCTGTACAACAAGACCCTCTTCGACGCGGCGCATGTGCCCTACCCGACGGCCGACTGGACCTGGGACGACTTCCGCGTCGCCGCCAAGAAGCTCACGAACCCGGCGACGAGCACGTACGGCTACGGCTACTCCGTGTCCGGCAGCGAGGAGACGACCTGGCAGTTCTGGCCGCACCTCTGGCAGAACGGCGGCGAGATCCTGTCGTCCGACGGCAGGACGGCGGCGTTCGACTCCCCCGCCGGCGTGAATGCGCTGACCCTGCTCCGTGACATGGCCCGGACCGACAGGAGCGTGTACCTCGACCAGACCGACACGAAGTTCGGCCAGCTCTTCGTCGCGAACCACATCGGCATGATCACCTCCGGTCCGTGGGAGCTCTACGACCTGAAGACCGGGAGGACGAAGTACGGCGTGACGGCGATGCCCGGCACGAACGGCGACCACGAGACGGTCTCCGGACCCGACGTGTGGACCCTGTTCGACCACAAGGACGCGAACCGCGCCTACTGGGCGTACCAATTCACGAAATGGTTGACGGACCCGAAGCAGGACATCGCCTGGAACGTCCAGTACGGCAACCTGCCGCTGCGCCCGAGCGAGACGTCGTCGCCCGAGTTCCAGGCGCAGGTCAAGGCGCTGCCCGGGCTCGACATCATGGCCGCGAACCTCGCGAACTCGAAGCACGCGCGGCCCACCGTGCCGGCCTACAACAAGGTGTCCGAGGCGATCGGCAAGCAGATCTCCGCGGTCCTGCAGGGCCAGGGCGATCCGGCGACGGCGCTGAAGGCCGCCGCGAAGCAGGCCGACTCGGCCCTCGCGGGGAACGGTCCGTGACGGCGGTCCCGACGGCGCCGGCGGTACCGGCGGACCGCCGCCGCGCGATCCGCCGGCGGGGCGCCGCCCGCGCCCTCGAGGGGTGGGCGTTCGTCGGGCCGGCCACCGTGCTCGTGCTCGGGCTGTCGATCTTCCCCGCCGCCTGGTCGTTCCTGCTCTCACTGCAGCGCTGGGACGGGTTCAGCGATCCGGTGAACGTGGGGGCCGGCAACTACGCCTACGCCGTCAGCGACGCCGATCTCTGGGCCGCCGTCTGGCACACGGGCCTCTACGCGCTCCTGTTCGTGCCGTCGTCCGTGCTGCTCGGTCTGCTGCTCGCCGTCGCGCTGAACCGCCGCATCCGCTTCGTCGGTCTCTACCGCACCGCGATCTTCGTGCCGTTCGTCGCGTCGGCCGCCGCGACGGGCATCCTCTCGACCTACCTGTTCAGCCCGCAGTTCGGGCTGCTGAACACGATCCTCCGCGACCTCGGCCTGCCGCCGCAGGGCTGGCTCGAGGACCCGAAGCAGGCCATGGTCGTCATCGCGCTCATGTCGCTCTGGGGCTCGGCCGCCTTCACGACCGTGATCTTCCTGGCGGCCCTGCAGGACATCCCCGCGGAGCTCGTCGAGGCGGCGCTGATCGACGGCGCGACGAAGCGGCAGGCGTTCCGGCACGTCGTCGTGCCGCAGCTCGCCCCCGTGATCGCGTTCGCGACGATCTGGCAGACCGTGGAGGCGCTGCAGCTGTTCGACCTCGTGTACACGACCACCCGGGGCGGACCGTTGAACGCGACGCAGACCGTCGTCTATTACCTCTGGAACGCGGCGTTCAAGCAGACGGAGTTCGGCTACGGATCCGCCGTGGCCTGGGGGCTGTTCGCGATCACGATGCTCATCACCGTCGGCGTGATCGTCGTCTCGCGGCGCGCGCGGATCGAGGCCTTCTGACCATGACGGACCTGCTCGAGGCGCCCGCACCGGCACCCGCCGCATCCGGAGGGCCCGCGGCCGCATCGCGCCGAGGCCGCCGCGGCCTGCCGTTCAGCCCGTGGCACCTGCTGCTCGCGCCGACCGCGATCGTCTTCGCGATCCCGTTCGTCGAGATGTTCCTCGCGTCCCTGACCCCCGCGGCGGACCTCGTGCAGGTGCCGACCCCGTTGATCCCCAGCACGCTGACGCTGGCGGGGTACGCGAGCCTCGTCACGACGTCGCCCGTGCTGCTCTGGCTCGGCAACACGCTCGTCGTCGCGGGAACCGCGATCGTCAGCCATCTGGTGCTCTGCTCGCTCGCCGGCTACGGGTTCGCCCGGCTGCGCTTCCGGGGCCGGAACCTCGGCTTCTTCGGCATCGTCGCGACGATCATGATCCCGACGCAGGTGCTGATGATCCCGACCTACGTGCTGTTCTCGCGGATCGGGCTGCTCGACAGCCTCGGCGCGGCGATCGTGCCCTGGCTCGCGAGCGCGTTCGGGATCTTCCTCATGCGGCAGTTCTTCCTGTCGCTCCCGCTCGAGCTCGAGGAGGCGGGGCTGCTCGACGGCTGCACCCGGCGCCAGGTGTTCTTCCGCATCGTGCTGCCGCTCGCGAAGCCGGCGCTCGCGACCCTGGCGATCTTCACCCTGCTCGGCTCATGGAACGACCTCGTCTGGCCGCTCATCGCGATCAACAACGACCAGGCGTTCACGCTGCAGCTCGGCATCACGACCTTCCAGGGCGCCCGCCGGACCGAGTGGTCGCTGCTGATGGCGGCGAACGTCGTCGCGACGCTGCCGCTGATCCTGTTCTTCCTCGTCGCGCAGAAGCAGTTCATCGCCACGATGACCTTCTCGGGGCTGAAGGGCTGAGCCGCCGTCGCAGGCCGATAGCGTCGTTCGTCGTGCTCGCGCCCTACCGACGGATCCTCGCCCACCCGGGCGCGCTGGCCTTCTCCGCACTGGGGCTGTTCGCGCGCATGGAGATGGCGATGGTCGGGCTCGGTTCGGTGCTGCTCGTGCAGCGCACCACGGGCTCCTACGCGCTCGGCGGGGCGGCGGCCGGCACGTTCGGCCTCGCCTCGGCGCTCGCGTCACCCGGGATCGCGCGGCTCGCCGACCGGCTGGGGCAGGCGCGGCTCCTTCGCACGGCCGCGCCGATCCACGCGCTGCTGCTGCTCGCGATCGTGCTCACCGCGGTGCTCGGCGCGCCGATCGCGGTCGTGCTCGTCGCGACGGCCCTCGCCGGGGTGTCGCAGGTGAGCGTCGGCTCGCTCGTCCGGGCACGGTGGGCGCTGATCGTCGACGGCCGTGACCTCCAGGTCGCGTTCGCGTTCGAGTCGGTGCTCGACGAGGTCGTCTTCGTCGTCGGGCCGATCATCGTGACGCTGCTCGCCGCGCTCGTGCATCCGGCCGTCGGCCTGCTGCTCGCCGCCGTCACCGCAGTGGCGGGCGCCCTGCTGCTGGCTCGGCAGGGTCGCACCCAGCCCGCGATCGGCGACGGCTCGCCCCATCCGGAGCACGAGCGCGGGCCCGTGCTGCGGATGCGCGGCATGCTCGTGCTGGTCGCGGTGTTCTTCGCCGCCGGCGGCGTGTTCGGATCGGCGGAGGTCGCGGTCGCGGCGGTCGCGAAGGCGGCGGGCGCACCGGCCGCCGCGGGCGCCGTGCTCGCGCTCTGGGCCACGGGCAGCATGCTCGGCGGCCTCGTCTACGGGGCCGTGCACTGGCGCGGCCGGATGCACCGCCGCTTCGCCGCGGTCGCGGTGGTGCTCGCGGTGCTCACGGCGCCGATGGCGCTCGTGCCGCCGATCCCGCTGCTCGCGGTCGTGTTCCTGTTCGCCGGCGTCGCCATCGCGCCGGTGATCGCGACCGGCTCGACCCTGGTGGAGACCCTCGTGCCCAGGGCCCGGCTGACGGAGGGGCTCGCCTGGACGAACACCGCCCTCAGCCTCACGTACGCGCTCTCGGCCGGGATCGCCGGCGCGGTCATCGACCGGGCCGGACCCGGGGCGGGCTTCCTCGTGCCGACCGTCGCCGCGGCCGCTGTCGGCGTGTTCGCGCTGATCGGCCTACCGCGACTCGTGCCCCGGGGCGAGCTGCCCGGCGAGGTCGGGCTGTCCCGCGCGTAGGGGCTGAGGGTGGTGTCGGGCACGGCGGACGTCGTCGCCGACGGAGGACGATTCGGCGGCCGATGTCCTCCGCCGGCGACCACATCCTCCGTTCGCGACGCGATGACGGACCTACGGCCCGGGCGCGGGCTCGCGGTCGTCCTCGAGCAGGGAGCGGGACAGCACGGTGGCGCCGGCCACCGCCGCGGGCATCAGCACGACGGGGGCGAACGGCACGAGGAAGAGTGCCGAGACGGCCCCGCCGAAGCCGAGGGTGCGCATCCGGTGCCGCCGAACGGCCCGGCGACGGTCCCGGAGCCGCAGCCCGCGGGCGGCGAAGGGCGTGCCGGTCAGCTCGAGCACGAGCAGCCGGCCGCCGAGCACGAGGCCGACGACCACCGCCAGCGCGGGGCCGGCGATCGGGACGAAGCCGGCCGCGAACGCGAGCAGGGCGACGACCAGGCCGGCCGCCGCGAGGCGGAGCCCCTCCCCCGCCGCCCGCAGCATCCCGGCGACGACCGGCTCGTCGACCTCCCGGGGCGGATCCCCAAGGCGCACCTCGACGGCCCGGCTGATCCGCTCGTAGAACGGGTCGCCGACCGTCAGCACGACCGCCGTGAAGACGAGCACCAGCACCACGGCGGCGAGCAGCAGCAGGGCGATCCCGGCCAGCACGCGCACCGCGTCCCGCAGGGCCGCGTCCCAGGGGTCGGCGAACGGCGTGACGGCCGCGGCGATCGCCGGCAGGGCGACGAGCAGTCCGGCGAGCAGCACGGCGAAGACGGCGCCGACGATGGCGGCCGGCACCGCGCCGAGCAGCATCAGCCGCGGCGAGGTACCCCACACGGCGAAGCCGCGGCCGAGGTCGGCGACGCCCGCGCCGAGCTCACGGAGCGGGTTGCGGCGGACGGTCGGCACCCTTCAGCGTCCCATCCCGGGCATAGGTTTGACTGCGGGATCGAGGACGACCCGGGAAGGCGGCGCAGGCATGGCTGCGGTGATCGTGGGGTACGCGAGGACCCCGTTCGCGAAGTACCTGGGGGCGTTCGCGACCATCCCGGCGACGACGCTCGGCGCGCACGCGATCCGCGCCGCACTCGAGCGTGCGGGCGTCGGCGGCGACCAGGTCGACCGGGTGCTCATGGGACAGGTGCTGCAGGGCGGCGCCGGCCAGGGTCCGGCGCGCCAGGCGGCGGTCGGCGGCGGCGTGCCGCTCACGGTGCCCGCGGCGACGATCAACGCCGTGTGCCTCTCCGGCACCGAGGCGGTCGCGCAGGGCGCGATGCTCATCGAGACCGGGCGGGCGCGGATCGTCGTGGCCGGGGGCATGGAGTCCATGACGCTCGCTCCGCACGCGTGGCCGGGCAGCCGGCTCGGCCGCCGCTACGGAGCGGTCGAGTTCCTCGACACGATGGACCACGACGGGCTCCGGGACGCCTTCGAGCACGTCGCGATGGGCGCCTCCACCGAGCAGCACAACGCCGATCACGGCGTGACCCGCGAGGACCAGGACGCGTGGGCCGCCGAGTCCCATCGCCGGCTCGAGGCGGGGGCCGGGTTCCTCGAGGCCGAGATCGCGCCGTACACGATCCGCGGCCGCAGGGGCGACACCGTGCTCGCGATCGACGACGGCCTCCGCAAGGGCACCACCGTCGACTCGCTGTCGAGCCTCGCGCCGGCCTTCGGCCAGGGCGGCGGCATCACCGCCGGCAACGCCTCGCAGATCACCGACGGCGCGGCGGCGGTGATCCTCGCCGACGAGGACGTCGCGCGCGAGCTGGGCCTCGCGGCGTCCGCCCGGGTCGTCGGCTCGGCGATGGTCGCCGGCCCCGACGTCTCGCTGCACGCGCAGCCGTCCAACGCGATCCGCCGGGCCCTCGAGGGCAGCGGCCGCTCGGCGGGCGACCTCGCCGCGGTCGAGATCAACGAGGCCTTCGCGGCCGTCGCGGTCGTCTCCACGCGCGAGCTCGGCGTCGACCCCGCGATCGTCAACGCGTACGGCGGGGCGATCGCGCTCGGCCATCCGATCGGCGCGTCCGGCGCCCGCATCGTCGGGCACCTCGCCCGCCGGCTCGCTGCCGCCGGCAGCGGCTCGTTCGGCGCGGCGGGGATCTGCGGCGGCGGCGGGCAGGGCTCGGCGGTGCTGCTCGAGGCGCTCTGAGCGGGAGGAGCACGGATGCACACGGACCTGAGCGGCAAGCGCGCCGTCGTCACCGGCGGCGCGAGCGGCATCGGCGCGGCCACGGCGCGCGCGCTCGCGGCGGTCGGCGCCCTCGTGGTCGTCGCGGACCTCGACGGCGCCGGAGCCGAGCGGGTCGCGGCCGGGATCGGCGGCGAGGCGTGGCAGGTCGACCTGTCGAGGCCCGCGGATCTCGACGGCCTCAGCCTCGACGCGGACGTGCTCGTGAACAACGCCGGCGTGCAGACGGTGAGCCCGATCGAGGAGTTCGATCCGGCGCGCTGGCGCTTCATCGTCGACCTGATGCTCGTCGCCCCGTTCGCGCTCGTGCGCGCCGCGCTGCCGACGATGTACGAGCGCGGCTGGGGTCGGATCGTGAACATCAGTTCGGTGCACGGCCTCCGCGCGAGTGCCTACAAGTCGGCGTACGTCGCGGCGAAGCACGGCCTCGAGGGCCTGTCGAAGACGATCGCCCAGGAGGGCGGCGGCCGGGGCGTCACGAGCAACTGCATCAACCCGTCGTACGTGCGCACCCCCCTCGTCGAGCGGCAGATCGCCGACCAGGCCCGGGTGCACGGCATCGGGGAGGACGAGGTCGTCGAGCGGATCATGCTCTCCGAGAGCGCGGTGAAGCGCCTCGTCGAACCCGACGAGGTCGCCGACCTCGCCGTGTGGCTCCTCGGCGACACCGCGGGGATGGTGAACGGCGCGTCGTACACCATGGACGGCGGCTGGACCTCGCGATGAGGGAGCCGACGGACGGCTTCGTCGAGGTCGGCGACGGCGAGCTCGCCGTCGCCGTGTGGCCGGGGGAACCGGACGCACCCGTCGTGCTCGCCGTGCACGGCATCACCGCATCGAGCCGCGCCTTCCTCGCGCTCGCCGGCGCGCTGCCCGAGCTGCGGATCGTCGCGCCCGACCTCCGCGGCCGGGCGCGCAGCAACGGGCTGCCGGCCGGCTCAGGGCTCGAGCAGCACGCGGCGGACCTGCGTCGGCTGCTCGACGTGATCGGCGCCGACCGCGTCACCGTCGTCGGTCATTCGATGGGCGCCTTCGTCGCGACCGTGCTCGCGGCCGACGAGCCGGAGCGCGTCGCCTCCCTCGTGCTCGTCGACGGCGGATTCCCGCTCGCCGCCCCGCCGGGCGTCGACACGAGCGACCCGCGGCCCGTGCTGGGTCCCGTGTTCGAGCGGCTCGCCATGGTCTTCCCCTCGCGCGACGCGTACCTCGAGTACTGGCGGCGGGCGCCCGCGTTCGTCCGGGAGGGCGACTGGACGGACGAGGTCGAGGCGTACGTCCGGTACGACCTCGAGCCGGCGGACGGCGGCTTCCGTGCCTCGGCGAACGCCGATGCCGTCACCGTCGACCAGGCGCAGCTCTACGGCTCGTCGTTCCACCTCGACGCGCTGCGCTCCCTGCAGCAGCCGGTGACGTTCGTCCGTGCTCCGCGCGGGATGCAGGACGAGCCGCCCGGGCTCTACGCCCCGGAACGGCTGCGGACGTGCCGCGAGCTCGTCCCGCAGCTCGAGGTCGTCGAGGTCCCGGACGTGAACCACTACACGGTGCTGATGACCGCTCCCGGTGTCGACCGCGTCGCCGAGACGGTGCGCGCCGCCGTCGCCCGATCCCTCCCCTGACCCCGCGAGAACCGAAGGAGTTCCCCACATGCAGACCCTCCTCGACGGCCTCACCGCCTCCGACGTGCGCACGCCGCGGCTGACCGCCCACGTCGTCGAACGGGCCGGGTCCGGGTCCGGCGCACCCGTCGTGCTCGTGCACGGCAACGTGTCGTCGTCCCTCTTCTTCCAGCCGCTGATGCTGGGGCTGCCCGAGGGGATCCGCGCCCTGGCCGTCGACCTCCGCGGCTTCGGCGACAGCGAGCGCCTGCCCGTCGACGCCACCCGCGGCCTCCGCGACTACGCCGACGACGTCGCCTCGGTGCTCGACACGCTCGGCACCGGCCCGGTGCACCTCCTCGGCTGGAGCATGGGCGGCGGCGTGGTGCTGCAGCTGCTGCTCGATCGCCCAGACCTCGTCGCTTCCCTCACGCTCGAGTCGCCGGTCTCGCCCTACGGCTTCGGCGGCACCACCGCGGACGGCGGCGTCCTGAACGGCGGGGCCGGCACCGGCGGCGGTGGCGCGAACCCCGGGTTCGTCGCGGCCCTCGCCGCCGGTGACCGCACCGACGCGGAGCCCACCTCGCCCCGCACGGTCTACCGCACCACCTACGTGAAGCATCCGGAGCAGATCCCGAACGAGGACCTGTGGGTCGAGTCGATGCTCACCACCGCGACCGGCGTGGACCACTACCCCGGCGACGCGACCCCGGCCGACGCGTGGCCCGGGTTCGGTCCCGGCTCGCGCGGGGTGCTCAACACGATGACCCCCGGTCACCTCGACCTCACCGGCATCGTGGCCGCAGCCGTGAAGCCGCCGATCCTCTGGATCCGCGGCGCCGACGACGTGATCGTGTCCGACGGCTCGTTCTTCGACCTCAACCTGCTCGGGTCGATCGGCGCGATCCCCGGCTGGCCGGGCGCGGACGTCGCGCCGCCCCAGCCCATGGTGAGCCAGACCCGCGCCGTGCTCGACCGCTACCGCGACGCGGGCGGCCGCGTCACCGAGGTGCTCGTGCCCGACTGCGGCCACTCGCCCCACCTCGAGCAGCCGGCGGCGTTCACGGCGGCGCTGGTCGCGCACATCCGCACGTGAGGACGCTCAGGCGTCGACGAAGGCCGGGACCCGGATGCGACCGGTCGCGGCCAGGTGCTCGACGCCCTGCCGCACCGCCTCCAGCGCCGTGAAGGCGGGCGCGTAGCCGAGACGGCTGCGCGCCTCGTCGATGCTCATCACGTGGCTCCGGGCGACGTGCTCGTAGGAGGTGTCGGCGTGCTCCGGCGTCGTCGTCGCCCGCCACTCGTCGAACGGCAGGTAGGCGAGGTCGGCCTCCGCGCCGAACCAGCCGGTGACGGCCTCCGCGAACCCGGCGAGGGCGAGCGCCCGCTCGGCGACGACGTGGAAGGCGCGGCCGACCGACGCGTCCGGTCGCTCGAGCGCGAGCTGGAACGCCTGCGCGACGTCGTCCGCGTGCACGTGGTGCACGGTCTCGAGGCCGAGGCCCGGCAGCACGACGCGGGCGCCGGTGGCGAGGCGTTCCCAGACCGTCAGGTCGAGGTTGCCGACGGGGTTGATGACCGGCCAGCCCGGTCCGCTGATGTGCCCCGGGTGCAGCACGGAGCCGCGCACATCGCCCCGGCTCGCGGCGTCGAGCACGAGCCGCTCGATCGCGGCCTTCTGCACGCCGTAGGTGCCCCACGGGCGGCGTGGGTCGGACTCGCGCGCCGGCACCGCGGTGAGCCGCCCGTGCACCCAGATCGTGCCGCACATGAGCAGCAGCGCGCCCGTGCCGCGGAGCGCGTCGAGCAGCTGCCCGGCGGATTCCTCGGTGAAGCAGGCCATGTCGACGACCGCGTCCGGCCCGAGCGCGGCGACGCGGTCGCCGAAGCCGCCGGCGGCGTCCTCGGCCTCGCGGTCCGCGGTCACCCGCTCGACGGACGCCCACGCCGGATGCTCGCGGTACAGCCGCTGCCGGCCACGACTGATGGCGACGACCTCGTGCCCGGCCTCGACGAGCCGCGGCACGAGGTAGCCGCCCACATGGCCGGTGGCACCGATCACGATCACGCGCACGGCCTCATCCTCTCCCCGGGAGGGCGGAACGGCGCTGCGGGCGGATGTGCTCGCCGAGCGCCCCGGGGGCGATGAGCGCCTCGATCGCGGCGACGGCGAGGATCGCCGCGATCACGAGGAAGGCGATCCGGTAGGGCAGCAGCCCGCCCTCCGTTCCCGCGACCGCGGTACCCGCGCGGAGGGCGACCGCCCCGACCGCGACGCCGAGGCCGGCGGCGACCTGCTGCAGCGTCGAGGCGAGCGTGTTCGCGTCCGTCATGCCGGCCGACGGCACATCGGCGAAGGCGACCGTGTTGTACGCGGTGAAGCCGACTGAACGCGCGGCGCCGCCGAACAGCAGCACGAGGCCGAGCAGCACGAGCGGCGTCGACGCGGTCAGGAAGGCGTTCAGCACGGCGGCGAGCACGGAGCAGATCGTCGCCAGCACCAGCACCGGCCGGAACCCGAACCGGGTGAGCAGCGGGGTCGTCGCCGGCTTGATGCCCAGGTTGCCGACGAAGAGCAGCAGCACGAGCGCGCCGGCCTCGACCGGCGACCAGCCGAAGCCCACCTGGAAGAGCAGCGGCAGCAGGAACGGTACCGCGTTGACGGCGAGCCGGAACGCGGATCCGCCCGCGTGCGCGATCCGGAACGACCCGATCCGGAGCGCCCGGAGCGCGAGCAGCGGACGCGACGACGCCGTCAGGTGCCGGACGGCGAGCGCGCCGGTCACGACGCCGACGACCGCGAGCACCACGGCGAGCGGCCACACCACGTCGGGCGCGGAGAGCACCGAGCCGAGCGCGGTGACGGCCGCGACGGACACGCAGACGAGCAGCAGCCCGAGCACGTCCAGGCGCGGCACGGATTCGGCGGGGCCGCCGCGCACGAGTCGGCGAGCGGCGAGCACCGCGACGACCCCGAGCGGCAGGTTCACGAGGAAGATCCACCGCCAGCCGAGGGTCGAGGCGAGGAGGCCGCCGAGCAGCGGGGCGATCACGGGTGCGGCGAGTGCTGGCCAGGTGAGCAGCGCCACGACCCGCACGAGGTCGGCCTTCGCGGTCTCGCGCAGCACGACGAGGCGCCCGACCGGCACCATGAGGGCGCCGCCGGCGCCCTGCAGCACGCGGGCGGCGATCAGGGCGGGCAGCCCGGGGGCCGCGGCGCAGAGCGCCGACGCGAGCGTGAAGACGACGATCGCCGTGACCAGCACCCGGCGGGCGCCGAAGCGCTCGGTGAGCCAGCCGGAGAGCGGGATGAGCACGGCGAGGGTGACGAGGTAGGCGGTGATCGCGGTGCCGATCGCGGCCGCGCTGTCG